>JAQWZU010000121.1 GCA_029253285.1 Akkermansiaceae bacterium | reverse complement strand
TCATTGGGATGAAATGATCACTTTTTCGAACAACCTCCTCGATACTCAAGCGGAATACGAGGGACTCCACGACTTCATGGATGTCGACAATCTCATTGACTACATGCTTGTTCACCAATTTATGCAAACGCGCGATGGCC
Source organism: Akkermansiaceae bacterium (assembly GCA_029253285.1). GTDB lineage: Bacteria > Verrucomicrobiota > Verrucomicrobiia > Verrucomicrobiales > Akkermansiaceae > SW10. Next base: position 2,036 of record JAQWZU010000121.1, on the reverse strand, counting down.
CGGATGACTTCGGTCACAACAACATGCGCCTTGTTCGTCGCAACAATCCCGCCGGCCCATGGCAGGCCTACGCTTGGGATATGGAATACTCCATGATCGATACCACTGGGACCCGCAATTACTCCTATCCTTTCCCAATTTATTCCAGCCCACGGAACAGCAACAACGACATCACCGATAGTATTGCCTCGGTCTACATTCGGCTCAAAGACAACAACTCGGAATTCCAACTTCGCTACGCCGACCGCGCTTACAAACATCTCTTTAATGGTGGGGCCTTCACTCCAACCAATGCCTCCGCGCGCTTCGAAGCCCGTGCGCTTGAAATCGAAAGCGCCGTCATCGCCGAGTCCGCCCGCTGGGGCGATCAACGACGCTCCGCTCCCTATACCCGAGACGACGAGTGGACCGCCGAACGAACTCGCATCACTACCGAATTCCTCCCGGCCCGGCCCGATCACGTCGTTGCCCAACTCCGCATCCACGGTCTCTATCCCAGCATCGATCCCCCAGTCTTATCCCAACACGGCGGAGAAGTCGCGCCCGGATTTAACTTGAGCCTCAGCACCGCCGCAGGCGCCATTTACTACTCCACCGATGGCAGCGACCCGCGCGAAGCCTGGACCGATAATCCCCTCGGCTCCGCTTACTCAGCCCCCATCAATCTCAGTCAATCCCTAACCGTCAAAGCCCGCACGCTGAACGCCGGAGAATGGTCCGCCCTCACCGAAGCCACCTTCGTAGTGGGAACTCCAGCCAGCTCAGCAAACCTCATCGTGTCCGAGCTCAACTACCACCCGCCCGCGGGACAAGAAGGCCGGGAGTTTATTGAACTCTTAAACATTTCGAATGAAACGATTGATCTTGGGGGCGTCTCGTTCTCCGCAGGAATTGAATTCACCTTCGCCCAAAACACCACCCTTCCAGCCGGTGGTCGCATCATGGTGGTCAACGATCCCGGATTATTCACTCTCGCAGAACAAGCCGACATCGCGGGAATTTTTCAAAACTTCACCAGGTTCGACAACGGAGGAGAACGAATTACCCTCGAGGATTTTCTTGGAGAAAGCATCTTCGACTTCTCCTACCTCGACGACAGTTCCTGGAGCGTCTTCCCCGATGGAGGAGGACCCAGCCTCACCCTGATCGATCCAGCAAATTCACCCGACCTCTCCGATCCATTCAACTGGCGTTCCAGTTCCCTGCCGGGAGGAACTCCTGGCGGAAGTGATTCCACCACCTTCTCCGGCGATCCCCTCGCTGATGACAATCACAATGGCGTTCCCAACTTCGTCGAATACGCCGCCGGACCTCAGTTCACCCCAGGCTTCATCACCTCGGGTGAGCAAACTTTCCTTACCCTCACCTTCAATCAAAACCTCAGCGCGGACGATGTCATCGCCACGGTCGAGTCGTCATCTGATCTCATCACCTGGACCCCCAGCACCGTCCGCACCTCCGTAATTTATAACGGCGACGGCACCAACACCGTTTCCTGGCAAGCGAATGCCAACCTCACCACTCCGCAACAATTTCTCCGTATCTGCATCACGAGCCGGTAAGCATTTTGTTTACCCACTGAGCGCCTCCAGCAGAGTTTGTAGTTCCGCGGAAACATCATCAATGGAGTCTACGGTAGAAGTGACCCTAGCTGTGAGATCTTGGGGGAATTGAGCGCGCAAGCGATGAATGGTGGAACGTAAGGAGCCTTCCTTGAGGTCAGACTCGGAAGCCAATTGTTGCTAGGAAATTACTTTTGGCGGGAGGGTCTTGAAGCCGCCTTTGGATCGGAGGCGGATGAGGAAAAGGCGATGTTTGGTCGAGGGGGAGGATACTTGGTATTTGGAAAAAAATACAAAAGGCTGTTTAGAATGAAGAATCGGCTCGGTTTAAGAGATAAGTTGCACCAAGACATCTGGGTCGAACCAATTCACTACGGCAGCGATGGCGATCATTGATCGCGCTCTCAACAATCACTCAAAACAATTTTATGGAAACCAAGAACGATAAAAGCAGCCCCGAAAGCGACGTCCAAG
>JAQWZU010000107.1 GCA_029253285.1 Akkermansiaceae bacterium | reverse complement strand
GAGAACTAAATGAAGACAACGCTGATACTCATAGTGAACACCGTTTTAGCCATTGCACCAGTGGGTGCTCTGGCCACAGAACTCACCTCGTTATCTCCAGGAAGGAATGAAGTCCGGATCAAACACGAAGGTCTATCAAGGCGACTCATTATTACTACTCCCAAGACCTTTGGTCGCCAAGGCACCTCTCCCGTCCTGTTTTGTTTCCATGGCGCGGGAGGTAAGGCTGAAGGTCAAAGTAAGAGGTGGAGTCCCCACGCGGATAAACGTGGTCTCATTGTCATCAGCGCTGAAGCTGTGCAACCTCTTGCCAAATGGAACTTTAAGGACAAATTCCATGCTCAAGACCATGACGATGTCGGATTCGTATCGAAGGTGATTGAAGTCTTGATGACGAATAAGATTGTTGATCCGAAAGCTGTGTATGCAACCGGTCATTCCAGTGGAGGTCTGTTTTGCTATCGGCTGGCCAAGGAAACCGTCCTGTTCGCAGCCATGTCTCCGATGAGCTGTGGCATGGTCAAGGGTGCACATGATCCAAGCGAAAAGACGAAGCCAGTCTCGATCATGCAAGTCATCGGGGACCAGGACAAGAGCTTCAATGGCTCATCCAATCCGAGTGTGACGATGTATTCGGCATCAAAGCGAATCGACGTCTGGAGGATGTTTAATCAATGTCGACCCGACCCTGTAGTCGTGAACAAAGGGAACGAGATTGTTGTTCACACATATGCCAATCAATCCGGCCTTGAAGTGGTGCTCTGCAAAGTGAAAGGACAAGGACATCACATCAGAAGGGACCTCCGGGAGAGCGCGGATTCTCTTGCGTTGGATTTTTTACTCAAACACAAGAGAGAGTAGAAATTTCATTGCTATCAGCTTCTCGCAATGAGGCATCGACAATAGACAAATTTGGGGTGATGGCACCATGATCAGAGAGTAGTTGACTGGAGCAACGCCGGCGCAGTTAGGTCGCGAAGACAACACTCTATTTCATCAAGACGTTCCGTGATTTCACGGAGCGATTTTTTTGCCTTTAGTGAGGGGCCATCTCCTCACCCTCGCGCGAGATCACTCCGGAACATACTCCCCTTTTGACTGATGCGGCACGAGTGGCCAACGATCGGTCCGGAAGGGATAGGCCGGAAGCTCATTGCCGTTTAGCAGACTTCCATTGGGGAGATTGGATTGGGCGTAGCGGACTGCCTTGGGATTGGCAACCTCCCCGGCCCAAACCTCCAACTGGGCATCATTCCCCTTCACCAAACGCACTCTTGCTCGGGCAACGTGAAATTGTTTATCCTCTCCCGCGATTACAAATCCCAGATCGGTATCCTTATTCAGACGTAGCCCCAAGGCTGTTCCCTCTTCAAATGAGATGATCGCTTTGCCCTCCGTAAACTCAACCGACTGATAAACCGGCCCCCGCCATTCCAAGGCTTGGTCCGAGCGCGGACGCTTCACCCCATAAACTTCCGCCAAGGCCCAACGCGCCGAACGCTCCCCAACAGGTCGTTTGTGCCTCGGATGAATGTTACCATCGCTATTGGCATCGTAGCTTACAATCAAACCGGTCCCCGGCGTATTCTGCCAGGTGTGCAACTGCACTTCGCGCACGACATTGGTATGATGATTCATATCGTAGCTCATCGAGCGACGCGTGCTCCATCCGGCGATTTGAATTAAGCCCATCGGAAGTTTCTCGTCTTGAAAAGCGCGACGCCAATCACTGACCACCGCCGGAAAAGTCTTGGGAAAAGGCTTCCATGATTCGCCAAAAGAATTGTTCTCACCTTGATAAAACAAAGCCCCTCTCACCGTGAACGGGGCGATGGGCATTAAAGTCCCCCGATACATTGCTCCCGGATGCGCCTTCTTCGCTGGGTCGGTATAGTTCCTCGCATTTGGACGTCCGCCCGGAGCTTTTTCTCCTCTGGCCTCCGCTTCCTTCTTTGCCTTCTCCCAGACCGCCATGTCCGTCTCGAACCTCTTCTTCGCCCCTCTCTCGCCTCCGCCCTTCGTCCAATCCTGCAAAGCCTTTTGGTGGTCATCAAGATACGATTTCATTTCCTGAATCCCTCCCAGCGTTTCATTAGAAACCCAAAACTGCGCCATCGTTCCGCCCCACGAAGTGTCGATCAAGCCCACCGGCACTTTCAGGCGCCGACTTAATCGCTGCGCAAAATAATATCCCACTGCGGTGAAGCGCCCGGCCTCTTCGGGCGTCGCCTTCATCCAACGGCCAACATGCTCCCCGCCTTCCCCAATCGGAAAATCATCCTCGGTCTTTCCCGAAGCAACCTTGGGAACCCTGAGACAACGCACTGCCGGAGAATCAGCGGAATCAATTTCAACATCTGCATTTAAAGTGCCGGAAAGCGTCCACTCCATATTGCTCTGCCCGCCGCAAAGCCACACTTCACCGACGAGAACATCCTCGAAAACCTTCTCCTCATTCCCGCTGGTGATTTTCAAGTCACTCGCCGTAAAACTCGCCTTCATCGGCTCCAGCGTAGCGAGCCATTCCCCCTGCGCATTGGCCGTCGCACTCGCCTTGCGATCACCAAGTTCAACCTCAACTTTTTTCCCCGCCACGGCCCATCCCCATACCCGCACCGGCTTGTCACACTGCACCACCATGTGATCACCAAAAACATGCGGAACCCGCAATTCAGCAAACAAGGAGGAGACTCCCAAAAGAAAAATCGAAGAAAGCAAAAAACTAGAATGCATTCCTTACGCTTTCCATCCTCTCCCTGATGTCAAACTTTTCGCTCCACAAACCCTCGCGTGTAGAGCACTTTCGGAAGGCTCCCGCAAAAGGAGCCGCCGAAACCCAAAGCAATCTCGTGAGCCAAGCCCCCTCAAAACCAGAAGTTGTCCCGAAAAAATATCTTGCTGCCTTCATTCTTACGACCTGCTGCTTTGCGCTCTGGGGATTTGCCAATGACGTCACCAATCCGCTTGTGAAGGTCTTCAAAGAGGTCTTTCTCATCAACAACGCGGAATCATCTCTTGTTCAAACGGCTTTTTACGGCGGTTACTTTACGATGGCTCTCCCGGCGGCCTTCTTTATCCGGAAGTATTCCTACAAGGCAGCCATCATGATCGGCTTTGCACTCTACGCGATCGGCGCCTTTCTTAGCCTCCCCGCCAGCCTCGCGGCCAACTTCTATTTCTTCATTCTCGGCCTTTATATTCTGACCTTCGGGTTGGCCTTCCTGGAAACAGCCTGCAATCCCTACATCATGGCGATGGGACCACCCGAAACCGCCACCCAACGTCTCAACCTGGCCCAGGCCTTCAACCCCATCGGCACCCTAACCGGCATGCTGGTCATGACTTCTCTCATCGCACCCAATCTCGTCGTGACAAATTTCCGGGAGGAAGTGAAGGAGCAGAAAGTCGAAGCCACGCAGTATCTCTACACCGACGCTTCTCAGCTCCCCGAAGGGGCGGAACTAAAAGACGACAAAATCGCTCTTGCGGATGGCTCCGAAGTCACTTTCTACAAAGACGGCCTTCCGGATCATCAAAAAATCTTCGGCAAGCTCGACGGCAATGTGACCGATGCTCTCACCGCGATGCGCGCCACCGAGCCTGAAAAATTCAGCGAACTCCAACAGTCCGACCTCGGGTATGTTCGCCTCCCGTATCTGGCCATCGGAGGAGTCGTTCTTGGCTTTCTCATTCTGTTCTTCCTCACCAAGATGCCCAGCTTCAAGGACGATACTGAGAAGAGTTCCTTTCTAGCAGTTTGCAAACGAATCTGGAAGCGCCCCCATTTTCGGGAAGGCGTTATGGCCCAGGGTTTCTATGTCGGAGCGCAGATCACTTGCTGGACCTTCGTCATTCACTACGGCATGGAGGTGGCCCAACTCGATCTCGAAACAGCCGGCCTTTGGAATGTCGCTGCCATGGTCACGTTCCTCTCCTGCCGATTCATCTGCACCGCCCTGATGCGAAAGCTCAGCCCCGGCTGGCTCATGGGAGTTCTTGCCGTGGTGGCAGTGCTCCTCCTGCTCGGAGCGATCTTTCTCGATAAGAAAGCCGGCCTCACCTGTCTGGTCGCGGTCTCGGCCTGCATGTCGCTTATGTTTCCCACCATCTACGGCATCGCCCTTCGCGGCCTCTCGCCCGAAGAAGCCGAAATCGGCTCCGCATTCCTCATTATGGCCATCGTCGGAGGTGCCGTCCTCCCACTTATGCAGGGGAAATTTATCGACGAGCTGGGGATCAAGAACAGCTTCTGGCTCCCGGTCGTTTGCTTCGTCGTCATCGCAATCTACGGATTCCGCGCCTTTCGCAAATTCGAGAAAGAACCCGCATAGACTTTAAAAGTCTCATTTTCACTTACCTTGCGTCCAAGCCCCAAAATCTTGACTTGCACCTTCCTCCATCAGATTCAAACTTCGAGTCAGACATGAAACTTTATCCACACACTTCCCGCCGCGCCGGCTTCACACTGGTCGAGCTCCTCGTCACGATTGCCATCCTTGCCGTCCTTGCCAGCCTCGTGATTATTGGCGTGCGCAAGGGCTTCCAGGCCGCAAATGCAGCCAAACTTACCGGCAACATGAAAAGTATCTACACCATCATGATGGATATCGTCAGTGAAGGCACCGAGACCGGATACCATCCCCCGGGAAGCTTCCCTCCGCATTCAGGTGTTCTCGCCGGTGAAATCGGAGCCTCATTCGTATGGTGGGACCTCGTCGCGGAGAAGGCAGAGGTTGCCGACCGTTCCAGCGGACGCTTCAAGTGGACCGAACCCTACGCCAATACTGTCCTTCAGAACCCTCTCTCCAAAAAGAAACTCGGTGCCGGACTTACGGAATACTACTCACTTTACGGAAACAGCGATGTCAGCCGTGGTGGATACACCTACAACGGAAACCTCGGAGGCAAAGCCGTTCCTGATTCCAATGAGGAGGATGCCTTCCTCGTTCGCCAGATCAATGTCAAAGACGAGGCTACTACCATCTTTTTCGCCGAGTCGAATGATAACGATACTGGTGAGGGCTGGGTATTTGAAACGATCCAACAAGTTCCCCAGGGCAACTATAAGGACCAGGTCCACTGCTGCTTCCTTGATGGACATATCGAAACCATCAAAAACAAAGTCATCAGTCGGACCACCGCGTTTAATTTTTACACCTCGGTCGAAGAAAAAGATTACGATAACCAACCGGGCGAAAACGAAAACGACTAAACTGCAGAATTACCACCGACAACCCCTTGTTTCGCAAGAGACGGCTTCGCCTGCCGTCTCTAATTCTTCCCCCCTTAGTGATATTCCTCACGAGGACAGATTCAGGGTCATCACCACATTGCATTGGGAATAGACCGAATGCTCCCGATTCAATTACAAGGAGGCCTCCATCACCACGATGAACCTTCCCACGTTGCGACAAGAATACCGGGCGCATTTCATTGGAGCCCCCCTATTCGGCATTGGACTTTGAAAGAGTCACTCAAAGTGGATTTGAAAACGAACACTCGTATCCTATCGGAATTGCGCGAATCCTGAAAACCCATTCCCTTCGAAAGTAGTCTGCTGATAATAAAAAAACGACGACCCGCAGGGACCATCGTTTTGAAAATCTTACGTGATGGGAAAATTACTTCTTCTCCTTCTTCTGATTAAATTCGAAGTGGAACATGCGGCCGCCACCTTGCTTATCTAGGCCGAATTTTTCGACGCGCTCCTGGTAATCCTCGGGAACTGCGGCCTTATCAACATCAGAGTCGTAAGGACCCTCGAACACGATTTCCCCATTGATATCCCGAATGACAATCTCACGAGCCCCGTCGGTCATGCGCATTTCCACACTTCCATCCTGATCCTGAAACATCACCGAACCAGCTGCTTTCACGCCAACTTTTTGATCTAGGAGATCGTCGAGCTTCAACTTCAGTTGCTGGGGCCCATTCCCTCCATTCATGCCCCAGGCCTTTTCCACTTCCTTGAGAAGCTGGCGTTGGATGTCGAAATTAGGAATCCTCCCCGCGCCTTTTCCAAGTTGACGCTCGAGCATTTTTTGTAAATCAGCACGCCCGTCATCTGCAGGGAAAGGATTCACGTCGTTTGCTTGCTGGGGCAAACCGACCCGCTCGGCCAACTTGATTTTTTGTTCGATCGGACGTCCCCGTCGAACGAGCTTGAGGGAAATTTCCTCGCCGGGAGCCTTGGCTTGCACGGCGGCTCTCAGGTCATCCTGGGAAGTCAATTTTTTGTCATCAATCGAGGTCACAATATCACGCTCGGTGAGTCCGGCGAGATCAGCCGGACTGTCCTCCAGAACAAAATTAAGCTGAAGTCCGCTTTCGAGATTCAAGTGCCAGGCGAGATCCTCGCTCACCGGATCTCCGGAGACGCCAAGGAAGGCTTGCTTGGCCTCAAGCGGTTTTTTAACGGCATCCTCATGAACGCCCTGATTGTTCTCGGGAACAATTTCGGCAGGAACGGGAGCCTTTTCAACAGGAGCCCCGCCGGGACGCTCAATTCCCTGGGCGCTACCAAGAACTCCGAGAAGAATCGTGAATCCAATTTTAGTGGTGTTTGAGAGTTGGTTATTCATTTGCTGGTTCAGCGTTGGATTTTAAAATTTTTGTTTAATCAATTTTTGCCGGAAGGAAAACGACTTCTCTCGTCGGTTGCTCGACGATCACTTGCTCGCCCTCCTCATTTTGAAAATAGACCGTGTTGGTGGCATTGACTTCCATACAGCGAACCGCCTGTCCAGACTTCGTCCAAATCACTCCCACATCGTTCGTGGAGAGAATTTTGGCACGGGCATCACTTGGAGTGAAGGCGGCAGTCGAAATCCCGACGGGGGCTTCGCTCATGGAAGAGGCCACGGAAGGATTTTCAGGAGGGTTACCCCCACCCGAGATGAAAGCAACTCCGGCACCCATCACGGCCACGGCGGCCACCGAGCGCCACCCCAACCAATTGCCGGT
>JAQWZU010000077.1 GCA_029253285.1 Akkermansiaceae bacterium | reverse complement strand
TTGAAGGCCCCTCCGGCGCCTTCGGTGTCATTGGTTCCGAGAAACTCTGCTTGGGTGATGAGGGATTTGGTTTCAAGCCCGATTTGATTTCCCCAACGGATGAGGTCCGGGAAGTGGATGTCGAAGGTCAGATCCTGATGACCGGCGTTTTGGTAGGCTTCGGGTGGGAGAAGGCGTTGATGTTGGAAGTAGGCTCGCAGGGTCCCGAGGGGGCGCCGGTGGTATATTTCTTGTGCGTCGCCGCCATAGTCGATGGCGAGCATTTCGCCCCGGGTCCATTGGGAAAGTTGATCGCGATAGAATTCCTGAATTGATTCTGAGACTTCAAATCGTTGGGGGGGAGATTCGAAAAGATTGGAGTCAGGGAGTGCGTTGGATGGTTGCCAACTTTCACGGCGTTTTTTGTCGAGGAAGAGTTCTTCGCCCGTTTCGCGGAAAATGCGGACGGGGAAGGCGTCGAAAAATTCGTTGGAAATAATCAGGGCTTGGGAGCCGACTGTTTGAAGGGCTTCTTCGAGGGTCAGATGCCAGTGTCCTTTTCCCTGAAGAGCATTTTTTTGGCGCTCGCAGAGGTGTGGGGAGATTTCGACGAGGTGGTAGTCCAGTTTTCGTCGATTGAGAAAGCCGAGATGCTTGCGGACGTCGCGGGCGAGAGTGCCATCGCCGGGGCCGAGTTCGATAACGGAGAGATTTTGACCCTGTCGCTTCCAGGCTTCAATAATCCAAAGGGCCAATCTCGCGGCGAGAGCGGTGGTGAGTTTCGGCGTGGTGGTGAAATCACCTCTCGCACCGAGAATCGGCCGCTGGCTGGTGTAGTATCCGCAGGGGCCGTAAAGGGCCTGCTCCATGAATCGGTCGAAACGAATCAGCTGGGAGTCGTGCATGGCGCTACTTTCTTACTAGCTCATCACAGCCTTTGATATCGAGTTTTCCGGAGGCCAGCACCGGGATGGATTCAACAGGCATGATGATCTTGGGGCACCAGAGGGACGGGATGCCCTGATCCATGAGCTTGTAGCGGATATCGAGGCTTTCTTGTTCGAGGGCCCGACCTGAGATGGTGGAGAGAAGGACAATGGCTTCGCCTTTCTTTTCATCGGGAATGCCGATGATGGCGATCTGACGCTCGGTTTCCTGATCTAATCCGAGAACTAAATTGATGGCAGCTTCGACGGTTTCGTGTGGCACCATTTCGCCGGCGATTTTTGAGAAGCGGGAGATGCGACCCTCAATAAAAAGGAACCCATCATCATCCATGCGGCCGACGTCGCCGGTTTTGAACCAGCCGTTGGAGTCGAGGGCGTTTTCAGTGAGTTCGGGTTTATTGAGGTATCCCTGGAAGATGTTGGCACCTTTGAGCCAGATGATTCCGGATTGGTCGATGGCGGTATTTTCGTCAGTGGCGGGATTAGTGATCCGCACGGCGATGCCGGGAAGAGGCGGGCCCACTGATCCGAAACGTTGGGAAGGGATAACCGGTAGTTCGGGTGACTGATCAGAAAGAGGAAGGTTGACGTTGGTGGCGGGGGAAGTTTCGGTCAAGCCATAGCCTTCCATGGGAAGGATGCCAAATTTCTCCTCGAACGAAGTGGCGAGATTGTTGGGAAGCTTTTCCGCACCGGTGACGACAAGTTGGAGCGACTTGAGTTGCTCGGGATCGATCCGTCGCATGTATCCGCGAAGGAAGGTCGGGGTGGCGAGGAGGAGGTTGATCTGATGCTGGCTGATGAGCTCGGCGAGGCGCTTTGTCTCGAGGGGGCTGGGATAAGTCACAAGGTCGAGGCCTTCAATGACGGGGAACCAGAGGGTTACGGTGCTCCCGAAGGAATGGAACAGCGGGAGGCATCCGAGAAGCTTGGATTTGGGCGGGAGCCCGAGTTGGCGGCCAAATTGGCAGACATTGGCAAGGATGTTGCGGTGGGAAAGCGGGACGCCTTTGGGTTCGCCTGATGAACCCGAGGTGAAGAGGAGGACAGCTTCATCGTCTCCCTTCGATTTTCCAATTCCGAGCATTTGGGCGAGGACATTGGCGGGGAGGGTTTTTCCAAGAAGAGACCACTTGACGATGGCTTTCTTAATTTGGGGAAGAATTCGTTCGATGAAGAGAAGGTCTCGATTGGGTGGCCAGGGGAAATCGTTGACCTTGCGGACGAAGGGATCGGCGGTGATGAACTTATCGAGATCAGACTGGCGGATGGCCGAGTGAACGGCTTCGCGGGAAGCGGTGAAGTTGAGATTAACAGGAACCTTGTTGGCAAAGAGGACTGCGATGTTGGCGATGAGTCCGGCTTTCCCCGGGGGGAGAATAATACCGACGCGATTCTTCTTGGTAGCGGTTTTGATTTCCTTGGAGAGAGCGATGGCAGCTCCGAGGATTTTCCCGTAGGCGATCTCAGAATCATCCGTGCCGTCGTAGAGGTGATTTGAGGCACCGTGCTTTTTTAGGCCGACGAGGAGAGCCATTGCGAGAGAGCCATTGAGGAAATGGCGGGAGGAGAATGATTCTTCGGCTGCGATGAGAAGGGATTCCCGGCAGCGGGCGATGGTGGCCTGCCCTTTCGCAATGCTGGGGCCGAAAGTCAGAATGGCAGAGGGGAGTTTGGACGCGCTTTCTGTGGCGAGGCAGGTTTCGGCGGGAAGGCTGATGTCGAGAGGAGTGACCGGTAATCCTAGGAAGCACAAGGCCTGTAGGGTGTCGGCCGGAATGCGGTAGGGGGCGCCCGGGCGGCAATTTGTCTCGCTGGGAACGAAGATTAGGACACCATTTCCTTCAAGTTTTCCTTCGAGATAGGCTCCGACATCGGTGAGCGCCGGGTCAATTTTTGAGAATGACGCTCCGTCTAGTCCGCTGGCTTGTAGGAAGTTCTGAAGATCCTGGGAGAGAGCGGTCGATTCTTCGGCCAGCCAGGTGATAGTCCGGCCCTTCAGGGTGCTCACGAGATCGCCAGCAAGTTGGGCATCGAGTCGTCCTGGGATGATCAGACTGCCGGTTTTGGGGAGGCGGTCGAGGGATCGGACTTGGGTGGGAGCACTCATGGATGGATAGGAAATGGCCAGAGAATCTGGTGGGGAGAGCAAAGCATGAATCAGCGGGAGCCGGAATGAAAAATCGCGCCAGAGTATTTTCTGTCTTTCAGGGACATGGACGAGTTGTTAGGTCATGTGGGAAGCAAAACATGATGGAAGAGACAAATACGGCTCGAGGAAGGTATTGGCAGGCGAATCTTAAATGTGTGGGCGTCCTGCTCAGCATTTGGTTTTTCGTCTCATATGGCTGCGGAATTTTACTGCGGGATTGGTTGGATGTAAATTTCCCGAAGATCGGCACGGCGCCCTTTGGATTTTGGATGGCCCAGCAGGGAGCGATCATTTGCTTTGTCCTCCTGCTGATCAGCTACGCTTTTTGGATGAAAAAGCTCGATGCACAATTTGAAGTAGACGAGGAGGAGGGACGATGAGCCAAGATCACTGGAATTTCCTCTTCATTGGGATTTCGTTCGCTCTCTATATTGGGATAGCGGTCAAATCCCGCGCTGGATCTACGAAGGAATACTACGTCGCGGGCGGCGGAGTCTCGCCATTTGCCAATGGGATGGCCACCGCAGCCGACTGGATGAGTGCCGCGACCTTTATTTCGATGGCTGGAGTGCTGGCGGTCGATGGTTATGACGGATCGCGCTACTTGATGGGATGGACCGGCGGCTTTGTGCTGCTGACCGTCTTGATGGTTCCGTTTTTGCGGAAGTTCGGGAAATCAACTGTACCTGATTTTATCGGCGATCGCTTTTATTCAAAGGCGGCTCGTTTGGTGGCTGTCGTTTGTGCGATCTTCATTTGTCTGACCTACATTATGGGGCAGATGCGTGGGGTCGGAGTTGTTTTCTCCCAGTTGTTTAATATCGGGATTCCGCTTGGAGTGCTGATCGGTGCTTCCATCGTGTTCTTCTACGCAGGACTTGGAGGGATGAAAGGGATTACCTACACTCAGGTGGCGCAATATTGCGTGATGGCATTCTCCTACACTATTCCGGCGATTTTTATTGCGATTGCGATGACCAACAATGTCATTCCGCAATTGGGCTTCATTGGTGAATATACCAATAGTGAACCAGCGGTGCCCTTCCTGGTGAAATTGAATCAAATTAATGCCGATTTAGGATTCAGTCACTATACCAGCGGGTCGCTTTCGACGATCGACATGTTTTGTATCACGGCTGCCTTGATGTGCGGGACAGCAGGGCTTCCTCACGTCATCGTGCGATTTTTCACCGTGAAAAATGTCAAGGCAGTGCGGACTTCGGCTTGTTGGACGCTGTCTTTTATCGCGGTCATTTATCTCACCGCTCCAACGATTGGTGCGTTTGCCCGGGTCAATCTCATCGAGAGTTTGGACGGCAAGAATAAGGAGGAACTTCCCTCTTGGTTTGCTCAGTTCGAAGAGACCAAGCAGATGACTTGGGAAGATAAGAATGGCGATGGCGTGGTTCAGTATCGGGGCCCCGAGAAGATCAAAGCAGGGGAAGAGAACGAATTGACCTTCGGTAAGGACATCATGGTGATGGCCAACCCTCATATGGCCGGGCTTCCCCAATGGGTGATCGCGCTCTTGATGGCTGGGTGTATCGCGGCGGCGCTTTCGACGGCGGCGGGCTTGTTGCTCGTTCTGTCGACGTCGATTTCCCACGACTTGATGAAGAAGGTAATCAAACCTGAGTTGAGCGATAAGGAGGAAATTAGATGGGCCAGGGGAGCCTCGTTGGGGGCGTTGCTCGTGGCGGCCTACTTTGGAATTAACCCCCCATCGACTTTCGTGGCCAAGACTGTAGCCTTTGCCTTTGGGCTTGCTGCTTCGTCCTTCTTCCCGACTTTGGTGATGGGAATCTTCTCCCGTCGGATGAACAAAGAAGGAGCGATTGCCGGGATGGTTGCCGGGATTACCTTCACCCTGGGATATATTATCTACTTCCAGTTTATGGGGGGAACGAAAGATCAGTATCTCTTCGGAATCTCGCCGGAGGGAATTGGATTCCTTGGAATGTTCGTGAACTTCATCGTGGCGGCAACAGTGGCAACGTTGACCCCTCAGCCGCCGAAGGAGATTCGGGAGTTGATTGATCGCGTGCGCACCCCGGGGACGAATTCCTGATAGCAAACTTTCCAGCTTAGGCCGCTGCCACTAGGTCGCAGTCCGGGGCTTTGAACGATGGTGCGTTTCAGCACCCGATTGGTTCTAAAGCCTTGGGCCTTGGCCCATGCAGGGGTGAGTTGGCCCCTGTGGGAACTTAACAAGAGCGCCCACCTTCGTTTGATGATCCCCTGATTTGCGTGGGATCCTCGAGGAGGCCTTTGCTCTTTTTCCAGACAGAGATTGCTTCAACGATCATCCAGATTTCGAGGAGGATGGTGGCGAATCCAATTCCGAAGAGGAGCCAATTTTCCTTGGTCGCAAAGTTACGAAGATTGGAGGCCATGGCGAGGGCGGGGAGAATGAGCATTACGAT
>JAQWZU010000095.1 GCA_029253285.1 Akkermansiaceae bacterium | reverse complement strand
CTTCATTGCAAAGCGCACCAGAGGTATTAGGAACTGCATCTAACTTCAGATCTTCACCGACATCACCATGATCCGACACCTCTTCCTTACTATCCTCCTCACAGGAGCTGCCCTTGCCGAACTGACTCCCTATTCCCTCTTCAAGAGGCAGCACCCGAAGCATCCGGCTCATCAACTCGATCTTGAAGGGAAAAAGGCCTTCGCCGCCCACCGCGCAATTTCCAACAAGGAATTCCTCGCCAAGCTCGATCAAAAGCAAATGAGGGCGCTTGTCTCCTATCGCGACGTTCTCGCCGCCAATCTCCTCGCGGCACACCATCCCAAGTTCCCTCCCCCGCAAGGATACACCGGCGAGAATCACAAAGGCTGGACCATTTTCGTGCATGAGGATCTTAAAAAGAACCATCCCGAGGAGACAAAACTCGCCCTTCATCTTCTCGGCAACCAACTCCAAGACATCATCGACCGTGTCCCCGCACCTGCTGTCGACTACATGAAAAAAGTCCCCCATTGGTTCTCACCCTCCAAAAACGGAAACAGCAGTGCCTGTCATCACCCAAGCTCGGGCTGGCTCAAGGCCAATGGCTTCCCGGTTCAGTTTTCCAAGACCATCGAGTATACCAACATCCCGCAATTCAAGCAGGACACGATGCGCATGCCCAACCTCGCTCTCCACGAGCTCTCCCACGCCTATCACAACCACATTCTCGGCGACGACCATCAGGAGATTTTCCTCGCCTACCGTCGCGCCAAGAAATCGGGAACCTACATCGACGTCCCGCGTCGCACCGGCGTTCCCGGGCAGCCGCTTAAAACCTACCACGGTCCGGCCTACGCCATGAACAACCAGATGGAGTATTTCGCAGAAACCACCGAGGCCTACTTCGGCGAAAACGACATCACACCCTACGACTGTGCCGCCCTCATCGAACACGACCCCAAAATCGTCCCCATCCTCGAGGATGTTTGGGGAGTCACCAAATCCAAGAACATCCTCCTCGGCTCCAACCGCATTCTCTTTCTTGGCGATTCCATCACCGCAAGCCGACATTTCATCCACGATCTGCAAGCCGCGCTTCACCTCAAAGGTCATGCTCCCGAAGTCATTGCAGCCGGCCTTTCCTCCGAAACCCTCTGCGGACTCTCCGAACCAAAACATCCCTTTCCCAGACCCAACCTGCAGGAGCGCCTTGACCGCGCCCTCGCTAAAGCAAAACCGGACCTCATCTTCGCTTGCTACGGGATGAACGACGGCATCTACCATCCCTTCTCTGAAGAGCGCTTTGCGGCCTATCAGAAAGGCGTCAACACCCTGATCGCCAAAGCAGACAAAGCCGGTTGCAAGCTCATTCTCCTCACGCCTCCGCCCTTCGATCCCCTCGCTCCCGGCGCCCGGAAGGCTCTTGTCTCTTCGGATGCTTCTTCGTTTTCATGGACGTCCATCTACGAACACTATGACCGCGATGTCCTCACCCCTTATGCCACCTGGATTGTCAAACAATCCCCTCGGGTCGAAGCGGTTGTCGATCTCCACACTGCCATCAACAATTTCCAACAAGCCCAGCGTCAGAAGAATCCCGGGTTCTCCCTCTCCAGCGACGGCATTCACCCTAACAAAACCGGGCATCGTGAAATGGCCAAAGCGATCCACCGAAGCCTCCTCGATGAACCTCTTCCCGAGCTCCCCGAAGACCTCGTCGACTTCTACCGCAGACGCCAAAGCGTTCTCTCTCCATCCTGGATGTCCCACATCGGCCACAAGCGCCCCGGCGCCAAAGCCGGTCTTCCCCTCCCGGAAGCTCAGGCCAGAGCAGCGCAGGTGCTGAAATAATTACTTCGGATGCCCCGTCGGTGGCCTGAAAATCCATGAGCTTCCGCGGCTAAAAGCTCTATTCCACTTCCCCGGCGTGCTTGCTCTTCCCCGAAACCGGATTAACCCTCGCAACCACCTTTCCGGGAAGGGCGACCTCGTATTCGCCCAGCTTGGGATCGGGTCTGGGAAAATCAGTGCTCACAAACTGAGCTCCGCTGGCCAAAGCCTTGTCCCGGCGTTTCCCATCGTTAGCCCGCGCTTCCTTCGTGTCAGTATCAGCACGGGTCCTTACCATGAACCCTTTGCTCACGAGCGTTCGAATCTCATCGTAAGACCTCACCGGATCATTCCGCTTCATCCACGCGGCCGCCGGGTGCTCCCTGGCCACACTGGCGAACAATAGTCTCTTTTCGAGAGTAGGATTCCCCTCCAAATAAATCTCCCGATGCTTCCCTTCGTTATCGAGGCAAAACATCACCTTCCCTCGAAGCGAATCCAATCCCGGCCATCCCTTTTTCAAAACCGCTTCTCTCAGGGATGCCGAATCACCCCGCACTAAATCGGGCGTGATCAACTTCTCCTTCTTGAACACTTTCAGGATTTCCTGTTCCACCGCTTCCATCTGCTTCCGGTCAAAAGGAATCGGCTTTGGCGCAAGCGGCATCTCCGCACGATCCTTCAATTCGATCAGGATCATGATCGGGACATGACGGAGATTCTTCGCCGACCATTTCTCTACCGCCTGCAAGGCTCCGATCAAGGTCGGGTGCACCGTCCCCTCGTCAATCCCCGGCACATGGATCACTTTCATGCCTGGCTTTTTCATCTCCTCGCTCGTCCCAAAACGCCCCCCTTTCGGATCTGCGAAAATGTCCAACTCGAACTGCCGCAACCCGGCTTCAAGCTGCTGATCCAAGGGCTTCCGTGAATACGCCCAAGCCTCTGCTCCCCGCTTACTAAAAAGCCCGATTAATTTAAGCTTACCGGCCGAAGGGGCGAGGTGGTAGGAATTATGAGTTCCAATCACCTGAATCTCATTCAGCCGAATCCCCTCCCCGCACAAACCGTTGGTCATCAGGAATAGGAAACTACACATTCTCCCCAAGATCTTGCTCATCCGCTTTAGTCTAGATGCCATCCTCCGAAAACTCGATCACAAATCATCACGCAACACCTCCACCCCGGGAGCCCTGATCTTGACCGCTCAGATCTGCCCAACAAGCTCTCGTTGGCGGAGATCGCCCTCCTTACCCAAGGGGGCTGGGTCGGCGCGACTTCCCCTGAGGACAAACTCTTCTTCAAGGTGCAATCCGCTCATTAACACTCCGCCCACGTATGCCGAAGAGGCCGTATTCGATCTTTCGGATCTGGCTTTGATTAGTCCTCGTCACTCGAGGAAAAAACCGCCTAAGATCCCCAATCATGAAACGTAGACAGTTTGCCCACATCAGCAGTCTTGCTCTCGGAGGACATCTGCTCGGTCAGGACAAGAGCTCCGCACCAAAGAAGCTCCTTTCTCTCGGACTTGTCACCGACATCCACTATGCTGACAAGCCCCAACGAGGATCTCGTGCTTACCGGGACAGTCTAGCCAAAGCGAAGGAGTTTTCGGCTCTGTTCAAAGAAAAAAACCCCAACGCCATCGTCTGTTTAGGCGATCTCGTCGATGCCGCGCCCACGGTGGATGAGGAGCTTTCCTACCTCAAAAAAATTGTTCCCATCATGAACGAACCCGGTATTCCCTGCCACTATGTTTTAGGAAATCACTGTGTCGACACCCTGACCAAAGAGGAGTTTTTCCAACACGCCAAGACCGCCAGCAAATCAGGACACTATTCCTTTGATCTCAACGGAGTTCATCTCGTCATTCTCGATGCATGCTACACCAAGGACCTGGAACATTACGGCCGGAATAATTCCAAATGGAACGATCCCAACATGCCGCCGGAAGAGATTGCGTGGCTCAAAAAAAACCTCGAAGAGAACAAACTCCCCACTCTCGTTTTCGCCCATCAACGACTCGACCTCCCTCCTAAACACAGCTACGCAATCAAACAATGTCTCGAAGTCCGGAAGATCCTCGAACACTCAAAAAATGTCCTCGCCGTTTTCCAGGGCCATAGCCACAAGAACGAGCTCACGGTAATCAATAAGATCCCCTACTGCACGCTCTCTGCGGTCATCGAAGGAAAGGGAGCAGAAAACAATTCCTACTCCATCCTCGAGGTCTTCGACAACCAGACCGCCAACCTGAACGGCTATCGCAAACAGGCTGACCGCGAGTTCAAGTCCTAGCCCTTCACGTCGTAACAAAAGACAAGGTCCTGGTCCCGTAAATAGAGCTTACCGTCCAAGACCACAGGGTGGGTCCAGACTTTGCCATTCGTGCCCTTGCGAAGTTCGGTCTCTTTAGGCATTGGGAATCTTCCCTTTTCGCTGAATCCCTTTGGAGTTGCTTCGGCAATGAAGACCGAACCTTCATCTTCATCGACACAGTAAAGAAGGCCATCTGCGTAGTGGACCGCGCCCTT
>JAQWZU010000036.1 GCA_029253285.1 Akkermansiaceae bacterium | reverse complement strand
TTGAAGTTGGGATCCGTAGTTGGCGCACCTGGTGTTCCAGCAACGTTACCTTCGGAAAACCAGCCGTTGGGAATGGCATCGGCCCAAGCGTTGCCACCCAGAACGTTGTCCTCAAAGCTAGCATTATTGACAGGGATCGCAGCTCCGTTTGCCAAGCCTGGTGCGAAGATCGCGACGCAGAGGGCGGAGAGGATTCTAAGTTTCTTACGTTTCATCATGTTGTTTTGTGGCCGTGCGTTGGAGTGCAAAAAACCCTAATATTGCCTGTGGGGAGTATGACATCAAACCTTCACTTTTCTCAGAATGAATATTTTACGCACCAACAAGGCGGATGTTGTCGAAGTGACTTCTCCCGGCGTGATAAAAAGAAGAAGGATGGAGAAGAATCGGAGTGAAGACATTTTCACCAAAAGCTTTAGCAATTCATCAATGAAACACCAATCGTAAAAGGTATCCTTCGCCCTGATCGTAAGTGGAGTGTAACTCCCTTTCTCGCCCATGTCTTCCGCCAAATCCGGTTTCCGCGACCTTTCCGGCAAAAGCAAATTCCTGGCAGTCAGAAGACTATAGATGTAAGGCTTTGGATTGGTGGCCTGAGCCAGAGGTGGAAAATAGACGGATTTCATCAACCATCGAAAGTTAGGGTGGGTGCTCAACAACACCCGGGGACACACTTACCACATTTTTACCAAGGTTTTTCTCCCGTTTTTTTTGCTTCCGGGCTGAAATGCCATGAAACGACTCTCACCCCCAAACAGGCCAAGATGAGGGAGGCAAGAACCAGCGTGACCATCCTCTCAGGAGAGCGCAACCAATCGCTATCACCGTTACACCACTCCCAAAAAAAGCCGGTCATTAACAGCATAAAAAGCGGAGCAAGCAGAATCGAGAAGGCGATCACAAAAATAAAAGAAGTGAGTATCCCATATGCAAATATTCTCGTGACGGCAGGCAGATCTTCGAGCCTGTCGCCACGCTCTTTCAGCCGGACGGTATGCTTCTCAATTTTCTTTGAATACTCCCTAGCCTCACTCCCACGACCAGCGGCGCTTGCTTCATCCCTTTGTCGATGAAGCTCCTCAACTTTGTCTTCAAGTTCGAATCCCTTGAGCTGGCTTAAGACATCCTCACGAGCCTCCTCAAATTTCTCGATCATTACCTTCGTTCCTTTCTGCCGAGCTTCACTCAGTTCCTCCTCAATTTCTGCAAGATGCCCCTCTAGCTCATCCCTGCCTTCATCCCAGCTGTCCTCATCGGCTGACTTTCCTGTGCCAGCCCTTGAAGCCCGCTTGCTGGATTCCCTCACACAAAACAAGAAAAAAGCAAAGAGGCTAACCGCTGTTAGGCTCGCCAATTCCCAAACCGGCCGGTCCAGCCGACAGTATAGAAAGAGGCTCCCAACAAGCCAAAACAAGCTGATCAAACCCCCGAGAACTACCGCGAGATGAATGATAAAGGTGGAAATTTTTCCTGCCGCGTGGAAATAACCAGCCAGGGCGCTCATCGTCGGGTTCCTTTCTGAAAGTTAAAGCCTGCCGATGCCCGATGAGAGGGCGAGGAGAGAGCGGGACAATTCGCTATCTTGGGATGAAACTTGGTGCGACTCATAAGCAAGAGGACGGTATCGCTCCTCATCATCCGCGAACGCAATATCAATATGGCGATAGCCCTATTCCAATAAGTAGCGCAACTCGCATACCGTAGGAATGCCCTAAATGGTAGGGAATTCTTTGCTGCTCCGGCATATGTCCCATGTCCCCTAGCCCGGCACATCTCCGGTAAGCATCGTAAATCTCAAGTGAGATTTCCTGCCAGCCAGTTATTTTAGAAATCAGCGTGACAACCTAAAAAAGCACCTCCTCCGGCTGCACCTCAAACATTATCTCAACCCCCAAAATCTGGTTCTTGTCAACGTTCCTGCCCTTACCTAGAAAAATACGATGGATTTGCGCTCTCGATACACCATTTACCTTTTGCTCACTTTTGCAACCAACCCGGGTATCCTTTCGGCCCAAAAGTTCGTTGCTAATTACGATGAGGAAAAGGTCCCTGCCCACACCCTCCCTGACCCACTTTCGCCGGGCGGGGAAAATATTACTTCCCGAGCCGATTGGGAGTCGCATGGTCGCGAAACGACACTCAGAGAGTTCCAAGATCACGTTTACGGCAGAACCCCGAAAGACTTCCAGCCAAAAATGAACTGGAAAATAGAGCACGAAGACCCGGCAGCCCTTGGAGGCATCGCGATCCGACGTCAGTATCTCGTGACATTTGAAAACAAGGTTCAAGCCCGTTTGCTTGTTTACATCCCGCGAGACGCCAAAGGACCTGTTCCGGGTTTTCTTGGTCTCAATTTTCGGGGGAACCAACTTGTCGAGGCCGACCCGGAAATCATCATGGAAAAGGGTTATGTGATTGGAGGAAAAAACTACGTGAAGAATAACCGCTCGCTTGAGTCGTCAAGGGGAACCGGTGCCGAACGTTGGCCAGCCAAGCTCATCGTTAGCCGTGGATACGCACTCGCCACTGCCTGCTGCTCAAACTTCGATCCCGACTTCCACGACGGCTTTGAGAATGGACTGCATGCGCTCGACCAAAAACCTCGGAACGAAAAAAGCTGGGGCACCATCACTGCCTGGTCCTACGGTATGAGCCGGATGCTTGACCTTCTCACCGAGATTAAGGAAATCGACGGCTCGCGTATTTCGACGATAGGTCACTCCCGACTCGGGAAAACCGCCCTCTGGGCCGCCGCCACCGACCCACGCTTCGCCATGGCCATTTCTAACAATTCAGGCTGTGGAGGAGCAGCCCTCAGCATGCGTGCCTACGGCGAAACGGTTCAGCGCATTAACAGCAACTTCCCGCACTGGTTCAACGACAGCTTCAAAAAATACAACAAGAATGAAGCAGCACTGCCCATCGACCAGCATCAGCTCATCGCTCTGATTGCCCCTCGTCCGATCTATGTCGCGAGCGCCACGCAGGACCTTTGGGCTGATCCTACCGGAGAATTCCTCGCCCTCAAACACGCTGTCCCTGTCTACGAGTTCTACCAAAAAAATCCCTTCGGAGCTCCAACATCACAGCCCCAACCAGGAACAATTACTGGTAACCTCATGCGCTACCACATCCGCGAAGGAAAACACAACATCACCCCCGAGGATTGGAAACACTACCTCGACTTCGCTGACCACTGGCTTGCCAAACCGTGAAAAACTCAAGCAGTTACCCTCCGCCCCAAAGGCGATATCAAGACCCTCTCGCCAAAAGCAGATTCCTAGCGGTAGCAGTCCAAAAGTAATTTCCTCACCGTAAATGAAATGAGAGCGCTCTCGTCACACTCACCAAGACTGTCCCTACCCGGCGGGGGCATGGACCACGGGAATTTCGTAAGTCCTAACTAAATGGTCGAAAATTTGGTTTGAACACTGGGTGGAATTTCGATAAATATCGAGAGCAGGTTAGCTTTTGCTCACTGCTCAACTCATTCTCATCCTCCTTAACTCACTTCACGTATGAAAAAAATCCTAACCATTGCGGGCGTCCTTTCTGCATCCGTTATCGCCAGTCACGCAACCGTCGTCTGGACCGGCGCCACGAATGCCGATTTCTACAACGACGCCAACTGGGACTTCTCGGGAGCTGTCAACGGGACGACCACGATCAACCCTTCGACAGATATCAATGAGGACCTTACCGTAAATGGCGCCGGCGGGCTGACTGGAGCGGGCCGACTCGATCTCGGTGCTGGTTACTCGATCACTCTGACTAATTCAAGCTTCGCTCCGAGCAGCGGGGTCAACGGTGTCGTTGACGGGAATCCAAGCAACTCGGTTCTCAACGTGCTCGGCGGTTCGGCGATGACTTCAACTTGGTTGACTGAAGGGATGACCTTGAATGTCGACGGCACAAGCTCCTACACGCTGCGCGGAGCCGGTGATCCGATCAATAGCCAATCTGAAAAAACCACGATCAACCTCACGCCCGGCGCGCAGTTGACTCTGGCAAGTGTCGCCGAGTTCACCGAACAAGGTGCAGACATCATGGTGAACGGCGTCTCGTTTGCCACTGATAACAGCATCCTTACTTTCTCCGGAAACACCGCGACGGCAGTCGGGACGGTCATTCCTGAGCCTTCTGGCATTGCACTGATCGGCCTTGCCGGTCTTGCCATGATGCTCCGCAGACGGAAGTAGACGGCTACACATCAATCTCAATCGGGGCGGATCTGCGAGAGCGGACCGCCCCGTTTTTGTCTACAGTGGAGCATCCTCTTCCCGATCCTCTCCCCCCTCGGCAATCTGTTCGCAGTCTTCGGACCCGGTGTTCTCTCAGCACTGCCAATCGACCAGCATCAGCTCATCGCTCTGATTGCCCCTCGTCCGATTTATGCCGCGAGCGCCACCCGGGACCTTTGGGCTGACCCTACCGAAGAATTCCTCGCCCTCAAACATGCTGTCTCTATCTACGAGTTCTACCAAAAAAATCCCTTCAGAGCTCCTACACCACAGGCCCAACCAGGAACAAGTGCTGGTAACCTCATGCGCTACCACATCCGCGAAGGAAAACACAACATCACCCCCGAGGATTGGAAACACTCCCTCGACTTCGCTGACCACTGGCTTGCCAAACCGTGAAAAACTCAAGCAGTCGCTCCGCCCCAAAGGCGACATCAAGGCCCTCTCGCCAAAAGCAAATTCCTAGCAGCTCCAGTTCACGGCGGGAATACCATTGGAATAAAGCGCGATTTGCTGTAGGCGAGGTAGCACATTAATGTTCACAGATTTTTTCAACTCTCTGGTAGACTTATTCGACGATCAATCGGATTGGATTCAATGGGCCGTGATTGCTGGCTGTCTTGGATTCGCCTTCGCGATCAAGAAGTTGGCAAGGTTCTATCTTAACAAAACTAATACCAAGTTTGAAAGATACTGTAAATCCGCATTCGATAACTACGACGGCCTTCGCACCTATCCCTGTATTCTTGTGTTTTGCTTGGTGGTCGCAATGAGCATTGTTCCCCTCTTCGACCTTGAATCGCGCTACATCAAGATTATTTCTTATTTGGTATCAGCCTTCTGCGTTTACAATCTAGTAACCGTATTCTCAAAAGGACATTTCGTACCTAAAGTACTTGGCTTGCTGATCTATATCACGCTGGCACTCTCCCTGGTAGGTTGGCTCGAACCACTCAAACAAGCAATGTCGAGCGCTGCGATTCCGATCGGTGATATTCGTCTTGATCTGTGGCGAATTCTCTCGGGAATTGTGATTCTACTGGTGCTTCTTTGGCTCGCCGGAGTGATTAGTAATCTTGTAGAGGTAGGGGCTCGGCGCAATAGGGCGCTGCCTCCCACGATGCGAGTCCTAGTCATGAAAGCGTCTCGTCTCTTTCTCTTTGTAGTGGCGATTTTAATATCTTTGAAGACATCTGGCGTTGACCTCAGCGCTCTCGCTTTTTTCTCCGGAGCCCTCGGTTTGGGATTAGGTTTTGGGTTGCAGAAGGTCATTTCTAATTTGGTTTCGGGTGTGATTATTCTGCTGGATAAATCGATCAAACCTGGCGACGTCATCGAGATCGACGGCACTTATGGTTGGATCAATACACTACGAACTAGATATGTATCTGTCCTCACACGCGATCGTAAGGAGATCCTGATTCCCAATGAAGACTTTGTCACCAACAAGGTAGTGAACTGGTCTTTCTCGGATACTTTTGTGCGGATTAAGGCAAATGTGGGAATCTCTTATGACGCGGATGTTGATCAAGCGATCGAGTGTTGCATCAGGGCTGCGGAAAATATCCCGCGCGTTGTAGGGAATCCTTCTCCCAAATGCCTGCTGGTGAGCTTTGGAGATTCATCGATCGATTTGCAGATACGCTTCTGGATCAATGATGCTAACGAAGGCGTGGCCAATGTGCGTTCCGCTGTGCTGTTGCAGGTGTGGAGGGAGTTCAAAGAAAACAACATCGAAATTCCATTTCCGCAGCGTGAGATTCGGATAAAAGATGTTTCTGGTAGTGGGCAGGTTGGCTTTTCAGGAACAGTGGGCGATTTTGATCCTAATGATCCAGACGATGCGGCGGAAGCCAGGGAAATCGAGAAATTGATAAAGGCTTCAGAGAACACCTCCGTAGCCGATAAGGAAAAATAATAGTGGAGACCTGCCAAGTCCTCCTGTTGTGAGCTCGATTTACTCCTCTAGACCATACCGGGTCTAATCTTGCCAACCTCAGTGATCATGTCTTGGTTCCTTAAAGGTTTCTCAGGGCATCATCGATTCCTTTGACGCTCATGATGCGTGATTGTGCCCCAACATCGACCACTGGCTCCACTCGGCTACCATGAGCATTCAGCCCCGTTTACATTCTCACCACCTTCCGACCATCTACTTCATTGAACATCTGACCATAGTCGGGAAGCCCCTTTCTCCCCTCTCCCGATCCCCTCAAGGGCGCCCCCAAAGGTTCCAACCCAAAAGCAAATTCCTAGCAGTAAATTGAGGGTGTTGGGAGTGGGATACTGAATTGGACTCGAGGGCGTTGGTTCTATGCCCCTTGTTTTTACCGTGTCTTTATACCTAAGATCAAATTTTGTGTTAAAAATACCCCATGAGAACGAAAATCACATTCATTGCCGCCATCGTATCCATTGCCTCTTGTTCCTTTGCTGTAGCCAATGAAAAGGAGAAGAAGGTAGAAAAGAACGCTCTTGTTAACTCTCCGACTTCGATCGCTCCCGTTTTTGGTCATGCTCAGGTAAGAACGGCAAAAGAGAGAAGGCTAAATAAAATGGGCGCCGCCTTTGAAGTAATAGTGAATGTTCCTGAAGTGAATTGGAAGAGTGTGCGCCATGAGCAGAGGGCCGGTAAGGTGTTAATTTGGAGGGAAATTGAGACCGAGACGAAGTTTCATGAACTTACTTTGGACTTTAACTCTTCCAGCCAGATTCCAGAATCTACCATCACACGACTTGACGGCACAAGACTCACTCAAGAACAAATTAAGACTGAACTCGCAAAATCAAAAAGAGTCCTTTGCTCGCTCAACGGAAAGTCGGTTGATCCCTACTACAAAGATTTCTTTGCTCCAGAGACATTGGTGATCATTCTTGCCCGTGATGAGGGCATGGGGGAAGAGAGATTAATTTCTAAAGCCTCTAAAAAGGAGTAAGGTTTCACCCTGGGAACCTAGAGCTGGATCAAGCCCCTTTCCCGCCCATGTCTTCCGCCAAAAGCAATTTCCTAGCAGTCAAGAAACCTAAAAAAACGCCACCGAAGAGTATCACTTTTTGGTGCTGCTATTTTGCTAAGCAATAGAATGTAGGGAGAAGATCCTCAGCTATAGACTCTTGACCTTCAGGTTGCGCACCCAGAATTTTTGGCCGTGGTCCTGAATCGCAATTTTCCCCGAATCCGCCAACCTCTTGTTCTTCGGTTTACTGGCCGCTAGATCCAGTTTATCCTGCACCGTCTTACCGTTGAGGACCACACTCAACCTGCCTTCCTTCATTGTCACAACCATACGATTCCATTCACCAGCTGGCTTCGAGCCGTTGGCCAGCGGGCCGGCAGTCTTAATCACCCCTCCAAGGTCATGTTGGCCGAGTTTCTTTTTGCCGAAGCAGTCAAGAATCTGCACCTCAAAACCGTGTGCAGTCGGGTCAGTCTCATCATAAATCCTGAAATAGAGGCCTGAATTCCCACCTTTTTCGTGCTTATACTCGAAGTCGAAAATGAAGTCCTTGTAATCCTCCTTGAGCCACAGGTAGGAACCGTAACGCGACCAGCCCTTCTCGCCGGACCTCGGCTCCAGGAAAAGTGAGCCATCTTTCTGGATCTTCCAGTTCCCGGCAGTTTTGATCTTCGACAAGTCCTTGCCGTCAAAAATCGTAGTAAACCCGTCCGCTGCAAAGGACAGGGGCGCACAGAAAAACGACAGAGCTAAAATTGATGTTAAAATCTTCATTACTCAGGAAGCCTATCACAACAGGCTACTCAACGAAGCAATAACCCACCCCCCATAGGTCCAATATCAGTCGCTTCAAAATAGAATTACTCCTGCTCGCCGGTCCAATGCGACTTCAACCCTTTCCCGCCAAACCCGGTTTTCCGCGACCTTTCCGCCAAAAGCAATTTCCTAGCAGTACACCGTTGTGCTTGATGGATGTGTCCCAGATTCGCTGCTCTACGAACTCATCGATCACTCGTATGATCTTGTGGTGAAGAGTTTAAAAAAATCAGACCGCGAGAGCTTGCAGTAAAATTCTCCTAGCGATTTTGCATTAACACCCGTTGGGCGACAGTTTGTTCGTCGATAGCTTTTTGGATTTTGTCCGCAGCATTATTGTATCTATCGAGATGAGCGTCTTCCGCATCTTCGGTGAATGAAGGGACTTCCTCTTCGGCATCCCAAACCCATTTGCCGTATGACTCTGTGAGCACAGCGTGCTGCTCAAGTAGGCCTGCGCAGAGAGCGAGATCTGTCTTCCTGAGTACTAATAGAGTAGGTTTGATTTTGTTGAAACCACTTTTGAGACTAACAATGCCACGCTTGATGAGAGTGGAGGATATCTCTTCATCGTTCATCTTGTCTTTGACCTCTTGAAACCAGCCTCCGTTGATTCCTTTGATAGTGGCTTGGTTAATAGCCTCATATTTGCGCACAGCGGCAGACATTTTGGCGATATCTTCTTTTTTCTTAATTTTAGAATAATCAGAGCCAACGGCTATGTGGTCTGCCCCTCTCGTGAGAATAGCTTCTTCTCGCTTCATAAGGTTCACCCAGATACGGATACTTGCTCCTTTGGCGGCTTGGGACTTGCCGCCAGATTCTTCCATTTTTTTTGCAGCTTGGATTACCTTGTCCGTGGCGCCCTTGTCGCTGCTGACTTCGCCTGTTTTCTCGTAAGAGTCCGACTGCGATTTCTTGAGGTCGGCTAGCGATTCATGTAGCTCCTTTTCTGCCTCTTGAGCCTTTTGTTGTTTTTGTGCCTGCTTGCAGGACGTGAGGCCCAATAGGGGGATGATGATTAGTAGAATGGTTGTTTTCATCGTGAATGGAAGGATGGTTTAATGTGAGAAATGAGGAAGTATCAGGTCAAGCTGGATTCTTACTGCTAGGAATTTGCTTTTGGCGGGAAGATCGCGGAAACCGCGTTTGGCGGAACCCGTGGGGGAGAAAGGGGATTACTTCTGCTTCTCTTCGATACTCTTACGAATGAGGGTAGCGATCTCTTCATTCGCGAAATCAAAGACGGTCTCGCCTTCTCCAGTTTTGGCCTCAGCGTTCGCTCCCTCAGAAATAAGTAGCTCTACTATTTCGGAGTGCCCCTCGTAGGCCGCTATATGAAGAGGAGATCCACCCATGCCCGCGCCAGCATCGATGTAGGCGTCCTTCTCGAGTAAGAACTGCACCACCTGCTTGTGATTGTGTTTTGCGGCCCAGAAAAGAGCTGTGCACCCAAAGTCAACTCCGATGGTGCTGCCGTAGATGTCGACATCTACTCCTTCGCCAAGAAGGCTTTGCAGGGCTTCCAAGTTGCCGGATTTCGCCGCTTCCCAGAAAGCCTTATCCTTATCCGTGACGACCGGATTGGACCCGAACATCAGTTCCTTGGTTGAAGAAGGGAAATAAGGTAATTCTTTGCCTTCTTTAGGTTGTTCTTTGTTGACTGCAGATTGCTCGACTCCTTTCGAACGGGCTGCCTTTAGTTCCGCCTTTGCTTCTGAAAGATTTTCTTGCATTCGAACTCGGTCGGATACAAGCGCGTTAAGATGATTTTGTGTCCGTGCTAGCCTAGCTAGAGATTCGTTAGACTTAGCTAGAGATTCGCTAGACTTAATATGTTCCTGGTAGCCAAAGAACGCTGTGATAAGGTTCGTAGTAATTAAAAGAAGAGTCAAAAACTTCATATTTATAAAAAATATCAACCCAATTCTTTGCTAACAATTACAATCCAAGCAGTAGTTTATAACGCAGAAAAGACAGCGTGGCTTAATTTTTAATACGTGCTAAAGCCCAATTTTTTGTCACATAGATTTGTGAACCACCGATCCCCCTAAGCCGCATCCCCCAATCAGTAAAGGGGGTGAATCAACTTCGGATGAGCCTCAAACTGACTGCTAGGAATTTTCCTTTGGCGGGGTTTCCCAGAGGAGGTTGTTGAGTAGATTAGAGAGTCTACCATAAGGGGAGAGTGGCGAGTGGGCACCGCTCTGGCAGGGGTGAAAGCGCAAAGAGAGCAGAATCGCGGAGGCGGTCAATGGGCGCGGATTTGACGAGATAATTTCCTAGCAGTAAATTTAAAGTTTCGGCGACCTTCAACTCCGGCACGAAAAACGGCTCCGGGGAAAACCCGAAGCCGTTTCATAAAGGTGGTTTAATCGTAGAGGATTATTGAGCCATTTCCTTGAGCTTCTTCAGAGGACGAACCTTGACTGCAGTGGAGGCAGGCTTGGCCTTGAACATCACCTCTTCTTTGGTGAATGGATTGATGCCCATACGAGCTTTCGTTGCCGGCTTGCGGACGGTAACGATCTTCAGCAACCCGGGAAGGACGAACTCGCCGACGGCGCGCTTCTTGATGTGGCCCTCGATCACGCCGGAAAGGCTTTCGAGAACAGCAGCAACTTGCTTGCGGCTCAGTTCAGTTTCTTCTCCGATTTGATCTAAAATCTGTGTCTTGGTATAACGTTCTTTAGTGGCTTTCATAAGCAGTGGGAGTAGCTCAGTCAATCAACCGAGATTGTCAAGCAATCCGAAGCGCTTTTCGTGAAAAAACCCTCTCAAGCAAGGGTTCGGGCCGTTTTGAGGTCCTTTTCGGGAGAAAACTCCCCATCCAATTTAATTTCTCCGGTAAATTGACCGCCCTCCCAAATCGAAATTCGCCACAACGATCAGTGCCCCAATACCCACGCGAGAATTTTCAGGCTCAGGAAATTCACAGCCCTGAAGCCCTTCATAATCGAAATCGACAATCATCAATTCTCAAGCAATCTTGGGTCAACTTTTACGAGAACAAGATCATGATCAATCCTCACAACCGCCGCCAATTCCTCACCACTTCCAGTCTCGCCACCGCCGCTGCCCTGACCGGTTCCCGCGCACTTGCCCAGGACGCGAAAACTTCGGGACCATCCCTCGAAGGTCGCATTTTTAAGGCAGTGAAAGGCGGCAAGAAGGGTAAAGAATCCCCTCTCGAATTTTTTCAGCGTCTCAAGAAGCTCGGCTTTGATGGCGTCGAGAGCGGCAATGCCAAGCAGGCCGCCGAATATGCGGCTGCCTCCCAACAGACCGGCGTGATGTTTCACGGAATGGTTTGCGGCTGGCACTGGGGCACCCGGCTCAGTAGTCCCGACGAAGCCATTCGCGCGAAAGGCCTCGCCTTGATGGAACAAAACATCCGCGACACCCACCGTCTGGGTGGTTCCTCCGTTCTTCTCGTCCCCGGCAAGGTCAGCGGAGCCAAGGAAACCCACGATGACGTCTGGCATCGTTCCATCGCGGAAGTGCGCAAGGTTCTCCCTCTCGCCAGCCGTCTCGGAGTGCGTATTCTAATCGAAACGGTCTGGAATGGCTTCTGCGAATCGCCCGACAAATTCCGCGACTATCTCGACGCCTTCGACAACCCATGGGTGGGTGCTTATTTTGACATCGGGAACATGCAGAAGTTCGCTCCTGCCGAAGAATGGATCCGCACCCTCGGTCACCGTACAGTCAAACTCGACATCAAGGACTGGGGAAAGAAGAACGGGTTCTGTCGCCTCGGCGAAGGTGACGTTGATTGGGACAAGGTCCGCGTTGCGCTTCAAGAAGTTGGCTTCTCCGGCTGGGCCACCCGGGAGGGCCGTGACAAGAGTATCGAAGATACCTCCGCGCTGATCGATCAGTTGATGATCGGCAAGAAAGGATAAGCCGGGAGCAGTATCTCACTTCCTGTTCGCCTGGTATCGTCCTTCAATATGAAGGACGTCGCCCTTTAAGACGTGCGCATATCCTCCTTCGAGCGTGACGGAATCCGGTGTGGCCTTCACCGCCCGCTTTGTCCAAACCACCTCGTCTCCATTCCGAAGAATGCAGCGCCCATCCTCCAAAAACTCGCGGGTGTATGCACCGGCATAAGCCCACTTCCCAAGCAGGGCATGTCCTTTGAGTGTGACGGGCTTGGGTTGCGGAAGAGGAGTGCCCATTTCAACATCAAGTTTGGTTTCAAAAGGTGGAAGAACCCGTAGGCGGAGATTTTTAAACTCAATAGGAGCCCCTTCCGACTCAAGACAGAGAAAGCCAAATGCCGGGCTGATACCATCGCCTCCTGACACCTCTTCTCCGTTCACCCAAAGCTTCACCACGCCGTCGACCGCGCGAATATAGTAGTGATTCCATTGATTGATCCCAAGCGTGGTATCTTTCGACGGAAAGCTCCGTCGACCGTTCGGAGCAACCGGAGGAAATGGCCGCATCTTGATCGGTCCTACCGGGAAGACATCTCCATTGCTGGTAAACCAATCGCCCTTCTTCTTATATTGGGCTTCGTAAACTTCCTTATAACCAAGGTCCAGTACCTGCACCTCGATGCCATGGGGAAGCAGGCCTTTGCCTTGCATGAGCCGGTTAATCGACTGCGGTGTCGCCCACACAAAGACCCCGGAGTTTCCGCCTTTTTTCTTATGCATCCACTCGCAGGAAAATTCAAAATTCGTAAGCGGTTTGTGATAGCGGATCACTCCGGTGGGATTCCCGGTGCACCAGGCATGGCTGCCTTCCCACTTCCAGGTGTCAGCCTTGCAATTCACGTTGGCAAAATCAGCTTCCGTCAACTCGACCCATCCCGGACCCACGCCACGGCTGAACTCCGGCTCCATCTTCACGGTCAACCCGCTGTCCACCTCACCGGCAATATCACTCATCAGGTAAGCGGCGATGTCCCGGACATCCTGGCTGCTGAGCCCCATCGCCGAAGCGGAAGGCATCCAGGAATGATTCTTAAGGTATTCAATTTTCGCATGAGGACGACGATGCGGCACCTTCAAGGTCACTCCGCCCATCGTCTTCACCCGGATGGCCCCAGCATGCCAACTATAGCCGCGTGAAACTCCCTCAAGCCGGTGCCCATTTTGCGTCACGACCAGTGGCTTGTCATAGCCATGGGCAAGCTCCCCCGAGGGATCGACGAGCGCCCGGACAACCGTGGCAACATCCCGTACCTGTCCCCAGTTGGTGAGATCAGGTCCGAAGGAAATTCCGCTTCCTCCGATCTGGTGACACATCACACAAAGAGCGGCTTTGCTTCGTCCGTTGTCGACATTCGGTTTGAGCGCCGAAATCTTCCCGATGGATTCCACCTTGGTGGGAACTCCAAACTTCGTCGGGAAAAGGTAACTCTGCGTCAGCGCAACCGGATCAGGATCATTGATGTCTTTCTCCAAAAACTCTGCAATCGTGACCTGATACTCTTCGCCACCAAATCCCCCATGCTTCTGAAAACGCTGCATGAATCCCAGATTCCTCTCTCTCTCCTCGTCGGAATAACAGAGCCCGTATGTA
Source organism: Akkermansiaceae bacterium (assembly GCA_029253285.1). Lineage (GTDB taxonomy): Bacteria > Verrucomicrobiota > Verrucomicrobiia > Verrucomicrobiales > Akkermansiaceae > SW10. The sequence continues at coordinate 25,926 of JAQWZU010000036.1, read as the reverse complement.
TAGGCCAATTTGCGAAAAGTGATCGCGTCAACATTCTGCGCGATCATGCAATCCGCCAAATCCGCCAGAGCTTCGGCAGAGCGCAATCGCCACGCGAGGGCCTTTTGCCGTTCGTCCCACTTTCCAGGATCAGGCTGCAGCGGCTTCACTAACTTCCCGTAAATCTCGTCCTTGTGATCATCACAAACCGCGCCGAGTGCCTCAAGATACCATCGATTCTTGCCCTTGTACCCGGCAATGAGCTTGCGCAGTGGTTCCCGGATGTCATCCAGTTTCATCCCCCGCATGATTGCCAAAATCTCCCGACGGACTGCTGGCGAAGGATCACCCGCCAATTGTTTAATCAGAGGAAGAAGCGACTCCTTCCCCGCCATCCGGAGGGCCCGGATCGCGACAATGCGCCACTGTGCATCATCCGTCGTCAACATGGTCTTCACCAAGGACGGACCCCTGGAATCCTGAAGCTGGGCCATCACGAAAAGCGCCCGCGCTTGATAGTAAGGATTGTCCGCGTGCGCCTTACTGAATGCCAGAAGCTCGTCAAAGACACCCTCTTGCTTTTTCAGGCGGTCCTGCGCCACCCACCGCACTCCCGGCGACGGACTTTTTAAGGCCTCCAGCAATCCTTTTTTCGAAGAAAAATCGATCTTGGGAAGGCGAACCCGGCTTCCCTTTTTCGCGACGCGAAAAATCCCCCCGATGGCATTTCCCGAGCCACGGGCATTGGTGTGCGAATTCCAATCGCTCACAAAAAGAGCTCCATCTGTCGACGCTACGACATCCGATGGTAGGAAGCCCGAGGCGGTCTTGTTCTTCGACTTACGATCAGTCGCAAAGAACGCCTTGTTCAAATCCTGCAGCTCGATCTGGGCATCCCGCAACTCGGGTCGAAAGGCAAAGACCGCGCGATGCACTGTTTCGCAAACCAAATACTGTCCGCGATATTTCTTCCCCAGTTCATCGCCCTCGATCATGTAGTCACCCGTTGGTGCACCCGGACCCCAAAGATTTCCCGGAGGAGTCACGCCGGGAAAATGCTCCCGCCAGTGTCCTTCGTCCCGACGAAGAGACGACTTGGAGTGCCGCTCGTAGGCGTTCTTCATGATCTCTCCCGTCACGATTTTTTTCTCCCAGCTTTTTGCCGAGTCTTCCCAGGACCGATTTCCATCCTCCAGGGCGGCGTACCCGAAATTCGAATGCTCCATGACCCAGGCCGCCCGGGCATGCGCGGGGTCATCATTGTCCGCCTGCAACACATCTCCAAATGAAGTCAACGACATGGCATGGGCATTACGCGAATTTTGAAAAATCACCTCTGCTTCGCTTCCGTCGGGATTCATCCGCAGGCCAAATCCACCCACATAGAGACGCCCGTCAGAACTCCTCTTGCCGATGCTCCGGGGATTGTGGCTGTAGTAGGAACTCGCGTGAATTTCGCGGCCATCCGACATCGTCACATCCGCGCCGATATTGCCGTGATTGACATACCACTTCCCGCTCGGACCCGGCACCACCGCGTGGAGCGCATGATCATGTCCGCTGCCGTGAAATCCCTTCGCGATGATCTTTTCCTGATCCACCTTGGGGTCGAACGTATCGTCCCGGTTCACATCGGTATAGACGTGAATGTTGGGGGCCATCGAGACAACGATCACGTTGTCAAAAACGCTGATGCCCATCGGCTTGGAACTGAAGGTCGGCCCAAAAATCTTCACCGAGTCTGCTTTCCCATCGGCGTCGGTATCCTCAAGGATCTTAATCCGCGCGTGCGGTCCTTTCTTGCCCGATTTCTGCAAATCCTCCGTGACCCAGACCCGCCCCTTCGAATCAACATCCATCGCAATCGGGCTATAACACAGGTCGGTCCCGGCCCACAAGCGGGCCTCCAGTCCGGGTGCCACCAAAAAACTCTCGAGCATCGTTTGTTGGTCGGCCGCAGCCCCCAAGGTCAGCGCAGGCAGAATCGCTTTTGAAAGAAAAGATCTCATAAACATTAGAAGGTAGAAAAATCCATACAGTCAAAAATGTTCGATTTTATCAAATATGATGAAATCGATTCTATCGGGATCGCGGATCCCACAAGCCGTATGGCAACGATGCCAGATCGTCAGGCACATCGATCCAGGTGATCAGATCGCTACTCGCTTGGGCCTGATAGGTAAGATCCGTTCGGTCGCGGAGCTTCTGGTAAGTCAATTCCACTGACTCACCATCACACGCGGCGCTGATCCCGTCCTCCTCGATAAGCGGAGATCCCGGATCAGTGCCGAGCGCGTATTCGACCAGAGAACCATTCCCGTCGCCATCGCGGTCCGCAAAGTCACCCCATAGCGAAAATCGCTCGCGCCCGATCTGGAAGAATTGTCATTAGAGAGGATCAAAAAGACGACTTCGCTTACTTCGCGAGCGAGACGCAGATGACTTCGGTATCGTTGCGGATGAAGGCGCACTTTCTGGCGTAAGCGGGATGTGACCAGACGATGTCGCGCTGTCTGAGGTCGAGGCCGTTAGGTTCGATAACGTGGGCACGATCAATTTCTTCGAAGCCTTTCACGGAAAGATTCGCGATGACGAGGTCACCCTTTTCGGTGAAGAGAAAGTAGCGGTCTTCATGAGGAGTGACGAAAACCGTACCCCATCGTATCGGTTCCACGATGGCGAGTGGCTTGAGTGATTCCCACACCCGCTTTCCGGTAAGAGCTTCCATACAGCGGAATTGTCCGTAACTGCACGCCGCGAAGAGATGGCCGTCACGAAGCACCGGCGTATTCATAATGCCGTGAAGGTGGGTCGTCTTCCGCTCGCTGGCGCGCTCCGTACGATAGACAATCTCCGGCGTGGATTCGTCTTTCTTGAGCTTGAGAAGCATCGATCCGTTGTAGAAGTTGGTAAGGAAAAGATGATCCTCATCGATCATCTGGGGCATCGCGATGGTGAGACCTGCACGGATTTTCCAGGGAACGCTCCAGAAGATTTTCCCGGTCAAGGGATCAAGCGCATTGGCGGCCTCTGGATGCCAAATGAGGAGGAGATCGCGGCCGGCATGTTTCACGATTCGCGGCGGACAGTAGCCGGGGTGTTTGGCTGAAACCGACCGCCAGACCTCCTTACCGGTCACTTTGTGAAACGCCACCGCGGTCGATCCCTCGCCACTTCCGAGACAGATCAAAAGGTCTTCATACACCAGAGGAGAGGCTGCAAATCCCCAGGTCTGGGTTTTCACCGCGAAGAGTTTCTTGAAATCATGAGACCATTTTTCCGCGCCATTCTCGGCCGAACGACAAATGAGATTTCCTTCTCCGCCCAGCGTGTAGACGCGATCACCATCGACCAGCGGAGTGACACGCGGCCCCGCGGAATACGACATGGTATAAGGACAATCGTAGGTCTTTTCCCAGATCACTTTTCCGGTGGCGGCATCGAGACAGAGAAGACGTTCGTTCCCCTGCTTGTTCCCTGTGCGTGCGCCCTTGGCTTTTGCTTCCGCAGTGTTGAGTGCCTTGCGATCCATCACAAAGACACGATCTCCGAAAACCGAGGGTCCGGCATAGCCACGGTTGACCGGAGTGCGCCAGAGAACCTTGGGACCACCGCTCGGGAACTTCTCGAGAATCCCGGTCTCCCGCCAAACTCCATCTCGTTGCGGGCCGAACCATTGCCCCCAGTCGTCGGCAATGGCAGTAACCGAGAGTGAAACTAAAAGAAGGGAAACAGAGAATAGAGATTTCATAATGGCGATAAAAATAAAGCCCGGCTCTCCACTGGAAAGCGGAATGCCGTGCCTAGCTATGGATGAAAGTGATCGGTTCAAGACATCGTTGCGAGCCGATTCTCCGGTTGCGGCAACTTCTTGAACCTGACTGCGGTGCAGCTTGTGCCGAGCATGAATATCGGGAGAGCAATGAGGAGAAACCCTTTCATGATGACTTCCGCTGATCGCCCCTGACTTTGAATCAAAGGGCATTTCAACCCCAGACCCACTTTCCTCCACTTGATAGATCCGCATCCGATCTCCGGTAATCTGAAGTTCGAACTCTCCGCTTTTATCAAATGCCCGCGACAATTCACGTTGATTTCAATCATGAAAGAGATCGAGTCGGGGGCACGGTCAGGGATTTATTCACTAGGCCGGTTCACAAGTTGCTTCTCTCCTCTTGCCTTGTCCTCTCAGCGCAAGCGGAAGAAACAAAACCTACTTCGAACACTTGGGCCTTTCGCACTCCGCAAGTTTCAGTAGCTCCGAAGGTTAAAAACGCAGACTGGCCGAAGAGCCCGATCGATGTCTTCACTCTGACGAAACTTGAAGAAGCCGGATTGGCCCCGGTCGCCGATGCCAGTCGCGCCACTCTCGTGCGGCGCCTTTATTTCGACCTCATTGGCTTGCCTCCAACTCCCGGACAGGTGGAGGCCTTCGTCACAAACTCCTCTCCTGATGCCATCGCGAAACTAGTGGACGACCTTCTGGCCTCACCCCGCTTTGGCGAACGCTGGGGGCGGCACTGGCTCGACGTGGTGCGCTTTGCTGAATCAAGCGGCAAGGAGTTCAACTTCTCCTACCCGCACGCCTGGCCCTACCGGGATTACGTCATCGCCTCACTCAACGCGGACAAACCCTATGATCAATTTGTCCGGGAGCAAATCGCCGGCGATCTCCTGCCCAAGGCTCCCGATGAATCTGCCAAGCAAATGGAAGACCGTTTGATCGCAACCAGCCTCTTGTCCTTCGGCACGAAGCGTCACAACTCCAGCGGCAATGCCTTTCGCATGGAAATCGTGGATGACCAAATCGATGTTACCACGCGTGCCTTTCTCGGACTCAACGTCGCCTGCGCAAAGTGCCACGATCACAAGTTCGACCCCATCCCGACCAAAGATTACTACTCGATGGCTGGCATCTTCCTCAGCACCGAGGCGCTCTATGGCACCATCAAACAGAAATACAGTAACAACCCAACGGACCTTCTTCCTTTGGGACAGAAGGGAGCCGAGTTGCACGCTATCGCTGAGGCGCACGAAAAAAAAGTCGAGGCCGCCAAGAAACCCCGGGACGAAAAAAAGACCGAGTTAACGAAAGCGGAAAAGGAAAAGAAGGAAGAGGTCATCGCCAAGCTCAAGGAAGAACTCGCGCCTCTGGAAGCGGCAGTCAAGGAATTGGAAAAGCACCGTCCAAAGCGACCACCTTACGCCATGCGCGTTCGGGATCGTGAGAAGCCTGCCGACACCAAAATCGCGATTCGCGGCGAACTCGGCGAGCTGGGCGAAGTCGCTCCACGCGGATTTCTCTCCGCAATCTCGATCCCCGGCGTCCCCACCATTGATCCCAAGCAAAGCGGTCGTCTGCAGTTGGCGCATTGGATGGCCAGCCGCGACAATCCCTTCACCGCCCGGGTGATGGTGAATCGTATTTGGCACCATCTCCTCGGTCGGGGCTTGGTCGAATCGGTTGACGATTTCGGATCAACAGGCTCGCCTCCCAGTCATCAAGAATTGCTCGACACCCTCGCGGTTGAATTCATGAGCGAAGGATGGTCCCTCAAGAAGACCATCCGAAAAATTGTCCTCAGCAGAACTTATCAACTCAGTTGTGCAAACGATAGCCTGGGCCAGGAAATCGATCCGGAGAACCGCTTGCTCTGGCACTCGAAACCAAGACGTCTGCCGGTCGAAGCAATCCGCGATGCCATTCTTTCTGTGAGCGGACAACTCAACATCAAGCCGCCGGTTGGCTCCACCGTAACCGGGTTAGGCGACAAGCTGGTGCGCGGTGTGGACACCAAAATCCTGCAACCGCCAAGCAATCACCGCAGCGTCTATCTCCCCGTCATCCGCGACTACGCCCCGGAGATGTTTGACCGTTTCGACTTCCCCTCTTCCAGTCTGGTCAGTGGAAAACGAGCCGTGACCGAGGTCCCTTCCCAGGCGCTCTTTCTTCGTAATTCCGCATTCGTCGCCGAACAAGCGACCCACGCGGCCAAACGTCTCCTCGCCGACCTGTCCCCGAAAAATGACGCCGAGAAAATCGATCTCGCGATGCGTTGGGTCTTTTCGCGCGGAGCCACTTCCGAAGAAAAGAAGGGCGCACTCGCCCTGCTTTCTCTGACCCGGAATTCCAAGACCGAAGTTAAAAACCGTGATGAAAGCGCATGGTCCTCTCTCTTTCTGTCATTGTTTTCCACAGCCGAGTTTCGTTACCTCGTAGATATCGAATCATAAAATGAAACCCAAACAAGAGTCCCCAAATTTGTCACGCCGGAGCTGGCTCAAGCTGGGATCGTGCGGCTTTGGCTCACTCGCGATGGCTGGGTTGAGCGCCGGTCAGAGTATCGCGGGAAGGCAATCTCCCAGTGGCCCTCACTTTGCTCCGAAGGCCAAACGGATCATCTTCCTCTTCATGAACGGCGGTCCGTCGCAGCACGACATGTTCGACTACAAGCCGAAGCTCTTTGCAGACGGCGGCAAGGAGGGAAAAAAGGAAAAGACGACCCTCATGGCCCCGAAGTGGGACTTCGCCCAGCACGGCGAGAGTGGAATGTGGATTTCCGAACTCATGCCGCACGTCGCAAAGCAGGCCGACAAGCTCTGCGTCATCAACAGCATGCAAACGGACAGCAGTGCTCACCCGTTGGCCATCCCGATGCTACACACCGGAAGCTTTCAATTCGTGCGTCCCTCACTCGGCTCGTGGGTCTTGTATGGCCTCGGGAGCCCGAACGAAAATCTCCCCGGCTATGTCACGATCAAACCGACGCGCACCTTCGGCGGGCCGTCCAATTACGGAAATGCATTTCTCCCGAGTGCCTATCAAGCAACCCGCATCGGCTGGGAAGGAAAAGCGATCAAAGATGCCAAAATAAAAAACCTAAGCGGACACTTCAGCGGGGCGGACATTGCCAATGGTGTTTTGGATTTCACGCAATCAATGAACCGCCACTTGCTGCAACGCAGTGGTGGAAATCCGAATGTCGAAGGCGTCATCGACTCACTCAAGCTCAGCAGCAAGATGCAAGAGGCTGTCCCTCAAGTCATCGACACCGCCCGGGAATCAAAGGAAACTTTGGAACGCTACGGCATCGACGGAAAACGCACCGATGATTTCGGACGACAATGTCTCATGGCCCGTCAGTTGGTCGAATCGGGAGTGCGTTTTGTGGAAGTCGCCAGCAGCGGCTGGGATCATCACTCGTCGATCGAGACCGGGCTTCCACGGAAATGCGAGGAGGTCGACAAGCCCATTGCCGGACTTCTCAGCGACCTCGAACAACGCGGCCTCCTCGATGACACTCTGGTCTTCTGGGGTGGCGAATTCGGACGCCAACCGGTGTCGCAACTTCTCGAAGGACAAACCAATCCCGGTCGTGATCACAATGCCAAAGGCTACACCGTTTGGATGGCCGGTGGCGGCGTTCGCGGCGGCATGGTTCATGGCAAAACCGACGAGCTCGGCTACGAAGCGGTCGAGAACAAAGTCCACCTCCACGACTTGCACGCGACCATGCTTCACCTCATGGGCCTGAATCACACCGAGCTCACCTATCGCTACGGCGGCCGCGATTTTCGTCTAACAGATGTCCACGGCGAAGTCGTGCACGACATCTTTTCCTAGCGAGCGATAGTACCCGCAAGACACGTGGGCGTATATCCAACCGTCAAAATTCCAATTTCATTGGGAAAAGGCCATCAAACAGGCAGCAAGTGCGACAAAAAGTGACGAAAGTATCGACTGTAATTTGACAAGTGGCATCTCCCAGACAAAGGGTAAATCTTCGCCGCCAAAATCATTTACTCACAAAACCAGACACCTCATTCTTCCAGCCTCCCAAATCGGCCCCTGCACCACCAAGCAGGGAAAGCAATTCCAACCCTCGCTGCCTGAACTTTTCAAACAATCAATACGACCATGAAAACCAAAATCACTATCGCTCTTGCCATCGGAGGAGCACTCCTCCTCACCGCCCTCTCCTCCTGCGCCGGACCTCTCGGACGATCCGGATATGAGTCCGCCCCCTACACCACCGTCAAAAAAGATGGCGCTTTTGAGATTCGAGACTACCCCGAAATTGTCGTCGCCACCACCGTCATGAAAGACGCCAAGAACAAGCAAAATTCCGGCTTCATGAGCTTGTTCCGATACATCTCCGGAAAGAACGAAGCCGAACAAAAGATTGCCATGACCACTCCGGTTTTTTCGAAGACCGGTGGAGAGCAACAGGAGATGAGTTTCGTACTTCCCGACGAAGTTGCTAAAAACGGAGCACCCAAAGCCAACAACGACAATGTCACAGTCTCCAAACGCCAGGCCGGACGTTTTGTAGTTTATCGCTACAGCGGCCGCTGGACCGAAGCCAACGATAAGAAAGCCCGTGCCGCTCTCGTCAAGTGGGCCAAGGAACAAAACCTCAGCCTTTCATCCGTCATGGAGAAAGCCAGCTATGACCCTCCTTTCACTCCGCCCTTCATGCGACGCAACGAAATCCTGGCGCGCATCAGCAAATAAATCCCATGAACGAACCGGAAGCAATTCCCGGTCTGGTTTCGTCCTGATCTGCGGCTGCATGACAGCGCCGCCCGGGCCGCCGCGCTCCAGCGAGGAAAACTAATCCTCCCGGTTTTCAGCAAGCCCCCCTCGATGAGGGGAATCACCTCTCTTGATTTACAAAGTTCTCGGGCGTTGGTTAGGAATGAAATCAATCGAGACTCAATGGATCCAAGTTTCTAAATCCGTAAATCTACTCTGATGACTCATTGCTATCGCTTGGTGAAGTAGTCTGACGACACGATCTCCAACAAAATGTCTCGGAGCCTGAAGTTCGTATTAGCGGACTGCTCGTAGAGCTGTTCAATATTTTTGCGGTCGGGAAAGTTGAGCTCACGAGCCATTGCATAGGACAAGATGTTCTCCACGAAAGCTTTGAAAAACTTCTCTTTGTCTTCCATCAGAATTGTCTTCAGACCCTGGGGCCCCTCGAAAGCTCGGCCGTCCATATGGACAGTTTTCGTATCCACTGGAAAACGTTCCCCCTTCTTATTGCCCTTTGGGGCATAGTTGCTCACGTCAGTGTATTGGTCCCGCCAGCGTCCGATGACGTCAAAGTTCTCCAGGGCGATTCCAAGGGGATCCATCTTCTTGTGACAGATGTTACAGCTGACATCCTCTCGATGGGCATCGATCGTTTCTTTGATGGTCTCCGTTTTCGTAGGGGGGCTGAGTGCAGAGATCTCAAGGTCCTCCGGTGTCTCCAGATGATCTCCGTAAAAACTCTTCAATACCCAGGCTCCACGATAAAACGGGTTGGTATATTCCCCGTTGTTGGTCGTCATCAGCATGAACCCTGCCTGTGGAAGCAGGCCTCCGCGATATTTGTCTTTCTCGCCCAGCATCACTTTGGAGAACTTTGAGGTGATCTCTTTTGGCCGGTAATCTTTCGGTGATATTTTACTGACGCCTGGTCTTCTGGCAGGCTTCGCGACCGGATGCCCTCCAATCCGATAGATGTAGTTGAGCTCCGGTGAGATCATTACGAAATCAGAGTCGATAAAATTCACCAAGCTTAGATTGCTCGACAGTACTTCCTTGAAGAACTCAACCGGCTCTTCTCTGATTTGATTCCGGACAAGGTCAAATTCTTCAACCGTGAAAATGCTGAGGTCTGGTTCGATGATCTTGAGTTTTTCAAGATCGAGCCATTGATGCACATAGTCTTTGACGAAGCGATCAGCTCGTTCGGCCTGTAACAATCGGAGCGTCTGCTCACGACGGACTTTCGGGTCCTTGAGTTTTCCCTGGCTCGCCAGCTCGAAGAGCATCTCGTCGGGCAGGGAATTCCACAGGAAATACGACATCCGTGCCGCAATCGCGTAATCATCCAAAGGCCCTGATTTGCCTTCCTGCTTAAACAAGAACTTCGGGGAACATAGCATTCCGCGAATGCCTGCCTGCAGACCTGAGAAAATGCTTTGGTCTTGGGCAAATGCTTTCCTGGCAAGCAGATCGAATTGCTGCATCTCGGCGTCGGAGACCGGACCGCGAAAAAGTTTCCGCGCAAGTCTCCTCAAAATAGCCTGGCATTGCTCATTGCCAGAAGAGACATTCAAGTCTTTGCAGTAGGTTTTATAAAAGTAGGTTTCTGGTGGCCATGACTCATACACTGGTCCCGATATGGTCGCCGTCTCAATACAGAACATTTGCTGAAAACCTCCTTTGACTGAATTGCATCGGAGAACGATCGTATCATCGGATGAGAGTTGCGTCGTGAACCCGATGCTTGGATCAAATTCCTGCCAAGCAGCATTTTTGGGAACCACGGTGACAATGCTCTGTCCCACTCCGGAGTTTTTCCGCAGGAAGTAGCTCATCGAGTGGTCGCTTGGCCATTCCTTGGCGTTAAGCTCTAAAACATCCGTGACGGTAGGTAATCTTTCTTGAACCCGGCTTCCTGCAACATACTTGGCCTGGATATAGAATCCCTTGGGAACGATCCGGTAAACCCCACTTGTTTTAACCGATGGATTGATTTTTATTTGGATGGACTGGGTCGAAAAAACCAGGGGTCGTGAAGCCTGAGGGAGCGTCGGGGCAAAGCCATTGGTATTGTCCTTGTGGCTGTGCGTATCGATGTCGGTATCTTTCGTTGAATAGACAATGGAGCGTGGAGCAGGTTTGTCGCTGACAACACTCTCGGCAATGAGGTTGGCAGCGTTGAAGTAGGACTCCATATCGACAACCGACATATGCAGATTGTCGGCGTTGTTATTGAAGCCAGCTTCAATGTTGTCGAGTGGCAGCCGGTCGAGCAATGAGAAGTCGCTTCCAAAGACGTCATTCACCGTGTTTTGATACTCGATCCGACTCAAGCGTTTCAGCATTCCGGGTTTCTGCTTTTCTGCGAGTTGGTGCAGTTGATTGCCCACGGCCTTCTGCAATACTTTGACCTGATCGGCTTCTGGAAGTTTCGGGGCATCTTCCGGTGGCATCTCGCCAGATTCGATCGCCTCATAGATGTCGTTCAACAGACTTGGGTCGTTCCATTGCCGCACGTCAATCTGATCCAGCCGGAGGTCAGCCTTACTCTTTTCCGCTCCGTGACAGGAAACGCAATACGTCTTGAAGAACTGTTGTGATTGCGTCCGGTCTTCTGCAAGGCCGTCCGAAGCCCGGGCATCGGCAACCAGCAGCAGGAACCCGGCGACCTTTATGATTCTGAAACTCAACATGAGGTTACAACGCGATGCTCTTCTTGCTATTGCCGAACCGGTCTCGTTCGATTCCAAATTGCTGAAGGATTGAAAGGTAAATATCACAGGTGGTCTCGCCTTTGCGCACGATATGGCCGCCATGATTTTTGAATTTTCCGCCCGCAACGAAAACCGGGATTTCATTTCCGTTGTGAGGCCCCATTTTCTGGCTCACGCTGTTGTTTCCTGTGGATACGGTGATCGTTTCATCCATCAGCGTGCCTCCTGATTCGACTCTCGTGCTGGAGAGCTTGTCGTAGAAGTTTGCCATCAGTGAATAGAACGAAGAGTCATATTTCGTCAGACTTGTGCGTGCGTCCTCGGATTTGGGAACGTTGTGCGTCGTGAGGTGATGATCATTGTCGAGCCCTGTCATATAAAAATTGACCACGCGTGTGACATCGAACTTGAAGGCCTTGTAAATCATGTCGAAGGCAATGCCCCGTTGAATCTGACGCGGGTTTGTCAGGAATCTTTGTTTATCAATTTCGGTTGCGAGGAATTCATTCTCAAATGAAGGGGCAACTGGGAATTCGACATCCTGACGAGGTCGGCTGAGCCACTCGATGGATTTATTGAGTTCCTGCTCCGATTCTCGTAATGCCGCGAAATACTCTTCCAGTCTCTGCTTGTCCCGGCCCGAGACCCGAGCCATCAGTGATTTCGCCTCCTCAAGAGATCCATCAAGGACGCTCTTCTTATTCGCCAGTAGTTGCTCCTCCGTCTTCCTGTCAGTCTTGGCGAAGAGAGTTTCAAACAACACCCTCGTCGATTGAATTGGCGCAACGGGTAACCTATTACGCCAGGAAGCAACGATGTGGTGATGGGCATGACTAATGAAAGTGACCACGTTTCTGACGCGGGTTAAATGCCCAACGTGGTCCGCTACAAGTTGGTCCAGAGAGTCCGGGTTCGTTGTGGTATTTCCAACAAAGCACCGGTGGTCACTTGCATGGTTCCCTCCAAACTTCATTTTCGAATAGAGCGTAAAATTGTCCCTATGTTTTTTAAGAGGGTCCATGTGGTCGCTGAATGTGTAGTCAGCACCAGCAGTTTGCGGCAGGACGTCGGTGAATATACCGTAGCCCATACTGACGCAGAAAAGCCGTTTAACATCAGCTTCGGCCGGAGCAGACCGATTCACCCCAAAGCTTTCAAGAGACGGCAGGAAAAGAGTGCAGCCAGCGGTTTTTAAAATATCGCGACGTTTCATCATACTATTTCTGGAAATTTGCTTTTGGCGGGAGGGCTCTTAGAGAAGGTGATTCAAGCAAGAAAAACATAGGGGTATTGTAATTAGCGCTTAACTCCGGTTCGATGCAATCCTGTGCTTTTATTACGGCTCCCCCCCTTGGATCATCGGATTCAGGAACACCTGTCCCCAAAGTGAGGCCTTTGAGTAAATGTTTTCGTGAGGTAAGCATTGAGTCGATTCAGTTTATACGAAGGCTAATCGTCTAATCTTAAAAAGAACTTCAGCGCCCGAAACGCCGTCACGACGTCGCCCCACGGAGAGACCGGTGACATCATCGATCAATCATCACGCGATCGTCACTCCCGATGCACTCCACCCCCGTCGCGCGTCTTTTTACGAATGTCCACGGTCTTCTGGAACTGATCCAAAAAAAGACCGCTAAATTTTAGCGGTCTTTTTCTTTTTAGATGTTTGTAGGGAGTTACGGAAGTTCGCGGAGAGTATAATAAACTTCCAGAGTTTTCCAGGCGGCGTCCTTGAACATCCCGTCGGTGTTGATCCTGAGATAATGAAGGCGGTCAATGGACCGTTCCTTCGAAAAGTCTTTGACTGTGATCGCAACGGCCTGATTCGAGCGTTGAAACTTGGCCGAGGTGATTTCCTCTTTGCGTTTGTCGTGCGAAGGTGAACCGTATTTTCCGGTATTGGCGTAGTACCAGGACTCCATGGAGAGAGCCTTTACGAAGTCCTCTGCCTTGATGTTCTTGTTGATGGGAGCCGTGAAGTGAATCACGAAACCATCCTTGGTCGGCGTCATGTGGTGGATGTCGGCGGGACTGGTTTTCCCGTCATAAACCACACGCTGAAGGCTGTCTTGCTTGCCTCCGCGGGCACCCCAACCACGACCGGTTTGGCCGATGAGGAGAGAGCCATCAGGCAGGAAGCAAGGGCGCATCGCTCCGGCGTGAAGACCACGGGCGAAGGGCATGACACAACCCTGATCGATGCCATTAAGCTGTTCGGTTTGCACCCGCAACATCGTCGAGAGAGTTTGATCGCCAATGAACATTTGCTTTTGAAAGGGACCGAACTTTTCGCCGGTCATTTCCCAGGCCGGATGCCCTGGTGAGTTGGCGAGACGACCGTGGGGAAGCCACACTGCGCCTTTGCGAATCTTGTCCTTCCACTTGTCGAATTTAAGCTCGGGAGAATCCGGATTCATCTTGCCGGGCAGCGTGACCAAGCCGGAGAGGTGACCGTAAAACTTGCCTTTCTCGAGTGGGACGACCTTTGAGGAGCCAACGTATTCGCCTTGGTTTTCGGCATACCAAAGTCGGCCCTCGGGATCGACTCCAATTCCGGCGGGTGAACGAAGGCCGTTGGCGTAAGGCTCAAACTTTCCATCAGCTGTCACCTTGCAGGCCCAGCCGCGATAGCCACCCATCGATCCCATAAAGGGACCGCCAGCGCGCCAGGATGTTTTCTCGTCGCCACCGTGGGAGAGGTTGAGCGCGAAGTAGAAATTGCCCTCATGATCGCGAGCGGGACCGTGCGCGTATTCATGGTAGTTCCCGTGGAATCCATAGTCGTCGCAGAGGGTCTGGAATTGATCCGCCCGTCCGTCGCCATTCGTGTCAGCGAGACGGGTGAGCTCGGGCTTCTGCATGATGACGATGCGGTCTCCTTTGTCGTCCTCAATCTGAACTCCGAGAGCTTCGTAGGTTCCTTCGGCAAAGAGGGACCACTTGTCGTCACGAATGCGCCAGACTCCGGCGGTGCGGGTGGTCACGACGATCGTCCCATCTTTGGCTACGGCGATGCCGATGGGCTCGAAGAGTTGGTTGCGACCGTAAAGATCTTTGGGAGCAACCCAGGTTTCGATTGAGTAACCGGCGGGCAGCTCAAGAGGTTTGTTTCCAGGCTGGGAAGGACGTTTCTCAACAGGCTGGGGAGCCCAATTTTCCGCCTTGGCGAGACTTGGACGGGCAATTAAGCCGGTGGGAAGTTGGGCGGTGACGAGGTAGTTGGGGCCTTTGGCGGGATTGAGGGTAATGATCTTTCCACTCAGAGAACCGCCGGTGACTTTGACCCCGGAGAGGTGTTTGTCATCGAGCTGGAATTTTTGCGGTGAGGCCAGCTTTCCGCTGATCGCAATCTCGAGTTGGCGGTTGCCATTGAAGCGAATCGCCTGGCTCAGCTTGTTCTTACCAACGCGGAAATTGAACGAGGGCGAGGAATCTTTTTTGGATAGCGAGTGTCCCAGGAATTCCGCATCGAGCGACTCCGAAATCGCGAGAAAATCACGGTCGTCCCACAGCCACTTCTTAATAGTGCCGTGATCAAGGACATCGGGCTCCTTGTGGTCGAAACTCACCGGCTCACCTGACTGAGTCAGTGGCTGAAGAAGTCCTTTGCTGTCTGCGATACCCTTATTGATAAAGCCACGGACAGAGCCGGGTTTTCCCCGCCCCTTGCGTTCTGAGGAAAGATTGAGGAAGCCTCCCGTCCAGACATTCCGGAGCGAGAGAGTCTGAGGATCGAAAGTGTAGTTCATGCCGTCCGGAAGGCCCACGTGCAAAGCACGTCCGCTGGATCCCCGAAGAGGTGCACGAAAAACGCGCGGGCGATTGGTAACTGGAATCTCGTTGGCAATTTCCAACAGGGAATTCACTTTGGCGGCCTTTGGCTTATCAACCATGACCTTGGAGGGGCCTGCTTTCCCGGCTGGCGCAAGAGTGCGGAGGTAGTGAAACAAATTGTCGAGGTCGCGGTCAGTGATGATTTCCTTGGGATACATCGGCATGGCTGGAAGGTAGGCGGTTCCCTTGGTGGCTCCGGATTCGGCGACAGCGAGTTGGTCCCACGACTGGCGAACGGAGCGATCGAAATATCCGCGATCGGCCTTAACGGTCATGTGCTCGGTTTTGCCCTTGGCCACGACCTTGCGATCACGGGCTTCGTTCAGAAAAAGTCCATACAGTGAAGGTCCCGTCTTTATGGAGTCATCAGATGGCGAGACGGTATGACATTCCATGCAGCCCATCGTGTCGAAAGTATTCTTACCATCGGCGACGGCATCGATTTTCTCCTGCGCGAGGAGGGCGGGTGAAATGAGAGAGAGAAGCAGGAAGCGTTTCATCACCCACTTCCTAGAGAGACGAATGTGGTCCGTCGAGAGCAGAAGACGAAACCTTTCATCCCCAAGGGCCCGCCCAGGATAGGTGACCTAATCTTCCTGGACTAACTTTGCCGATTCAAGATCCCTCCGCCAGCCGACGGGTTGGATCCACGCTTGCTCGCGCTGATCTTTGTATGAGGGATTTACGTGGGGGCGCGACGAAGTCACCACCGCCCGGACGTAGAGCTCGTCTCCGGTGAATTTATACTCCGCCCGGTCACCGCCCACCGTGGCAAAAACCTCGCCGGTGACTTCGGGCGTTGAGCGACGGGTCCCGATAAATTTCGTTTCGTAACTCACACCGGCGATTTTTTTCATTTCCACGACCTGCTTTCGCGCGCTTTGATCGTAGTCGATCGTTTCCATCTCGACTCCGCTCGAACCATAAAACTCACCCCGCTGCATCGCCTCCACCAATTGCCCCGCCTCTAGCGACTCCGACCAAACCATGACCCAACCCCGTCCCGGCGAAACGTCGCCGCCATGATAATTATGTGAGTCATCAGTCGCCACACCGAGCAAAGGCGGCGCTTTGTGGACGAGAAGACGCAGGGTGTTGGCAATGTCCCAAATTGCTTCATCGCCCGGGCGGCTTTCGTCTCCGAGATGATTGATTCCCGGGTGTCCGTTATAGACCTCGAAGAATTGCTCTTCGACAACCTCGGCCAATTGCTGCGGCGTAACCGACCATCGGAAATTCGGGTGATTAAGGTGAGTCAAGATCGGACGCCCCAATCGCTTCGACTGCTCTTCCACCATCTGCAAATTCTTGCGCATCGTCTCCACCACCGACTCACCATGCTGCGGTTTGATCGGCTCGGCCAAATTGACGGCATTAATGTGCACTTGATACTGTCGGAACTTGTCTGTGATCTCCTCGGCCTCGATGAGGAGAAATTCCCCCTCCTCTTCAAATTCCGGGCGAATCTCCTCTAGCGTTTTCAAACGCACCTCGCGCGTATCGCCTTCCCCGCGAAGCTCCACCCACTCTTCACCAAAGCGCTCCATATACCGATCCAGTGTTCCGGTCTTCCCCACCTTGCGACGCTTTTCAACACTCGCCACCTTCATCCACTTCTCACCCCGACTCAAAAGATTATGGTCCGACAAAGCGAGAAAGTCGTAACCCTGCTCCTTATACCAATCGACAATCATGTCAGGAAAATCATTCCCGTCACTCCAAAGCGAATGAGTATGCGTGTTCCCCTTATACCAGGCTCCTTTCTCATTCCAGGTCTCGGGCTCCTCTTCTTTCCCGGGCCGCACTGCAATCACAACAGCCAACACCACCGCCAGCAGCAACAAGAAGGGAACATATTTTTTGACACGCATCGTCCCCCATCCCCTGCTAAATCCAGAGGACTGTCAACAATACGAAAAATTAACCCCGGCCTTCCCCATCAAGATTGCAATGAGACGAGAGACGCTTTCTCCACCTCTTTGCCCTCGAGATTCATTATCGTAAGAGTGAGCCCCTTTTCATCAGCCTTGCACAAAGACGAAAACGCCCAAACGATTTCCACCCCATCCTCGCGCGGCACCAAAGGCCAACAATAATTTGTTGCAACAAATTACTCTTTATTGCGTTTCATCCTCCATGCTCCGCTTATTCGCGCTCTTTCTTCTCGTCACCAATCTGCACGCCGCACCGCCTTATCCACCCAAGATCGTCGATGCCCGAACCGAGGTATACCGAACGGTGGGCGAGGTGGAATTGAAGACGTGGATCTTTGGCGAAAAAGTCGACGGCCAGGCCAAGCCCGCCATCTTGTTCTTTTTTGGCGGTGGTTGGAATGCCGGATCGCCAGCTCAGTTCGAACCACAGGCGCGACACCTGGCCAAACGCGGGATGATCGCGATGCTGGTGGATTACCGGGTGAAAAGCCGCCACGGAACTCCCGCCGTCGAATGCGTGAAGGACGGAAAGGCCGCGCTAGCATGGGTCCGAAAAAATGCCGACAGACTCGGTGTTGATCCCAAACGCATCGCCACCGCCGGTGGCTCGGCAGGCGGACACGTCGCCGCGAGCATTGGCACTCTGGATGACCTGGGCAGCGACGAACGGCCCAACGCCATGATCCTCTTTAATCCCGCCACCACCCTGGCCAGTCTTGGGGAATGGAAAGCTCGACGCACCCTCGCCATTGAACGTCTCGGCGTGGCAAAGCCCGAAGACCTTTCACCCGCCCACCACGTCAGCAAGGACACTCCACCGACCTTGATCATGCATGGCTCGAAAGACACCACGGTGCCGATTGCCACGGTGGAAGTATTCGAAAGGCAGATGAAAAAACTCAAGCGGCCCTGCAAACTCGTTTCCTACGAAGGCGCCGGTCATGGATTTTTCAATCGCGGGGAACACCTGAAGCTCACGACCAAGGAAGCCGAGGCCTTCCTCGTGAAGCTGGGTTGGCTAAAGTAGCCGAAATTTTCAATTTTGGGGCGGATGAGAGGCATCAAAAGCACCGCTTTCGACAACGATCACTTCTTCGCCGAAATAGTCCGCCAATACTCGCGACTCTTTCCCTGAAGTCGCTCGACGATCTCCGGATGCTTCTTGGCGAGGTTGTTCGCCTCTCCCAGGTCATTGGGCAGATCGTAGAGTTCGATCTTTTTTCCAGTAGTAATCAACTTCCACTTTCCTTCGCGGATCGCGACGTACTTTCCGGATTTCCAATTAAAACTCTCATGCGCGGTTTGGGCCTTCCTCGATTTGATGACGGGCAGGAGGCTCTTGCCATCGATCTTGTGATCCCCGGCGGAGACTTTGCAAAGCTCCATCAAGGTGGGATACCAATCGCAGCCGGTGGCGAGTTGATCGCGGGTTTCACCTTCAGGGATCGTACCGGGCCAGGAGATGATGGCGGGGACACGAATCCCTCCTTCGTAGAGACTGAACTTGGCTCCACGATGAGGTCCGGCGCTCCCGCCGCCGTTATGCGCCCGCACTTCTTCCGAGGCTCCGTGGTCCGATTGAAAAATGACAATGGTGTCCTTCGTCAGGCCCGCGTCGTCGACCTTCCTCAGGAGAGTCCCAATCCGGTCATCGGTGGTTGAGAGAAAGGCCGCGTAGAGATTGCGGGGATAAGGAAGGTCTTTGTAGTGCTCCAACCACTGGGGCGATCCTTGATAAGGATAATGCGGCGTATTGAGGGCGAAATAGATGAAGAAAGGCTTCTCCTTGTTCTGATCAATGAACGCACCGGCTTCGTTGACCATGAGATCGGGAAAGAACTCGCCGTTGTGAAACACCTCTTTTCCATTCCGCCAGAGGTCGTGCTTGTTGGGGCCACTCCAGTAGAAGAAGTGGGAATAATTATCGATGCACCCGACAAGGTGTCCGAAGGAATAATCGAAGCCCTGGCCGTTGGGAATGGTTTCCTTGTGATGCCCGAGATGCCACTTGCCAATGTGCGCCGTGGCGTAACCCGCCTTCTTAAATTCCTCGGCGATCGTAACCTGGCTCGAAGGCATCCCCACCGAGTTGAGTCCCACATTGCCATTCAATCCACCATGCTGGGGCGTCCGCCCCGTCAAGAGGCCCACGCGCGACGGCGAGCACACCGGAGCCGCCGAATAAAACTGGGTAAACCGCACTCCCCGCTTCGCCAACCCATCCATGTGCGGCGTGACCAAATCCTTCGCCCCATAGCAATTCATATCGATGGTGCCCTGATCGTCGGTGAAGATAATGATCACATTCGGCTTCCGTGCCATCAAGGGAGCTGCCAGCAATAATATTACGACAAGGACTCGAAAAGTAGCGAAGGGAAATTTCATGATAAGAATGCCCAAATCCTAAACCCGATCCAAGGCCCCGGTGAAGCCACCGAAGGCGTCCGTCTCAACACCGAGACGTTGCAGGACGGTGACGAAGAGTTGGGAGAGCGGGAGTTCTTCGACTTCCACTTTTCCGCGCCAGCCTTTGTCGCTGACGATGCCGGCACCGGCTTGGTTGTCTTCGTTGCCTTTGCCGAATTTGAGATAGCGGCCATTTTTAAAACCGAGGTTTTTGCCGCCAGCCGAGATGATAGGGTAGTTGCGGGAGAGGTGGAAACTACTAGAGGCAGATCCATGCATCGCGAAGGTGTTGTCGAGGATACTCCCCTGTCCGTTCGGCTCTTTGGTGCCCTTGAGCTTCTGCACGAAGCGTCCGAATTCTTCCGCTTGGTAGCGGTTGTAGGTGCCAAGATTTTCCCAGCCTTTGGGCTTCTTGACGGCGTGCGTCAAGCCATGGGCATTTCCCAAACCAACGGCCTTCGAGAGGAGGTCGTGTTCCCCGCCGCCATTCTCGCGACCCAACTGGAAGGTCGCCACGCGGGTCGAGTCACTGAGAAAGGAAAGGTAGATCAGCTCATACATCGTTTCGAAGTAAAGTTGTGCTTCTTTCGGCCCGGCTTCGAGGTGCAGATTCGAGGTGTCCACTTTGGGAACCGCAGTATCAATCCACTTACGGGCTTTCTCCAACTTCACTTCGGTGTCGCGAACGGCATCGAGATACTGTGCCAGGGTCTCCTGATCGTGCTTAGAAAGTTTTCGTCCGAGAGCTCGAGTGTTGGTGATGAGAAGATCCAGCGCACTTTTGCTTCTCGCCAATTTCGCTGCGGCATCCTTCCCGCTGGTGACGAAAAGCATGTCGAAGATTTGCTTGGGATGATTGAGAGCCGGGATCGGTCGACCGCTGCGATTGTAGGATTGCGTCTGGGCCCCCCGGGGGCCGCCGACGCCTCCGTTGGTCGACATCACCAACGAGGAGTGGCGCGTGTATTGCCCCACTTGTTCGGCATAGACCTGATCGATGGAGACCGAATTCTGATAAGCTCCGTGTCCACCGATGGCTGCGCCGGTGAGATACTGGTCGGCATTGGAATGACCGTGAACACTCCGGGCCGCCGGATGCGAAAGCCCCGAATAAATGGTGATCTCCTTGCGCAAGGGCTCGAGGACATCGAGCACTTTAGTGAGTTGGAAATCTCTCTCGCCACCTCGTGGAAACCAACTCCAGTCCTTCCAAGCCGGATCCTCCTTCACCGGCAAGCCGACGCCGTCGGGATGGTAGACACTGAGAAAGCGTTTGGGCGCAGGGTCCTGCCCGGAGCGACTCGCGGCGAAGGTTTCAAACCAAGGCAGAGCCAGCGACACTCCTGCGCCATGCAGAAATTTTCTCCGGTTCAACTGACTTGCGGCTGATTTCATCACTACTTCGAGTGGAAGATACTGCTGTGAACAATCAAGTGTATCAAATCACCTAAACGATCTCCCTTTTTTCTGAATTGCACCGCCAGGGCATCGATCTCGGCATGATCACTGAAGCCCAAGGGCCGCCCGAGCGCGTAGGCCGTCATCTTGTGAACCATCGCACGAGTGAATTGATCCTGCCTCTCCGCAAGCAGATAGCGTTTTAAGCCATCCATCCCGGCCAATTCCTTTTTGTTAAATAAAGCCGAGGTTGCATCGACAGGCTTGTTCTTGATCATCGTCCGGTAGGACCCCAGGGCGTCGTAGTTTTCAAAAGCAATTCCCCAGGGATCAATCTTGGCGTGACAGGAAATGCAAGCCGGCTTGTTGCGATGATCGACGATGCGTTCCTTGAGCGTCATTTCCAAAATCCTCGGGTCGGTCAAATCCACCTCCGGGACATTAGGCGGCGCGGGCGGCGGCGGGTCATGGAGAACGCGTTCCAGCATCCAAATGCCGCGCTTGAGCGGATGGGAATCCTTGCCATCGGAATTCATCGCGAGGATCGCGGCATTGGTGAGAATCCCGCCGCGATTGAGATCGGGCTTCACCGCAACCTTTCGAAAATACGGACCATAGACATCGCGGATACGATAATGCCCCGCCAACTTTTCGTTCACTACGGCATAGTCCGAGTGCAGAAAATCCATCACGCTGTCGTTGCTCTTGAGAACGTGATCAAAGAAGGCGACCGGCTCTTCCTGCATCGCTTCAAAAAGCGAACCGTCCTTCACATGCACCACACTTGCCATGGCATCCAGACCGAGCCATTGCTGCACGAAATTTCGCGAGAAGCGCTTTGCCCGTGGGTCCGCCAACATGCGTCCGATTTGCCCTTTCAGAACCTCCGGCTTCTTGAGCGTTCCCTCCCAGGCGAGCGTCAGCAGTTCTTCGTCAGGAATACTGGACCAAAGAAAAAACGACAGGCGACTGGCCAACTCGACTTCACTGACCGTCTTGGAATCTTGTTGCGTCAGGTAAAGAAATTCCGGCGTCGCCAGAATGGTTGCCAAGACTTCCAGCATCGCTTCTTCCATGGTGGCGAACTCAGGACGGTATTTCGCAAACAAGTTCACGAAGGGCTCCACTTCCTTCACCTCAAGCGGACGACGCCAGGCCAGCACCATGAATCGCGTCAGGACTTCTCGGGCGTATTTTTCTTCATTCGTTTTGTTTTCGCTCTCGAAGAAAATCTCCCGATGAGTTTGCGGCGGCCATTTCTCGAAGTGCGGCGCGCTGATTTCGACGAAGTCAATCAGGACGCCGAGCGGTTCCTTACCCCGCGTGCTCGCTTGATACTCGATGGTCAAAAACTCATCGCGTCGGGGGAAATTCTTTTTGTTCTTCCGAAACGGATTGCGTTGGATCTCGCTGAGCGGAATGTCCAAATGAATGAGCTGCGGGTCATCGACCGAAGCCGTCACCGGAATGTCGCGCGCGCTGATGACTTCGGAAAAATTGGCGTTGTTGCTGGTATGCGCACTGAAGGTAAAACGCAGGCTGGCAAACTCATCCTCGTTCATCGAAGTGCGTCCAGCGCGGAGGGTAATCCGCATGGTTCCTTCGTCGGGAAGATGATTACTGAGATTATACTTCACCGAACGTTTCCTCCGGTCCAACAAAGCCACTTTCGGGGAGGTCTGGCCTTTCTTCACATTCTCTTTGAGAAGATGAACGTTACCGACGTCTTCGCCATCAAGGGCCGACAATTTCTCGTCCTGCCCCGGCAAGCGATAAACCACCATCTCAGGCCGCTCACCGAGAACGGTGGTGTGCTTGAGAGCCTTCAAGGCAATCTCACGATAAATTTCAAATTGCATCGCGGACATTTGCAGTATCTCCGAGCTATTCTTGAATCCATCCTCGGAAGCCGTCTCCGGCGGGAGATTATCGACCAGCGAATAGGGCAAGCCCAGGAGATCCTGCAGCGCGTAATCGTATTCGTAACGAGCCATGCGACGAAACGAGGAATGCCCTCCCTCATTGCGGCGCGCGGTGGAGGCCTTGTCAATTTCCCCACTCAACCACTCGGTAACTTTTCCCAGATCCTCGTCCGCCAGATGAAGATCCGCGTCTTCAGGCGGCATCTCACCATTGCTCAGGACATCAAGAACCTCCAACCACCAATCGACATCGCCGCCCTCCATGAGATTCGGATCGAGGGTATCAATGCGGAACTTCCCCTTCGCCTTCTTCGGCCCATGGCATTCCACACAGGTCTTCTTGAGGATGGGCGCGATGTGCTTTTTAAAGTCCCCAAGATTCGCGGTCGGCACTCCCGTCGGGACCTCCTTTCGTG
Source organism: Akkermansiaceae bacterium (assembly GCA_029253285.1). Classification (GTDB taxonomy): domain Bacteria; phylum Verrucomicrobiota; class Verrucomicrobiia; order Verrucomicrobiales; family Akkermansiaceae; genus SW10. The sequence continues at coordinate 2,784 of JAQWZU010000036.1, read as the reverse complement.
AGGACAACAAAGCCGAATTCGCCCGCCCCGCTTCCCGGGCTTCAGCCAAGGAAGGCAGCTCGGCACGACCCATGGAGGCAGATGCCAAAAGACACCACGCCGTGATGCCAATTTTCTTTAGGGTATCGGTGCAGGATTTGATCATCGTAGATGCCGCTCCCTGTCTACTGCCCACACCTACTTACTTCTATCGGCGAATGTTTGTGGGGAAGGAGCGATTACCATTCTCAATCGAACCTACACCTTGACCCCTCTGCTAAACGCAGTATCACTTCAAAACTCCACTCATGATCACCACTCCGAAACATCTCCTCGTCGCCGGCGGCTTTGCATTTGCCGGTCTCCTTGGGCCAGTGATGGCCGAAGAATCCGCTACAGCCCGCGCCGAGTATCCGGGCGGGTTTACGCGTCCGCCCTCAGAAGGAAAAAACTACGACACCTGGAACGGTGCCAAAGGCCCCGATGTCGGTAAAACGAAAGTCGACCCCAAACGCCTGCCCTCGCGCGTCGACAATTCGAAAAGGCCCGAATTTCCCCCGGTCTACAAACAGCGGTGGGGAGCTTGCGGTCAGTTTGCTTCGGTAGCTTCCATCTTTACTTACGAAATGAACGTCCTGAATGGCAAGAAAGCCGACCGCGACGAGAACAGATTCCCCGCTCACTTTTCCTGGAACATGATGAACCGTGCCGAGAACAAAGGGTCGGAAGCTTATCACGGATGGGAGGTCGCCAAACGGATCGGCATTCCCACCGCGAAATCTTACGGCGGCGTGCGCCTCAACAAAATCGGAGTGTGGCCCAACGGCTACGATATTTGGCGTGAAGCGATGGAGTATCGCGTCTCGGGCTATCGCTACACTCCCGCCAATACCGTGGCCCAACTCAACGAAGCCCGTGGTTGGATGTTTGATCGCAATCAACCCGGAAAGAAAACGCCCGGCGGTATCATGGCCCTCGACGGGCGCATGGGCGAGTTGAAGAAAGTCACCGTAACCATTCCCGATGGGGAGCACGAAGCAGGCAAGGACATCTGGACCCGCTGGGGACCCTCCGGCTACGGGCACGGGATCACCTGTGTGGGATACGACGATCAAGTCGGCTACGATGTAAATGGCGACGGCAAAATCACCAACGACATCGACACCAATAACGATGGCAAGGTCACCCTCGCCGACTGGGAACGCGGTGCTTACATCGTGGTTAATTCCTGGGGCGAGAAGTGGTCGAAGGACGGACGAATCTATCTCCTCTACAGCGCCATGATTGACCCAAGCTGGAAACGTGGAAACTACCTCGGCCGCGCCGAAGTGACCCGTTACCTTCCAAGCCAAACGCTCAAACTCAAACTCTCCTGCAACGACCGCACCGACCTCCGTATGACCATCGGCATCGCCGGAGACAAGAACGCCAAATCTGCCGAGCACGAAATCACACCCGAAGCCTTCAACGGCTGGCCGCTCTTCGGACGAGGCGGAAATGGCGGCCACGTTCCCCTCGCCGGACCGAAGGATGACACGCCCATCGAAGTCGGAATTGATCTCACTCCCCTCCTCAAAAAACTGGGCCCCGATCAAGGCGAAAAAGGAAAACTCTTCCTCCAACTCAGCCGGGCCGACGGCAGCAAGGTCAAAGGCCAACTCCACGAAGCCGCCGTCCGGCTCTATGACCCAAAAGGCAAGCTCGTCCGCGAATCAGCAGTGGAAATCAAGGCCGGCAACTTTGGCGAATCGCCACTCCAAGTCAACACGGTGATCCGCGATCTCGACCAGAAGTAATCTGGCTCCAAAGAGACTACTGCTCAACCCTAAAGTAGACCCTTGGAACACCGTCCAAGGCGGGAATCGCCGAGAGGTCAAATTCTCTGGTGGTGGTTTCACCATCGTCTCCAACAACACCGTCGTCCAGATCAGCACCCCAATCGATCATATCCAGCGAGTAGTACACGGAATAGATTCTTCCCGGATTCGAATTCCAGGTCAGCGCCAATTTTAGATCCGACGATAGGTCGATTTCGGTGATTGCTAAAATGGAAGAGGCCCCAACGGTAATACTTCCATCACCTTCGATCCAAGCTTCCGTGTTGGTATAGGTTCCCGGAGCAACTTCGGTGTAGCTTCCCGTCCCCTCCGGATCGATCCATAAGTTTCCCTCACCGACCTTTTCATTAACGCCCGCATCGATATTCAGGACACCTTTGGCGCCGATATTAAAAACCGTCGCATCATCGTCGATCGCGCCTTCGCCACCCACCGTGTTCGCGGTAATTCGAAGCGAGGCAATTCCTCCACTCGTCCCGGCACGTCCCTCGAGCGTCAACTCCGAGGTCTGACCGAAAGCTCCCACCTTGTCAGCAACCCAATAACAAGGCTGCCCCTCGGGAGCTGCCTTGTTGTTGCTATTCCAGAGCCGGATTGTCCCGGTAATTGTATTCGGTTCCGTTCCGGTAATGGTAATGAGTTCATCCGGGTCAACTCCATCGGAAAACCCGCCGTCTCGTGTCATCAGCAGGTCACCCTCACCACTGATCACACCATCAATGGTTAGGCTCTGGTCACGCTCTTCGCGGATATGAAATGGAGCTGCGGAGGCCAAGAGAGTCAGGTCCCCAATGGTATTGGCGCCACCATGCTTGAAGACGATATCCTGATCACCCGTGCCTGTCCCGGTAACCCCGGCGACAGTCCCAATGGTATTACCTGCATTCGTGAGTCTGCTTGAACCACCCAAGTTAGCCGTTCGATCTATCGCACATGTGTCCGTGCCATCCGGATAGCCATTGCTCCC
>JAQWZU010000035.1 GCA_029253285.1 Akkermansiaceae bacterium | reverse complement strand
CGGAGCGGATCAGCGAGGCCAAGGCGGTTCAGGCTGTCCATACAGTCGCCGAAGGCGCCTTGTCCGGGGAAGATGAGATGGGTCAGTCCATCCAGTCCCTCGGGAGTGGTGACGAGGGTAGGATCGTGCCCGAGAGCACGGCAGGCGTTTATGACACTGCGGAGATTGCCCCTCCCGTAGTCGATCATTCCAAGTTTCATGGTCTTATAAGACTTCCTTGGTCGAAGGGATACCCTTCATGCGCGGATCGTTCTCGGAGGCGGTGCGCAGGGCGCGGGCCATCGATTTGAAAATGGACTCGGCGATGTGATGACCGTCTCTTCCGTAAAGGAGTTCGATGTGGAGATTGCAGCGCAGGTTCGCGGCGAGAGCCCGGCAGAATTCTTCGACGAGAGTGAAGGGGAAGTTCTGGGCGTCGGGCGTAGTAGCCGAAGCGTTGAATTCCAGTTGCGGGCGATTGCTGAGGTCGATGACGGTTCGGCTCAGGGTTTCGTCCATGGGGACGTAGGCGTGGCCGTAGCGTCGGATGCCCGACTTGTCGCCCAAGGCCTCGCGGAGGCATTCGCCGATGACGATGCCGGTATCTTCCACGGTGTGGTGGAAATCGACGTCGACATCACCATTGACCTCGACTTCCAGATCAATCAGCGAGTGTCGGGAGAAAAGAGTGAGCATGTGGTCGAAGAAGGGGATTCCGGTGTTGATCCGGGAATTTCCCTCTCCGTCCAGGTTCAGGCTGAGTTTGATTTTGGTCTCAGCGGTATTTCTTTCCTGGGATGCCCGGCGTTCGCTCATAGTGGATAATTTTATTCCTCGGACTGCTTCCGCTTCATGACGAGGAAGGCGATGAGGAGAGTCAGTAGGACGACGGCGATGAGAATGGGGAGGAGGGATGATTCTGATTTTTCTTCCTCGTCGGAATCGTCTGCGCCTTCCTGCTCTTCACGTTCTCTAAGCCGTCTTGCGCGTTTTTCCTCTGCGGCAGCTTTTCTATCAGCGTCGGCTTTGGCTTTGGCCTCTTTGGCTTTGGCTGCTTCCGCTGCCCGTTGTTCTTCCAGGCTGGGACCAGGGTCTTCCTCCTTGGCTGGGTTTGCGGCGAGATGCTCGGAGATGAGTTGGAGGTATTTGTTATCGATCTTCCGGGAGCGAAGGGTGGTTTGAAGTCTTTTAACTTCGTTGGTGTTCCCTTTGCCGGCTGCTTCCCAGGCATTACGATAGACGGCACTGGTTGAAGTCTGGTTCGACGTCTTTGTGCCTCCCCGTTGAATGTTGTTGATTTCGGTATCAATATTGCGGGCGAGGGTCTGTAGCGTTCTGGAGTCGAACTCGGAGACCGGAAGCCATTTGGTGCGGCTCTCTTTTGCTTTTGCGAGGGCGGCTTGATGCTTGGCCTCAATCTCATCGTAGGCTTTTTTCATCCGTGAGGAATCCCGGGCGGCCATCGCCTTCAGGGCCTTGTCTCTTTTCTCCAGTTTTGCGGGAGCTTCGGCCTCGAGCTTTTTGATTTGTGCCGAATATTTTGGGAGGAATTGTAAGGCCGCTTGGGCGGCGTCATTGGCTGCATCGGCCGAGTGAAATTCGGTGTTGATCTTGTCGTAAATCAAGAGTGCCGAGCGGTAGGATTTTCTGGCGGCGAGGGCCTTCATTCTCTTGACCAAGACTTGCGCATCCAGTTCGAGGGCATTGGCATTCCACTCAGCGGCGTCGATCCATTCGCCATCAAGTTTGACGTCTCCAGCCTTGGCTTTGGCGAGTTCGGATTCCAGGGTGGCGAGAGTTTTCTTTACCTCGCGGGTGTATTTTGAATTTGGAAAGCTGTTGAGGAATGGTTTCACCCTGCTTTCGATCAATTGCTCGTATCCGACAACGCTGAGGCGATCTGGGGTGGGAAGGACGTCCGTGAGTGCCTCGTAGGGCTTGAGATCGGGAGCTTCCTTTTGGATGTCGGCAATTTCCGACTTTTTGAAGGTTTTTCTGGTGCGAATGGACTTCGAGTAGGCTACTGAGACGACGTATTCGGTGTCAGTCTCACTGATAACTTCCCCTTCGATGACCTTTCCATCCTTGAGGGTGATTTTGTCTGCCTGCACCGAGCAGGTAGCCAGAACAAAAATTGTTAGCAGTTGGTAAGGGAGGTTCTGTCGCATGTGTGCAGCATGCTACAAAGCAAAGTAAACTATCCAATCATTCTTTTTCGGAGATTTCAGCACTCAGGAGCTTGTCGAGATCATCGGGAATTGTGGCCGAGCCGAGCAATTTGTCATCGCGAAAGAGGGAGACAGAGGCATTTCCGGAAAGTTCGGGGATTTGAGCGAGTTCCTTGAGCAGGTTGGAGGCATTGCCACCTCGAAGGCTGATATAGGGTGAAATTTTTGGAGAATTTAATGATTTCAGAAGTGTTTTGCCCTCTGTGGACTCTCCTCCCTGCACTACCGCGACCAGTGGGGAATCGCCCCGGGAGCAGGAGATGATGAAATCGGAATGATTGACCGGGGAGGCCTGGGCCAAGCGGGAAAGGTCTTTGGCGATTAGGTCGGCCATGTTGGTGAAGCGTTCTGCGCCGGTGAGAGTGCCCAAATCGAGGAAAACGTGATGTGACATCCCCACAGAGGAATCGGAGAAAATCATACTGCGATTGTGGATGGCCAGAGGGATAATAGATTCGCTTTTGGGGAGCTCCCGAAGGGGGAGTCCGTCCCGGGAGAGTTTTTGCAAAGCTTCGTCCATGAGGGTGATGCTCCATTGCAACCATTGTGGGTCCAAGGTGGTTTGATAGAGTTCCAGGGCGGCGAGCGCGCAAAGTGAATAGTCTTTGCTTCGGGCCGGAATAAAATGGGAGTCCACTGGGAACAGGCTCAGTCCATCGGAGGGATGGGTATAGTTTTTGCGGAGAAGGGAGGCACTATTAATGGCTTTTACAAGAATGGTATCGTCATTGAGTGCGTTGGCTCCGGAAATTTGGGCTCTCACAACTCGGGCATATGTTTCGGCACCGATGAGCGGTTCGGATAGAAATTCGGTAACCTCCTGTCGGTGTGCGAGAAGTTTTTTGCGGATTTGTTCAAGTTGAGTGGAGACTGCTTCTTCGGGTTGGTTCAATTTTGAGGCGATCTCAGAGAGTGGCATGTCTCTCCGAAGAGTGTTTTTTTGATAGAAGATTCCAAGAGGGTCCACGGTGCCGGGAATGTTTCCATTGGGTTTCAAGGAGAACGCGAGAGTCGCCAGTTTGATTTCGTTTTCGCTGAGAACTTTTTTCAAGGTGTCTCCATTGATAATAAAGGAGCCATCCCGGTCCGGGTTGGAAAGTGGAGCAATGAAGCTGCGCGGTTTGGCAAGCCAATCATTTTCGATGACCTCAAGAAGATTTTTTCCCTCGGAAATCATCTCGTTGTTATTCGTGATTGTGCCGCCGTATAAAAAGACACGAGCCAAATTGGCCTGGGTTTCGAGATTCTTTGAGAAAATAGGAAGGGACCAGTCGGTGTTTCTTCGAGCGTAGAAATAGGAACCTGTTAGCTGATCTTTCAGAGCCTGCGAAATCAATTGGCCTGAGACTTCCTTGACCGCTAGAGAGCATTTATTGCGAACTTGTGTGGTAAGATCCGGATGGAGAACGCCCAGACTCAGGAGTTCGAGGCTGCTCGTCGGCATCAGCCCCCCGGTATGATCGATATTGCGATCAAATTCGCTGTAGAGGGCGCTGAGACCGCGGGTGCCGGTCCTGAAGATCTGCTTACGGCTGCTGTCGTTTCCCCTTAAGGAGGGCGAGTCAAATCGAGCTTGGCGGCGCTCGCCGTTTGCGCGGCTATTGGAAACGGTATATCTGGAATCGTTTTTCCAAATGTCGTTCACCATGGCGGAGGAACTATTGATCATGATATCGAGCTTCTTCCCGCCGGTGCGGGAGAGGGAAAGCCAGGCGATGGGAGAGCCTTCATGGGACATCCAGACCAGAGTCGGGAAGGCGGTGGGTTGGTTGATTTCAGCACTCAGATGGTGGGCGAGAATACCCAGTTCCGGGTTGACTTGAATGTCGGCCACCGCGCATACCGATCTCTCCATAAGGGCGTCTCGGATGGCCTTGCGTTCGGAAATCTCCACCGCGATGGAGCGCGATTCTTCACTCAGTCCGCTGGCAATGTAGAGGAGGACCGGAGTTTGCCTGACGCGGGCTTTTTCGAGGATGGCGGAATCCCATTTCTGCCAGGGAATGGTGTCGACCGCGAATTTTCTGAGCAGTTCGGTTTCTCCCCGGTTGAGTTCGTTTTGGAGAGTGTCGAGTGTTTCCGTCGCAGCAGATTGTTCGAAGAAATCGTTTTCGGATCCCCGGTCTGCTCTCGAAGGTTTCTTCTTTGAGTCACAGGAAGCTACCCCAAAGGGGAGAGCGATGATGATGAGATATTTGAGTGGGGAGGGCATATCGCGAATTGAGATTGGTAGAGGGAGGGGTGAAAGATAAGAAAATTTCTGGAAAATGACCAGACAAAGGCAATTTCAAATGTTCAGATGCTCCAGCGCTCGCGAGAAGTTCGCGTTCGAAACCCTCTATATCTTAGGTTCCGTGATTACTCTTGCTATTACCAGTCAGAAAGGCGGCGTGGGTAAAACGACTCTCGCGATCAATCTTGCCTACGCCTTCGCCTTGAGCGGAAAGAAGACCTTGTTGGTGGATTCCGATCCACAGGGGTCGGTGGGGCTGTCGCTCACCCGGCAATCGCGGAACTTGGCGGGACTTTACGATTTTTTGGGTGATTCCGTGATTTCGCTGGAGGAAATCGTCGTGCCGACCCGTTCCGAGGCCTTCAGTCTGGTAGCCTCTGGCCAGGGGAGTGATTATGAAATGAACGGGGGACTGGCGGGGAGTTCGCGCCACCGCTTGAGGATCTTTCTTGCCGATGTGAAGGCTGCGGGGTTTGAGATTTGTATAATTGATACGGCGGCGGGCCTGTTTGGCGTGACCGCTGATGTTCTGGCGGCCTGTTCTGGCGTAATTGTTCCGCAACAGGCCGAGCCTCTGGGCGTGCGTTCGGTTCCCAAGATGCTGGAAGCTTTGGCGAGAATGCGCTCGGTCAATCCCCATCTGGAGGTTCTCGGGGTGGTGTTGACGATGGTGCAGGCCAGCTTGGATGAGAGTCGTGAGTCGGCCATGGCGCTGCGAAGCATTTTGCCGGAGGAGATGGTCTTGCGGAGTGAAATTCCGCGTGATGATTTATTTATCAAAGCGAGTGCACGTGGCCTCCCGGTTGGGGTGATGCCCGAGGGAAGCGGGGCCTTGAAAATTTTTGATCAACTTCGTGGAGAGGTGGAGTTGAAGTTACGCCTTAGATCCAAAACCAGCTAGTTCGATGGAAAAAGAATCAATCAGCCAATGGATGGATGCGGAGGAGGTGCGGGCCCTTGCAGAAAGTTTATTGAAGCCGCTATCCGATGAGGGCAGGGAGGCTGCCGAACTTGACTACGGAGAGGATTTTGTGGGTTTTGCCGAAATTCCGGGAGGCGAAAAACCAGATGCCTCTGCCGATGCGGCCCGACGTTCACTGAGCGAGGCCCAGCAAAAGGCGAGTTCCGCCGGGGTGATTCCGTCGGCGACCTCGAGAGCGGAATCCTTGAAGCAGGTTTTAAAATCCAGGCCGGAGAAGGGAATTTCTCCCCAGCCATCCAAGGTGGTCTATGTTTCCAAAACCACGGATCGAAATCCCTATCCCGGGAAGACGAGAGTCGAATCGCCTTTTACCATTGCTCCTAATCAGGTGCTGCCACCGGTTCCAGGAAAGGGACAAGTTGCCGGAGTTAAAAACGATGCTCTTCATTCCTTTGGGCGTTGGTTGATGAAGAATATCCCGACAGACTCCTATTTTGTGTGCAATCCGGATGGTCGCATTGCGATTGATGAAATCCACAGTGATAAATTGATTGGGGTGGCGCGTGATTTGGTGAGTGAAGCCAACGATGGCGGGAGCAGCCATCATGTGAAAATCGGCGAGGGCAAAGTGCTCGAAGTTATCGAAGTCAGAGCAGAGCGAGGAACCAGTATTCTGGGGATTGTCGTTCCGCGTCCTTTGTCCGAAAGCGCGGTGGCGGCGGTTTCGAATGCCTTGATCAAGGCGCTGGCGAAGTCCTAGGCTTTGTGGAGAGAGAGTTTCAGGAAGCCTGTCGCCAGGATCATGAAAACCAGCGAGATGGTCAGGAGGAAAAACCGACAATACCAGAGGGTGCTCATGGAGTATCCCAGGAAGGCTTTTTCCTCGGCGAGAAAGACATGTGCGGTTTCGGTTCGACGGTCATCAAGTCGTGATGTCTCGGCGAGTTCGACCATGTTCTCGATCCGTTGATTGACGAAAAATTGTGAGACCGGGATGGCTTCCTCCTCGATTTCGGTGAGCTGCATGAGGCGCTCTTTCTCGGAGGCGGGATCACGGATGATCCTGACGGCATCTTTGAGATTAGTGCTGGTTGCAGCGTAGAGAATACGGATTTTTTCCGAAAGAGACTGGAGCTCTTCGTCTTCGGCGTCCGTCAGGGTCTTTAGTTCTTTGAGCTCATCAATGCGGGCCTGGGTCGGGCGGCGTTCGAGTTCGAAGAGGTTTTCAGTGGCTTGGCTGATGACTGATCCTTCATAGGCATAACGAAGAGGCATGATCGTGGAGGGCACGGGTTCGGAGCCCCAGGAACGTCCTTCGTCACCGGAGTGGAAAAGGCCGCGGTTCATCTCCACAAAGGGAATGAGGGCTCCGGCGAGGAGGATTTGCGGAACAAGGATCAGCGGAATGGCGCCAAGCGCGGATCGTTCCGAGCGGGCCACGACTGAAATGAACAAGGCGAGCGCAGTGCCGCAGCATCCGGTGAGTGTCATCCAGGCTAGATGCGGGACGAGCATCTGCTTGATCTCCAGCATGCTGTGGGCCGCGAGGGCGAAGGTGAGCGATTGGAGGATGACGAGGATGGTGAGGACGAGGAATTTTGCACCCAGATAGAGAAGTGGATGCGGGCGGCAATTGCGTTCGCGTCGAAGCAAAGGGCGGTCGCGCAGAACCTCGGTGGCGCTATTGGTGAGCCCGAAGAACATCGCGATGGTTATCGAGAGGAAGAGGTAGGACGGCATGTGAAGTGCCGAGTGAAATTGATAGCTGCCCTCCGGCGAGGCCCGCAGAGTGTAGGCGATGAGAAGAGCCAGCAGGGGCGCTTCCAGAAGGATGGAATAAAAGGTGCCGCGGTGACGGAATTTTGATTTGAGTGAGCGGGCGAGGTGAGTTTTGAAAATGGTCCACTGTTGGCGTCTGCCGTGCACGGGAGGCTCCGGCGCGCGGACATGATCAGCAGTGGCGGGAAGGGTGATCCCGGTCTGCCGTTCGCCGTGGTCGGCGATCGAGAGGTGGTCAATGACCCGGCGGTTTTCAAATCGTTCCTGCCAGAAATCGGGTGGGAATCTGCGCTCGGTGCGCGTGCCTGTCTGAAGGTTGAGGAGGGGCGCTTCGAGCACATCGAAGACAAAGTCGGCGCTGCTGTGACCTGACGGTTGGTATTGGAAGGCTTTGAGCTCCTCACGGGCCTTTTCGAAGTAATCGACCATCTCTCCTGGCGATCCGTAGAAGGCCATCTTTCCGCCACTGTCGAGAAGGAGCACGAGGTCGAATGATTCGAGAACCTTCGGGCTCGGGCGGTGGAGGGAGGCGACCACAATTTTGTCCCGGGCTAGCCCGTGGAGGGCATGGACGACGTGTTCGGCATCCTTGGAAGAGAGGCCGGAGATAGGTTCGTCGAAGAGGAAAACTTCCCCGCCACCGATGAGGTCAAGTCCGGCATTCAGCCGGGAACGTTCCCCGCCGCTGAGGCTTTTCGAATCGGCGCTGCCGACGCGTCGTTCGGCGATGCGGTCGAGTCCGAGGTCGGAGAGAAGATGGCTGACCCTGCGTTGCACTGTCTCGTGGCCAAGGTGGGGGCGGCGGATGGCGCAAGCGTGGGAGAGGTGTTCACGGGAGGAGAGTTGCGCGCTGAGGGCGTCCTCCTGAGGCATGAAGGAAATCAGCGGGGAAAGACGGCGTTGCCGTTCGTAAAGGGATAGCCCGTTGAGACGGACGTGGCCGCTTTGCGGTTTGCGTTGACCGGCAAGAATTTCAAGTAAGGTGCTTTTGCCGCTGCCACTGGGACCGATGATACAGAGCATCTGGCCTCGGTTGACCTGGAAGCTCAAGCTGTCGATGGTTTTTCCTCCTTTCCAGAAGGAATGATTTAATCCTTCGACCTGAAGGTGTCGGACGAGGTTGCGTTCTTCATCGAGGATATTGTCAGAGAAACGACAGCGTAAGGCCTGACGACTGCTGAGTCTGATGAGAGCGCCATCCTGCAGAGAGGCTTTCTCGATGGCCTGATCGTCGGCCAGAATTGCTTGGGTCGATTCGAGGACGGTGATTTCTCCCTGTCCCGCTCCGGGATCAAAATCGAGTTCGAGGACAAAGCGCCCAGCCAGGCCGGGGGTGAGGAGAAAGCTGTCACCTGAAAGCCGCGAAGGATCATTGGAGACAAGAACCTTTCGGCGCCCGGCCGGAAGGGTGAAGCGCTGTCCGGTCTGGAGACTGAGGCGCCGAATGGCATCGAGCGGGATCGCTTCGTTGCGGTCAACCCTGACTTTGTCGTGGTAGTGGAGTTTGTAAATTTCGAACGCTTCGAGTGGTTCGTCGTCCTCGCCCCAGAGCTTGTTGTCTTGCAGAGGCTCCAGGCTGACCTGATGACGGAAGATGATCTTTGCGATGGCCGATTTTGACTTGGCGCGGCCCATTGTCAGTTCGCCAGCCTCCTCCACGAGATAGAGCGGGGGAGGGTGTTCTTCGTTGGCGAGGAAGAAGGCGAGTTCGTCATAGGAGAGGCGCCAGGCCAGCGTGACGACTTCGTCGTTGGGTCGGATTTGAATCAACTGATCCGTTTCGAGGGTATGGCCCCGGACCCACATCGGGTTCTTAGCCATGTTGCGAAGAAGGATCATTCCTCCGGCCCGGTAACATCGGAAATTTGATTGGTTGGGAAGATCCTTGAGTCGGACATCGCTGCTCGATGAAGTTGAGAAGTCAATCCGGATCAGGGTTTTGGTTTTGGGGGCGTCCGGCTGGCTGAGCTCGGTGACGATTGCTTCTCCGATTTCCTTTTCGCCAATCCGCTCCAGCGTTTCAACAAAGCGTGAGCGCTCGCCGGAGAGATTGCCGCCGGCTTGGATGACGGAATAGAGCTGAAGTCCCAATGCGGTTTTTTGTTCGGTCGAAAGGTTTTTACGCAGATTGGTCAGTGCGATTTTTGGATCGATGGGGCGGGCGATTGTTTCCTCAAGATGCCTGCCCAGGCGGCCGTGGTCGATGTCGGGGAAGAGGTTGCGGGCAAAGTCGAAGGCGATTTCGAGTTCGCGGGGTTCCGCGACGCCATCCTTCATGATAAAGGTGGTGAAAAGCTGGAGGAGTGAGCGGGCTGTTTCATCCTGATGGCGTTCCAAACCATCCCGGCCAAGCGAGCGCTGGAGGCTGGAAAGAACGGCCGTGATTTTCCCCATGAAGGGACTGTGGCTGCGCGTCCCCGATCAGGCAAGAGTAGTTCTCATACGTGGCCGCCGATCTTACCGTCGTGTTTTGTCGCCGGGCAGGTCGGGCGGAATGCTGGTTTTCGATATCGAGCTCCTCGAAATCGTCCGCTAGCAAAAAGGGGGGTGGAGCACTGCCTTGAGTTTGATCTCGTATTCCGGAGGTGGTGAACTCATTTTATTGAGGAGCGCGATTTGCCTTCAAGTGGGGCGCGGGGTGTCAAAGCCACCGGTTATTCAAAAGAGCCGACTTTCGGAATCCGGACCGCCTGACTCAGAGTTAAACCCAGAATGAGCAGCTAATTGCAGATGAACCGGAGTTCCAATTCGAGGGTCGCGACGATCGAGCTTCATGCCGCGGTGTTTCTGTTTGGGATATCAGGTTTGTTTGGAAAATTGATTCCGGCAAGTGCTCTCATCATCGTGCTCGGGCGGACCGCTTTTGCAGCTTTGACGATTGTTTTGGGGTTGAAGGTGTTTTCGGCGGGGATGCGGGCCAGTTCCCGCAAGTCCCTGGTGTTGATCGCGTTTTCAGGAGTTCTCCTGGCTTTGCATTGGCTGACATTTTTTCATGCCATTCAAGTATCGACAGTTGCCATCGGCCTGATCGGTTACGCGACCTTTCCAATCTTTGTGACTTTTCTGGAGCCATTGCTGAGTTCCCAGCGGGTTCGGGCCGTTGATGTCTTAAGTGTCGTTGTGGTGGTGATCGGTCTGGTGCTGGTTGCGCCACGTTTTGATTTGTCGGACTCAGGAACGGTGGGGTTGATTTGGGCGGTTGTTTCCGGGGCCTTATTTGCTGTATTGACTTTGCATAATCGGGTTCTTGTTAAGGAGAACTCCGTTCGCGTGGTTGCCCTTTACCAACATGCGAGTGCGGCCTTAGTGCTGCTGCCGGTCGTTTTTATTCAGGCTGAAGTCCCGCAATCAAATACGGTGTTGCTCCTTTTAATCCTAGGTGTTTTTTGTACCGCCTTACCGCAAATCTTGTTCATCAAATCCCTGGCGGTTTTGAAGGCTCAGTTTGTGAGTATTGTGGCGGGACTGGAGCCGGTTTACGGGATTTTGTTTGCTGCGGTGTTCCTGAGCGAGATCCCGGGATTCCAAACAGTGATCGGTGCCTGTCTCGTATTCGGAGCGGTAGTGATTGCGATGAGGGCCCATGCGAATTCGGACGAGGAGGTCAAAAAAGGCGGGTGAACCTTCCACCCTTGTTCCGGCAGGATCTTCCCGCTGTTAGCTTTCTGAAGCGGTCAACGAATCGCGGGAGCATTTTGCCAAGTAGATGCTCTGGTTGACTCCGGAGTATTTGGAGAAGGGGGCGCGACAGTGGATTGGGTTTTCGATGACCTCGCGAGTGCAAGGAACGGCGCATGAGTTTTTGATAGTAGAGAAGAGTTAATCTTCTTGTTCAATATGGCTGGCTGACGATGGTCGGGCCATGAAGCCATATGTGAAGCTCGCCGAATCCAGGATGCCGGATGGAACGGTGTATTCTCTGCACGAGCATGACGGGAAGATTTACCTGAAATATAATGGCTTCGAATTGATGAGCACGGCACTGACTTTTTCGGAGCAGCAGTTGGCTGATGTGGGGTGTCAGGCATTGCGAGAGGGAAAGGGCTCGCGTCCGGCACATCCTAATATTTTGATCGGGGGATTGGGGTTGGGATTTACATTGAAGCGGACCCTAGAGTTGGTGGGAAGTCCGGCGACAGTGGACGTGGCGGAGTTGATGCCGCCCTTGATCGAGTGGAACCGGACTTTTTTGGTCGAGCATAACGGGCCTTTGCTTGAAGACCAGCGGACGAAGATTATTCAGGGGGATCTTTACGATATTGTTCGGGAAAAGAAGCCTGGATCTTACGATGCCTTGTTGCTCGATATCGATAATACGCCGGATGATTTGATTACCTCGGGGAATTCCCGGTTATACACTCCGGACTTTTTGCAGGCGTTGAAGAAGGTGATCACGCGGAATGGTTGTATTGCCTATTGGCTTTCCGAACCGGCACCGAAGTTTAAAAAGCTTTTGATCAAAGCGGGTTTTCAGGTGGAAGAGCTTGCCTCGAAGCCTCATGAGAAGTCGAAGCGGTCGCGTCATTGTATTTTGTTGGCTCGGCAGAAAAGTAGAAGATAAGCGGTGATTGCCGTGTGTCTTCGCATTGCGTTAGGAACACGAGTTCTTGAATCAAAGAGCTTCGGAGGACGTATGCCCCAGTGGTTGCGGGGCTCTTACCGGGTAGCCGAAATTCTAAAGGGGAGAGCAATATCTTCTCAGCGGAGTGTTTACCCGGAATCTGGAGTTGCTTGCTGAGGCCCTGAATTAGGGGCTTTCGTTTGGGCTGAATGTTCGAGAATAATGAACTTTAGATGTTTTTAGGTCTTGCGGCGGTAGAGGAAAACCTTTTTAGTTGTTGGAAGCATGAAAAGAACAATTTCGATTTCCTTCCTTTTTTTTGTATCTAGAATCCTCTCCGCCCTCTGCGTCGCGATCTTCGCGTCAGGCTTGGCAAACGGAGCTGCGATCCCTGTCAATAACGCCAGCTTTGAGGACAACGTTCTGGGTGGCAACGCTTGGGCCGATGCCATTCCCAACGGCTGGTTTTCCGAAGGTAACGTTGCTGGAACACCAGGTGCGCCAACTACGGATCCCAACTTCAA
>JAQWZU010000031.1 GCA_029253285.1 Akkermansiaceae bacterium | reverse complement strand
ATGACGACCGTATCGATTTCGAAGAGCGGGCTTCTCCCTGGTCAAATCGAAGGCGGCGAGATCTTCGCTCTTCATGACGCGCACCGCTTCATCGAAGAGAGTTTCGAAATTTTTGGCATTCGGCGAGGGGTTCTCTTGATGAAAGCGCTTGTTTACGGCATCCGCGAGACTCAGGCGACGTTCAAAGTCCTCTTCACTCACGGAAGGGTGCCGACTAGTTCCTTCTAATCCCTTCTCAGGATTAGTGACAACGGCCGGAGCGAATTTCGCTCCCATCCAACCAGCGCCAATCATATTGGCGGGACTGTTCACCGCGATGTATCCAGGCAGGGTATTATTTTCAGAGCCCCTCATTCGCGTGACCCAACTCCCAACCGCAGGATGAACGATGGTGCCCAGCTGATTGTAGCCCTTATGGAGAAGATAGCTGGCCTGATCGTGATCGCCCTGCTTCGACTGCATCGATTGAATGGTGCAAACATCCCGCATCACCTTTGCCGTCTCGGGAAGATAGCTCGCGATCTGAAGTCCGTCGGCGGTCGTGGAAATTCCTTTCACCGGTCCCTGAACTTCCTGACCGGGCTTGAGGTCGAAGGTATCGAGGTGACTCATGCCGCCTGCCATATTGAGGAAGATGACATTGGTGGCAGGATTTTTCCGCTGTGCCGCTACTTTCTCACCAAAGGCTTGCGAAGCCAGGCTTCCTCCAAGCATGGGTGCCAAACTGACACCAAGAAACTTGCGGGAGGCATCACGAAGAAATTCACGACGGGAGAATTCGTCGCCAAAGTTGGAAGTTGGATTCATTAGTAAATAAAGAGAAATTCAGGGGTGCAAACGAGAGCGGAGACAATATTGGCAAATCCCTTCCCCTCCCCATCGTCGAGTTCCCTGGCACACAAGGCTCGCTCCTGGTCGGTGGGTTGGCGAGTCAGAACGGATTGAAAAAGAAGGACGCCCTTCTCTTCGTTCGACCCGGGAATGGTGAGAATTTTTCGAATCGCGATACCTTTTGGAGTAGTCACTATTTTTTGAGTGGCTCCGTTGAGCATTTGGAGAGTCTGGGTAAGGCTGCCTTCGTTGGTGGCTCCGTCGATGCTAATTCGATCGGACTGACCAAACTTCTGAAGGAAATGATTGGGTGAGGCCGGGCTCGGCAATTCGGAAGCCCGGGCGATTCCTTGAATCGCAGAAGTCATGAGGCGACCGTGTCCCGCAATGTAGGTCGGTGGTCGTGGTGCAGGTGCTTTGGGGCCGGTCCCATCGCGCGCTTCCCTGTATTTCATGATGACCCATTCCTGGTATTCCTTGATCGTCTTGAAGGAGTGGACCTTTTTGATGATGTCCTCAAGGCGGCCAATGTAGCGCCCGTGAATGTAGAGAAGCTCCATGTCCTCGATTCGCTGCGCTGACTCCGGGTCCTCCAATACAAGGGTGATTAACGAATCCCAAATTTGCTCCGCGCTCATTCGTTCGATCGGTCGCCCCATCAATCCGTGAAAGGAGGCCTCCATGTCAGGTGCGGATTTCACCGCGAAGGCCTTGGTCAGCATGAGGGTTTGCTGGTAAGCACGAAGGTCATAGTCGTAATCCGCCATCAACTTCATCAGACCGCTGCTCAGGGCGCCTGTGAGAGGATCTTTGGGATCGAGAAATTCCTCGTTATCTTCCTTGTGAAGTTTTGCACCCATCACCCGCTGCCACATTCTTGCCGCGATGGAACCAGCGAAGGTGGGGTTCTCGTCACCAACCACCCAGGCGGCGAATTGCTCGAGGCTGTCTGGATTTACTTTCTTGGCATCGAGACGCAGCTTGCCGCCGAAGGGAGTTCGCCCTTCCACCAACTCGCCAGGGTCTCCGTCACGGTATTGGTAATCATCGGGAAGCTTGATCCTCCCAGTGCCCTTGCCGGGCTCAATGCCACTCGCGGCATACTGCCCGATGGCATCGCTGAAAAAGTGCAGATGATGAAGCCCCTTGGCATTAAATTCCTTCTTCGAGGACATATTCACAAACCTCCCCCTCCCCTTTAAAAAATCGAGACGTCCGTAATTGCTTTTGCCATGGGTGAAGGCGGCGAGATTGAAGAAGTCGATCCGCTCCCAGGCTGAACCGGGATCGTCGTGACATTGCGCACATTCCATTCGCATTCCGAGGAAGGCCCGCATCGTGTTGGCGGAGTTGTCGAGAGGCATGCCGATATCCCGGGTGTAGTAATGGGAAGCGCCCGAACCGATCCAACCGTTGCCACGACTTGAGAGCAACTCGACCGTCATCGCCTTCCAGCTTTTGTTTTCGCGAACCGACTGGCGGGTCCAATTGATCAGCGGAGTATTGGAGCTGAAATATCCGCCCTGTAACTTCACCTCGTTGAGTCGCAGATGATCACAGAACCAATTGTTCATGTGGCTCTGGTAGCCTTTCGATTGATAAAGCCGGGCCACGAGGCGGCTTCGTTTGTCAGCGGAGTTGTCTTTCGTAAACTCCTGAATTTCAGCGAGCGCCGGGATTCGGCCAATCGCGACCAATGAGGCCCTCCGAAGAAAGGTCGCGTCATCGACGGAAGGAGGAGCGGCCTTTTCGTCCTCTTTGAGAACAGCATCGATCAATTCATCGAGGCGCGCGGCCTCTGCACTCATCCTCTCGGGAGCGATCTCTTCAGCAAAAATCACAGGAGCAAATAGCACCGCCAGGCTGACCACAGACAAGAAACGAATCATGTGCAAGTCGTTACGAAAAGATATCAGGTGATTTTTCAGGATTCGAACACAAAATATCCAAAGTGACGGCAGGAATAAATGGCTTCGCAGCTTGATCGCAACTCAGCTAGTCTCACCGGTATGAGAAACCGTCTCGCCGCGATCGCCCTCCTAATGGGAGGAGGCTCCGGTTTTTCGATCGAACCTCACCCAGACGCGGCTCCCAACACCCACGCGCCGGGCGAGGTCGACATTCCAAGAAACGTGCAGTTCATCGTCGCAGCCACCGAGACT
This sequence comes from Akkermansiaceae bacterium, assembly GCA_029253285.1. GTDB lineage: Bacteria > Verrucomicrobiota > Verrucomicrobiia > Verrucomicrobiales > Akkermansiaceae > SW10. The sequence continues at coordinate 17,537 of JAQWZU010000031.1, read as the reverse complement.
CTTCCCGGCATCGTCCTCGATGAAACCGATGCCGTTCTCAACGGCAAATGGCAATACTCGACCCACACCCCGCCCTACGTCGGCATCGGCTACCTCCACGACCAAAACTCCGACAAAGGGAAAAAATCGGTGACGTGGACACCGAATATTCCAAAAGCCGGAAAATACGAGGTCCGCCTTTCCCACTGCTATAATGTGAGACGCGCCACCAACACCCCCGTTACGATCGTTCACGCCTCCGGCAAAACCACCATTCGCATCAACCAGCAAGAGGTTCCCAAACACGGAAAGCTCTTCCGGTCTCTGGGCGTGTTTAAATTTAAGAAAGGCAAGGCCGGCTCGATCACCATTTCCAACGAAGGCACCGACGGAAAATATGTTATCGCCGATGCCATTCAATTATTGGAGCATTCCCAAAAGCGCTAAACCATCTTTCATCGTGTCCGTTGAACCAATTACTCTCCGCCTCGATAAAGGCGAAATCCCTGATGACATCACGGCCCTCCTTGGCGAGGGTGCCCGACGTTGCGATGGCTTTTTTGAAGCCGGACTCGGACGCCGCTATCCCCGCTACCTACCCAGTAATCCCGCCATCATCTATGCCGCCATCGTCTCACTCAAAAAATCCGGCGACCTCCGCGGTGATGTCTTTTGCGAATGGGGCTGCGGCTTCGGCATTGCCGCCTGCATGGCTTCTCTCCTCGGGTTCGAGTCCTATGGCATCGAGATCGAACCCGAAATTGCCGAATTCGCGGACTTACTCGCCAAGGACCACAATCTCCCCGTCGAAATCCTAAATACCAGCTACCTCCCCGAAGGCTACGAGGAATGCGAAGGCATCGGCGGCAAAGACCTCCTCCCGCCCGAAGCCACAAGCTCGGGAGGGGTCCCAATCGACACCACGCCGATCTACGACGGGCTCGACCCCGGCGAGGTTGATCTCTTTTTCGTCTACCCCTGGCCCGGACAGGAAGGACTCATGATGGACCTTTTCAAAGCCGTCGCTACCGAAGATGCCATCCTTCTCATCGCCCACGGCGAGCGCGAAATCACGGCCTACCGCCGGGGCGTCGACGACGATGACTAATCCTCCCCGGACGGCAGAGTCTTCAAAAACTCACCCGCTTCAATCGGCTCCTTCTTTGCCCACCACGCAACATTTCCTGGTGGGCTCATTCGAGGGATTTATGCACTATCTTCCGGTAACTGCTGAGGGCTACGCCGCGGAGACCTGGCTGACCGATCAATCAGGAGAAGACATCCACATTTCACAGTATTGGGGAAAGGCCGAAAAAAATGGGTGGAAATAGCCCAGTTCAAAGGAGTTCCCAAAAACAACACCGGTCTCTATCCCGACCTGAAGGATTGGGACAATGACGGCGATCTCGATCTCGTCATCCCGTTAGAATCGCACTGATCGCAGTTCATCTGGGAATTTCCTTCACTCATCATCGGCCATGTCGATGATTGGGGAATGGTTCGTGCTTTTTTCCTCCCCGCATTTTACCTTCTCCTCTCCGTCGGCCAAATCACCGGCGCCGAATGGACCACAACATCCATTCCCACACACCCTTCCCAGCAGGAAAAAATCTGGCTCCGTTGCTACCTGCAGGTTCCAGACCGTCTCACCAAATCGGCAGGGGACGAGCGAGACCTTTGGCGAAGCTCTACCGTCCTCGCCATCGCTGGTCTTCCGGGGCAATTTGAGATTTTCTTAAACGGGCAGAGCATCGTGAAGTCCCCGGGCATCCCCGACGGCAAGGAACAGCGATTCAAGGTTCCCAAAAACATCCTCAAGAAAACTCACTTCAATTCCCTGCTCATTCGTCTGGAGAAGAAGTCAAGCAAGCGAGGTCTCGCCTCCGCTCCGGTCATCCTCGACTACTTTAACGAACTTGTTCTAGGAAGTGAGTGGCAGTTCACCAACACCGCTCCTTCCAAAGACGATTTCGCAAGTAGCCCGGAAAAGCCCAAGCACGCCGCTTATTCCTCCAATCAATTCAAGCTCTCCAGCCGACCTCTCGCCCGCACCATCGAACCTATCCGCGGTCGACAGGTTCCTCCCGGCGAAGACCTCGCCTTGCTGGAAACTGACGATGACCTCGTAGTCAACGCCTTGCTCAGCGAACCCGAAATCGCACAACCTACTCATTTCAGTTTCGATACCCGAGGCCGCATGTGGGTCGCGCAATACCGCCAATACCCCTACCCCGCCGGACTCGCCATGATCGGCCGTGATCAATACTACCGCTCAAAGTATGACCGCGTTCCACCCGCGCCACCGAATCATGATCGCGGAGCCGACATCATCAGCGTGCACGAAGACCTCGACGGAGATGGTGTTTATGAAACGAGCAAGAATGTCCTCACCGGGCTCAACATGGCAAACTCCGTCGTCCGGGGTTGGGGAGGCATTTGGGTCATGCACACTCCCTACCTCCTCTTTTATCCTGATCAAAATGGAGACGACATTCCCGACAGCGACCCCGAGATCCGACTTGCCGGTTTCGGACTCGAGGACACCCACAGCGTGGCCAACGGTCTCGCCTGGGGACCCGACGGCTGGCTCTACGGTGGACAAGGGAGCACCACGACCAGCCGCGTGACACGGCCCGGCTACAATGATCCACCGATCTACAACGAAGGACCCATTGTCTGGCGATATCATCCCCGGACAAAAGAATTCGAAGTCTTTGCGGACGGGGGCGGCAACACCTTCGGCCTGCACTTTGATGCCGAGGGAAGACTCTTCAGCGGACACAATGGCGGCGGAACACGCGGCTTTCACTTCATCCAAAACGGTCAGTATCTCAAGCAAGGAAAGAACCCCGGCAAGTTCGGGCCGCCACCCAATCCCTTCGCCTTTGGAGAACTCACCATGATGGCGAGCACCAACTCGATTCCGCGCTTTTCCCACATCGGAGTCTGTATCGATGCCCCCGCTCTTCCTTCCCGCATGCAGGGACAATTTCTCAGTGTCGATCCCCTGCACCATGCCTTGATCTCCTCTAATCGCATCCCGACCGGAAGCACTTTCAAAACCACTGACACCGGATTCCCGCTTCGCAGCAAAGACCTTACCTTCCGCCCGGTTTATCTCGCCAATGCTCCTTGCGGCAGCGTCATCTTCTCTGACTTCCGCGAACAATACATCGCCCACGGACAAAACTACCAAGGCCAGATCGACCCCAACAGCGGACGCATCTATCGCCTCAAGGGAAAGGCCTCATCACTTCTCGAGGATCGAAACCTCGAAGCGAAATCAACCTCGGAACTCCTCGCGCTCCTCACCCACGACAACCTTTGGCACCGCCAAACCACCGTTCGTCTGTTGGCCCAACGGGCAGATCCCTACCTCGTTCCACATTTGAAAACTCTCCTTGAGGGAAATGATTCCCATCCTTCCTTGGAGGCTCTTTGGATTCTCCATCAGATAGGAAAACTGAGCACTCGCACCGCAATTCACTATCTCGACCACCCCGCTCCAATGGTTCGGGCCTGGATCATCAGACTCTCCGGAGACGACAAAAAAATTGAGCCGGATCTTTTCGCTCAAATCCTATCGCGCACCGGTAGAGAAACCGCCGAGGTCCAATGCCAGATCCTCTCCACCGCAAGTCGTCTACCACGCAAACAGTCCCTCGCTCTCGCCAATCAGATCATCTCCCAACCCAATCACCTCAACGATCCCTTCATCCCACTCATGGCCTGGCATGTCGTGGAAGCACACTGCGAAGACCACTCTGAAACTGTCATCGCTACCCTCAATGACAAGAAGCTTTGGTCCTCGCTCTTATTCCTAAACGAAATCGCCCCACGACTCATGCGCCGTTTCGCCGAAGCCGGATCCCGCCGCGATTTCCTCACCTGCGCCCGCCTCCTCGAACTCGCTCCCAATGAAGCAGGCCGCGACGCGCTCACCAAAGGATTCGAGAAGGCCTTCGAAGGTCGCACCGTTCCCATACTCCCCGACAAACTCACTCTCAAGTTGGACAAATCATCTCTCTCCATGCGCATCCGAAGTGGCGAGCCACAAGCTCTCATCGAGGGTCTCGAACTACTCGCCAACAAGCAAGCCGCGCAAGCAGAGCGACTCGCCGCCATCCGAGCCTTCGGAAGCTATCAAGGAACCTCCGAAGTCTGGAAGCAACTCCTGACACTCATCATCTCAGCAGACGAACCCAACCTCCCCCGCGCCGCCATCACCGCCTTGCAAATTTACGAAGACAAGGAGATCGGAGAGGTCCTCGTGAAATTTCACCCCAAACTTTCCCCATCTCTGCAAGCCTCCACCTTGAACCTCCTCTCCTCCCGTCCCACTTGGGCAACGACTCTCTTAGAAAACATCGCTCCAGATCAAATCCCACCTGAGCTCATTACCCGCCTCGCGCTTCACGATGACAAAGCCGTGTCTTCCTTACTTCTGAAGCACTTCCCTAAAAACGAAAAACCAACCCCCTCCCTCCGCTCCGAAGCCCTGCAAAAGATCCTCGCCGAGCGCCCCGGAGATCCCTACGCCGGTGAAGCCATTTTCACCACCCGGTGCGCAAGTTGCCATACACTCTTCTTCAAAGGCGGCAATGTCGGTCCGGACCTCACCCGCTATCAACGCGACGATCTAGGCACGATGCTCCTGAGTATTCTTGAGCCCAACGCCGAAATTCGCGAAGGCTATGAGAACGTCGTTGTCACAACCCGCGACAAGCGAGTCCTCAGCGGCTTCCTCTCCGACGAAGATCAAAACAGCATCGTCCTGCGGGGATTTGACGGAACGGACCTCACCATTCCCCGCAAACAAATCAGCGCCCTAAAACCCGTCGGCCGCAGCCTCATGCCCGACGGCCTCCTCAACGGCCTCGACGATACCGCCCTTCGAAACCTCTTCGCCTACCTTCGCCTCTCACAACCGATCGCCAAGTGAGCCGCTGCTGCTGAGAAAAGAATACTTTTGTGGTTCCGGTCTCGCCACGTTTTTGAAAGGGTGCGGCATGCGAATCATCACTCTTCTCGCTGCCACTCTTGGGCTTGCCCAAGCCGCTCCCCAGTGGCTGCGCTATCCTGCCATTTCTCCCAACGGCGAAACGATCGTTTTCACGCACGGCGCGGACCTTTACACGGTCCCCTCTTCCGGCGGCGAAGCACGCTCCCTGACCCAACACCTCGCGCGGGATTACCACCCGGTCTGGTCACCCGATGGAAAATCGATCGCTTTTGCCTCCAATCGGCACGGCAACTTCGACGTCTTTCTCATTTCAGCCAAAGGCGGCAAAGCCAAGCGAATCACCTTCCATTCCCAAAACGACATCCCGACGTCCTTCACGCCCGACGGAAAGAAAGTCATCTTCGAATCCACTCGCATCGACGCTCCGGAATCCCTCGATATTCCCAATCGCCGCGTGGGCGAAACTTATCTCGCTCCCGTCAATGGCGGCCGCATCACCAAGCTCCTCGCGATCCCTTCGGAAAACGTCAACTTCTCCCCCTCCGGAAAACAATTCCTCTACCACGACCGCAAAGGCTACGAAGACCCCTGGCGCAAGCACCACACCTCCTCGGTCACCAGGGACGTCTGGCTCTCCGACTGGAACAAAAAATCACATCGCAAGATCACCAACTTCGTCGGCGAGGATCGCAATCCCGTCTGGATTGACAATAAGGAGTTCCTCTACCTCTCCGAGCAAAGCGGATGCTTCAACATCTGGCAAAGCTCGATCAAAAAGAACACCAAGCCGAAACAGCTCACCACTTTCGACAAGCACCCGGTTCGTTTCCTGAGCAGATCCAAAAACGGAAAGATCGCCTTCAGCCACCACGGAAACATCTTCGTGCAGGAAAAAGGTAACGAAGCTCCGAAAAAAATTCGTATCACAATCCAGACCGACGAAAAAACGAATTCCGAAATGGTCAAGCTCTCGAATTCGATTACCGAGATGGTTGTTTCACCGAAGGGCAACGAGATTGCCTTCATCGCCCGGGGAGAGATTTTCGTCACCTCAATCGATCACAAGACCACCAAGCGCATCACCAACACTCCGGAGCAGGAACGCTCGGTAAGTTTCCATCCCGAAGGGCGTCAACTCGTTTACGCCTCGGAACGTAACAACAGCTGGAACCTCTACACTACCAGCATCGCGCGTGAGGAAGAGAAGAGCTTTTATCTCTCCACGACCCTCACGGAGGAAACCCTCCTCGCCGGAGACGATGAAACATTCCAGCCCCTTTGGTCGCCCGACGGCAAACAGATCGCCTACCTCCAGGACCGAGTGCAACTCCGCGTTTATGATGTGGAAAAAAAGACCAGCACCACCTTGCACGACGGTAGTCGTTCCTATTCCTACTCCGATGGCGACATCGAGTATTCCTGGTCGCCCGACAGCAAGAACCTCCTTACGATGCTTCTGCAAAAGCAGCGCTGGACCGAGAACGTTTTCCTGGTCGCCGCCGACGGCAAATCCGAGCCCATCGACCTTAGCCGGAACGGTTACTACGACATGGCTCCCCAGTGGGCCTGGAATGGCGAAGCCGCCCTTTGGATCTCCAACCGCCACGGCAAAAAATCACACGGGAGCTGGGGCAGCGAACTCGACATCTACGCCGGCTTCCTGACCAACCGCGCTCATCGACTTTTTCAACTCACCGAAGCCGAGCGCGACGAAATCAAAGACGAGGACTGGGAAAAACTCTTCGAAGAGAAAAAGAAGCTCGATCCCGAAGGTGTTGAGGACCGCATCGAACGGCTCTCGATTCACTCCACCAATCTCGAAGGAGCTGTCGTGGCTCCCAACGGGCGCACGGTGTTTTACATGGGAAGCGAACGTAAGAAATTCCAGATTTGGTCCCACGATTTCTATAAGAAAGAAACCAAGCTCCTTACCAGCCTCGGGGGTACAGGCGGCAGCGGATCCACTGACATCCAAATCAGCGAAGACGGAAAAAATATCTTCGTTCTGGCCGGAGGGAGCCTTCACAAGATTGGCACCGGGGATGGTAAATCCAAGTCCCTCTCCTACGATTCAGAAATCACTTTTGACCTCGCCGCCGAGCGCACGGAAATGTTCCAGCACATCTGGCGGCAGGTCCGCGAGAAATTCCACCGCACCGATCTCCACGGGGCCGATTGGGATTTCTATGGCAAGGAATACAAGAAGCTCCTCCCCGCTATTAACAACAACTACGACTTCGCCGAAATGGTCAGCGAAATGCTCGGCGAACTCGACGCCTCGCACACCGGTTGTTTCTACCGCCCGTCATTTAGCACCGGCGACTCCACCGCCTCGCTGGGCATCTACCATGATTGGGACCACAAGGGCCCCGGGATTCGCATTCTCGAAGTGATCCCCCGCAGCCCGCTCGATCTTCTCGACGAAAAACTCCCTACCGGAACGATCATCGAAAAAATCAACGGTAACAAGATCGCCGCAGGCGAAAACCACATCAAGCGCCTCAACAGAAAGGCCGGCGAACGCGTCCTCCTCTCCTTCTTCAATCCAGCCGACAATAAACGCTGGGAGGAAGTTATTCGTCTCATCTCGGGCGGACAAGAAGGCGAACTCCTCTATCGTCGCTGGATTAAAAAGATGCGCCAAAAAACCGAAGAGCTCTCCGGCGGAAAGTTGGGCTACGTGCACGTTCGCCAGATGAATGACAGCGGATTTCGCGACGCCTACGCCTCAGTCTTCGGGCACCACACCGACAAGAATGCGCTCATCGTCGACACCCGCTTCAATGGCGGCGGGTGGCTCACTGAAGACCTCACCACCTTCCTCAGCGGAAAAACCTTCCTGAGATTCTACCCACGCGGTCAAAGCAATATGGGTGGCGAACCGCTCTTCCGTTGGACCAAACCCTCCGCTGTCATCATGGGCGAAGGCAACTACTCCGACGCGCACCTCTTCCCATTCGCCTACAAGACTCTGGAAATCGGAAAGCTCGTCGGCATGCCTGTCCCGGGGACCGGCACCGCCGTTTGGTGGGAGCGTCTTCACGACCGCACTATCATCTTCGGCATTCCCCAGGTTTCAACGATCGGCCCCGATGGCAACTATCTTGAGAACACGCAACTCGAACCGGATATCAGAGTCGCTAACAATCCCGAAGATCGCGAAGGCGGCAAAGACCGCCAACTCGAAGCCGCTGTGAAGCACCTTCTCTCGCTCCCTGCACCAAAACCCTGGACCTTCCCTAAAGGAGAATAACTCATGAGAACTTTCGCTTTTCTCACGCTCATCGGCCTGCTTGCAGCCGATGAAGCTCCCTTTTTCGCCTCCGGAATCAAAGTCGGCGAAGTCGATCAAAACTCCGCCATAATCTGGGCACGTCTCACGGAGAAAGACTCCGCCAAATTCGAGCAACTCCCCATCTTCACCGAGGGACTAGAAAAAAAAGATAAGGACAAAATCGACATGCCTCTCGGAGTCGTTCCGGGAATGAAAGGCGAAGCCAGGGTCGGACATCGGGCAATAGGAGTCAAAAGCGGAATCCAGTATACACCCTGGAAACCAATCAAGGCTGAAACCGATTTCTCTCATCAGTTTCGCCTCACTGACCTCCTTCCCGGTCACCACTACGAACTCATCGTGGAGAGCCGGAAAAACAAAGACTCGAAGGTCGCCTCAAAAATCACCGGAGGCTTCCACACCGCACCCGAAGGTAAATCAGAAACACCCGTTCGTTTCATCGTCTCGACCTGTCAGGCTGTTCGCAGCATCGACGCGGGTGCCGACGGCCACCTGACTTTCAAGCAAATGCTTGGGTTCGAGCCTCACTTCTTTGTCCACACCGGAGACATTCTCTATTACGACAAAGCACCTCTCGCCAAGAACGTGGCACAGGCTCGCGCCAAGTGGAACCTCATGTTCGCTTATCGGCACAATCAGAATTTTCATCGACAGGTTTCCTCCTATTTCATGAAGGATGACCACGACACCTTGAAGAACGATTGCTGGCCCGGCCAAACCTACGGCGACCTCACCTTCGCCCAGGGCCTTTCCATCTTCCGTGAGCAAGTCCCGATGGGAGAGAAGACCTACCGCACCATTCGCTGGGGGAAGGACCTGCAAATCTGGCTCACCGAGAACCGCGACTTCCGGTCTGCCAATCGTGACAAAGACGGCCCCAACAAAACCATCCTCGGTGCCGAACAAAAGGCCTGGCTCAAGAAAACCATGAGCAAATCCAACGCCACCTATAAATTCCTCATCACCCCCGGCCCTATAGTCGGCCCCGACAAAAAAGGCAAATCAGACAACCACGCCAACAAAGCCTTCTTCCACGAAGGCCAGGAGCTCCGTGATTTCCTTGCTCCAATGAAAAACACCTACGTCATTTGTGGTGACCGCCACTGGCAGTATTGCTCGAAGGATCCCGGCACCGGATTAATCGAACTCGGCTGCGGCCCCATCAATGACCAGCACCAGTATGGCGGCAACCCCGGCAAAGCTCCGATGCATCGCTACTTTAGCGCCAAGGGAGGATTCCTTGGCATCACCGTGGAGAACGGAAAAGCCAAAGCCGAATGGTTCACCACCAACGATGGTGCGGTGAAGGTCGGCCACACCGAGAAGCTCTAGCGACTCTCCCGAGCCACAACTAAATTCGTATCCTATCACCTCTTATGTTTCGCACCCTTTACATCGCCCTCATGAGCTGCGGCATTTCGACTGCCGCCACCAAGCCCAACATCGTCTTCATCATCGCCGACGACTGCACCTTCCGTGATCTTGGATGCTACGGCGGGCAGGCCCACACCCCCAACATCGACAAGCTCGCCAGCGAAGGAATGCGCTTCACCCGTTGCTTCCAAACCGCACCGATGTGCTCCCCCACCCGCCACAACATCTACACCGGACTCTATCCAGTCACCAGCGGAGCCTACCCGAATCACACTTACGTCGAAAACGGCACCAAGAGCGTCGTGCAATATCTCAAAGCCCTCGGCTACCGCGTTGCTCAAAGCGGAAAAACCCACGTTTCTCCCGGCAGCGTGTTTGCTTGGGAAAAAATCCCCGACGGAAAGAATCCTAATTTCGATAAAGTCGATTCCTTCATGAAGGACTGTACCGACACCGACAAACCATTCTGCCTTCTCCTCTGCTCCAACGAACCTCACACACCCTGGAACAAAGGCGACGCCTCCCGCTACCCAGCAGCCAACATTCAACTCCCGCCCTACTTCGTCGACACCCCCGCCATCCGCGACGCCATGTCCCGCTACCTTGCCGAGATCACCTACTACGACAGTCAAGTTGGCCAGGCGATGCAGCTTCTCAAAAAACACAAACTCTCCGACAACACGCTCTTCGTCGTCACCAGCGAACAAGGCAGCTCCATGCCCTTTGCGAAGTGGACCTGTTACGACAGCGGCCTCCAAACCGGCCTCATCGCCCGCTGGCCTGGCAAGATCAAACCCGGCACCACCAACCCCGCCATGATCGAATACATCGACCTCCTTCCCACCTGGGTCGAAGCCGCCGGAGGCACTCCCGATCCTTCCCTTCAAGGAAAAAGCCTCCTCCCTGTCTTCGCCGGAAAAGAAACTCACAAAACACACGTCCACGGCATCATGACCACCAAGGGCATCAATTCCGGTTCGCCTCACTATGGCATTCGTTCCATCCGCTCAGAGAAATTCAAATTCATCTGGAACCTCACCCCGGAAGCCAAATTCAAAAACGCCTGCACCACCTCTCCTGAATTCAAGAGCTGGCTGACCGTCGAGACCCCGAAAGCCAAAGCTCTCGTCAAACGCTACCAATTGCGCCCCAAGGAAGAACTCTACGACATCATCACCGACCCGCTCGAACTCAACAACCTCGCCGGCGACGAAAAGCACACCGAAACGATGAACAAACTTCGCTCCAAGCTCACCGTCTGGATGAAGCAATGCGGCGACGAAGGCCAGGCCACCGAGCTCAAAGCCATCGAACAAATGACGAGAGGCCGCAAAAAGAAGAAATCAAAGAAGTAAGCTGACATGGACCGCCGTCACTTTCTCAAAACCACCTCCGCCACTCTCGCGCTCACTCCAGCTCTCAGCGGAAGACCTGCTCTCGTCGCTATCGATGGCTTCTCCCGCCCCGATTCCCTTGTCCACGGCTCCGAGTGGGAATCGCTCAACCCCGGCTACTGGCAAATCAAAAACGGAGCCCTTCGCCGCCGACTCAAAAATGTCGGCGACCGCGCCCGACGCACCGGCTTCCCCTACCACTCCGAGACCCATGACAAACAGAAGATGGAGACCGATTACGATCCCTCTCTCCCCCACGGAATTCTCTGGCGACGCGATTGGAAACTCACCGGCAACTACACCATCACGATTAAAGGCACCTACCACGCCGATGCTCCCGCGGTTCCCGAAGGCGACAATGCCGATTGGAAAATGTATCAACCCGGCTACGGCCAACTCGGGATCGCCATCGGAGGGCGCAGCCTTTTCGAGGGATACAACAAATCTCGAAAAGCCACCATCATTGGATATCAAGACAACGGTCATCTCGCTGAACTTAAAAAGCCCACCAACCGAAAGAAAAAGGCCCCTGCTCCCAGAAAAACGAAAGCTTCCATCCTCAAACCAGGCGACAAATTCACTCTCTCCCTCGAAGTCAAAGGCACCAAGGTAACCACCACGCTCAACTCCAGCACCCTGACTCTCGATAACATTCCCCAAGCTCAAAGCTCGGGCTTCTTCGGCGTTGCCACTCGCGGCCTCATCGACTTCGAAATCTGCGATGTCTCGCTCGACCCCGGCGAAAACAAACCACTCAACGTCGGCCACGCCGAATGCTCCGCCTGCTACCCGCTTGGCGACACCCTCAAAAAAGTCGACGGCAAGTGGCAGGTTAAATTTGTGAGCGTCTTCGCCTCCGACGGCAAGAAGGCCGAGGTTCGCGTTTCCGACTCTCCCACCGCAGACTGGGAAAGGATCCCCGTCTCCGGCACCGCCAAAATCGTCAACAACGACTTCCGACGCAACACCTCCGTCATCACCACCACTCTCCCTAAAAGCCCGGGCGACGCCACACTCTACTACACCATTTGGAAGGACGGAGAAAACGTCACTACCGACCCCCGCATTGGCTCCGGCGCCTGCGGGCCTGGCACCGGCTTGGTGGGAGATGTTCCCGCTTCCGGCACCTACGTGGGCCGCCTCCCCAAACTCAAAGCTCCCTACAAACTCTGCGGCCTCAGCTGTCACGCCATCACCTCCGGCCTGCAACAACGCACTGAGGCCGGATTAAAAATTCTCGGCGGCGGCGACGACTGGCAGGTCCGCGATCAACCGTCCGTGGAATCCTACAAACACCTCGACGACTACAACTTCCAGATCATGGTATGGGAAGATGACGTCTGGTATATGGAGCTCGTTCTCTATCCGCCCAGCACCGACGATGCCTACAAGGTCATCGCCAATTCCATCTTCGGCCCGACCTCCCGTTGGCAAATGATGCAGCATTGGAACATCATCAACCCCGGCGATCACGACTACGGCATGGACGACGTCAAAGGTCCCGAGCAAATCGCGATCCGCAAGCGCGAGGGGCTGGGACAGGATTCCTCCTACATGCGCCGTAATTTCCAGATCGTTCATCACCTCGTCACCGGCGCCGAAGAAGTCGATCCTCTCGCCAATCCCAAAAAATGGCGCGCCTGGAAAATGCCGCGTCGCGACTTCACCCTCACCATCGTCGATGCCCGACTCTGGCGCAGTTCACAAGACACCAACATCTGGAAAGACTGGGGCTGGGATCATGTTGAGAACGCATACGACCGCGCCGACCCCACCCGTGCCCTTCTTGGCGAAGAACAATTCGCCTGGCTGCAACAACTCATCCGCACCGATTCCGCGCCCCTCATTTGCCTCACCGGCCTCAATGGCCTCCATACCATCTGGAGCGGAAACAAAGGCGGTAACGCTGTCTTTGAGCAACGCGACCGCGTCGCCGCCGACTACGCCGGTTGGGTCAAGGCCGGAGCCGACCGGCTCATCGAACTCCTCTCCGAGCGCGACGGCATCGTCACCGTCTACGGCGATGTGCACAATGGCAGTATCATCAAGAATACCGACTTCAATCTCATCGAATGCTCCTTCGGCCCCATCGGCCGCAGCGGCGGACGCGCCGTCATCCCCGGCTTTGGCCCCAGTATGAAAGACTTCGACGGCCGCCCCCTCGACGTCCATTGCCTCTATCATAAAGAACACGCCACTCCCGATCTTCAGCCTCAGAAAAAAGAAGATCCCTTCTACTGGAACTTCCTCGAAATGGAATTCGACCCCACCCTGGTCGATCCCAAAATCGACCTCCGCATTCGCAACCTCATCGATGCCCCTGACGAAACTCCGCGCGGCGGCGGCTCACTGAGCGAAACAGCTTCCCAAAGCGGACAGGCAGCCACTTGCAAACTCCCCCGCATCAAAACTCTCCCCAACGCTGACCTCCGCCTTGCCCACACCGACGGTCGCCCCATCCGCGGCACCCGCTCCCGACCCGACGGCACTTTGCCGCTTAAAACGCTCCCCAACATCGCCCCCGGCACTCAACTCATTCTGACCGCCTTCGACGGTATAGAATCCCGCTCCCAAACCGTCACCACCCTCTAAAAAATCTCGCCGCTAATTTCCCTCTGGAAAATTCCGTGCTGCGTCTTCATGCCGCTCCCGCCGAGATAGCGGGAGGGCATTTTGAAATCTTTTCCCGAATTGAGGTCCGAATGCCCCAAAACGGTGCCGCCGATTAGGCGTCGACTTTACGATAGGAAGAGATGAGAGCATCAAGTCCCTCCTTGCCCTTCTTACTGGCGCCGTGCTCCATCCCAATTGGACCGGTGTAGCCTTTTTTGCGGAGAAACTTTGTCACGGCGACATAGTCGAGTTTACCGGTGCCGGGTTCCTTGCGGCCCGGTGAGTCGCCATACTGAATGTAGCTGACCTGATCCCAGATTTTCTCGGCATTCTCGATGAGCTTAGGCCCATTACCAATCTGTCCCTCGTGGAAGAAGTCGGCGAGAACTTTACAGGATTTGCGATTCACAGCGGTGCAGAGCTTGTGGCCGTCTTCGAATGATCGAAGCAAAGGAGGGCCACCTTTGACACCGTGTGAGAGAGGCTCCTGAGCCAGAATGATTCCGTGCTCCTCGACAATATCGCAGCAGCGCTTCATGAGATCGGCGGCTTTTTTGATTTGCTCTTCGTAGGGCATCTTGGGGTCCCGCGGGCCAGGAATCATGGTCATGTTAGTCTGCCCGGTGCGCTTGCAATGCTCCACGCCCTTCTTCATGTCGGCCAAGATGTTTTTGATTCCGTCTTCGCCCGGATCCCAGAACTTCACTCCGTTACCACCCGTGATGACGGTGACTCCAAGAAGGATGCCCTTGTCTTTGGCAAACTCGCCAACCTTTTCGCAGAGCTTGGCGTCCTTGCGGGATAGCCAGTTCTCCTCCCACGACCGGAAGCCATGATCGTAGGCGAACTTCATCTGGTCGAGATAGTCCTTGGGACCGGTGGGCAGAAGACCGCTATGCGGCGCGAACATCGCCTTGAAAGGCTTGGCGTCGCCTGCGTGATGATCGGCAAAGGCTGGACCCGCGGCCATTCCAGCCAGCGAGGTCCCTGTCAGTGAGCAAAACTTGCGTCGGTTCATGATGGGTGATTCTCCATTCTTCACTGAGCGGAGCGAGGACATTTTACAGAAAAGTCCAAAATAATAGCGGGGTGAGATCTGACTCGTGCTTTCGGCATCTGCGAACAAGGGAAGCGGTGCGACTATGAGAACTGAGATAATTGCTAGAACACGCATGAAAGAATAAACATCTTATCCCACGTTCAATTTTCTGAAAAAACTGGCTTTTCCTTTTCCCCCTGACCTGCACAGCTCTCCTTGACTGCTTCCACCTCGCCAATCTCATTCAAATCTGTTACTCCTCCTCAAGTCTCATGAAAGTCCTTTCAATTCTGGCCCTCCTTTTCTCCCTTGCCGCCCTTGCTGTCTCTTTCACCCGGCAACCCACAGTTTCGCCTGCGGAACCCGCGCAATCAACCGCCCGACTCGAAGCCAAAGTCCGTGCCCTTGAGAACGAACTCGCCCGACTCACCGACGCGAGCCAACAACCCATCAACGAACTCGAGGCTCCTGCCACGAACCAAGATCCCTCCGAATCGCCGCTCAATTCCACCAACGTCACTCCAAGTATCATCGAACAACAACTCCAGGATCTCGGCGTGCTCGAGCATTTCCGAAAACAAAAAGAAAAACTGGCGGAGGCCCGCGCCATCGTCCTCGACACCGAACGCGACAACTGGGAACGGGTCAAGACTCTCTCTTCGCTCAAGGACGGCGGCGGCATCGACGATGAAATCGTCTCCTCCATGATGCCCCTCTGGACCGCTTCGCTGGACGATCCCAAAGGCAGCGTCCTTCGCTGGCAGCTCCTCGAAAACCTCCGTGGGACTACCAACGGAGAATTCCGGACCAACATCCTCGAATGGATCGGCGAGGAGGAATCCCCAAAAATGCGCGGCCAGGCCCTCGAAACGCTCGCCCCCATGGCAAACGATCCCAACGTCACCGAATGGCTCGAATACCTCGTCGAAAGCGACTCCGAACCACGAATCCAGGAACGTGCGCGACGGATTCTCCAAAACAATGCCGAGGGCAAATAAAGGACTTCTTCCATCCCTCTCGACCCGCATTCTCCAGGGGCACTGCCTCGCCCTATTCCGTCATTATTGGTTTGTTTTTCCCTGTCGCTTCCGACGTTCCGATCTCCGGATTGGAAATCACGAATGGCTTGCCGCCACCTTCAATTCGGACCGCCAGAACGGTTCCGTTGAAGGAGTTCGGCACAACGTAATCACCCGCATTGGTGAGCGTATCCATCGCCACCGAGAGTGGATCTTTGGGCTGCACAGGGATGAGTCCCGGTGATTTCGCACTCACGAGAATCTTTCCATTTAAAGAGAGTGTCATCGTTTTGGCGTCGAGCTTCGCTTCCAACCGGGCCATATCCTTGACGGGATCTTCCCCGGCGATGCGGGTCACTTTTCCGTTTATCCTGACATCAAAGGCCGGCCGACCACCCGGAAGAAAATGCAGAGCGTATCCGTGCTCGCGTCCGCCCTGGGCTAAAAGCACACCTTGAGGCAAACTACCCGTTTTATGGGATCTGGATTCAGTGATGATGCGAAGATTCCGCTTCGTGATCTTCGGCGACTTTGGTTGGGCGGCTCCCTGTCTCGTCTCACTGCCCTCGTCAACCTTTGCCGTTTTTACCGGCTTGCCGTCACGGCCAACCGCTTCGGGGTAACGGTCCAGAATCGCCCGCAAGCGCTTCACATCAGCTGCTTTTTCTCTGACGAGGTTTTTTGTCTCCAGAGGATCTTCCCGGTAGTCGTAAAGTTCGATTTCGGCTGATTCGCGTGGGCTGCCTGGTTTTCTCCATTCTACGAGACGAAATCGTTCGGTGCGAATGGCGCGGCCCATCTTGCTTTTGGGATAAGCATGGAATGCGTGGTCGCGAACTCGTGCAGCTGGATCTTTTAGCACGGGCACGAGGCTGACGCCATCGATTGGCTGTGGCCCTGCCGGCGCCGGGAGACCGGCCAATTCTGCGAGAGTCGGAAAAATGTCTACGCTCTCTGCCAACTGAAGAGTCGATGAATTTGCTTGGGTCACACCAGGGGCGGAGATCAAGATTGGGATGCGATTGGCTTGCTCGTAGTTGGTATGTTTAGTCCAGGTCCCGAGGTCGCCGAGATGAAAGCCGTGATCGCCCCAGAGGACCACGATGGTATCGTCAGCCAAACCGAGTCGCTCAAGCGCGTCGGTCACCCTGCCAATCTGGGCGTCGACGTAGCTGGTGCTGGCGTAGTATCCGTGGATGAGTTTACGAGCCAGTTTGTCGGTGATTTGCGCGGGATCGTTTTTGTCGGGAACCGGGAAGTAGTTGCGGATTTCTCCGCCACGCTTCTGTGCCACCTTGGGGGAGCCTGCCGGGAGATCAGAATGTTCTGCCAGATCGAACTTTTCAGGATCATATAGATCCCAATATTTTTTGGGTGCTGAGAATGGTAAATGGGGCCGCGCAAAACCTGCGACGATAAAGAACGGCTCCTTCCTTTGCTTCGCGGCTTTAAGACGCTCGACTGTCTCCGCCGCGACCCGACCGTCGGCGTAAGCGTCGTCCCCGACATCTGGTGATTCAAAAGCGGCTCCCCGGGGAAGCTTGTTCATCCCTCCCGGGGGGGATGGTTGGTTTTGAAACATAGCCTCCTCGCGAGTTAACCCGCCTTCCGGCTTCGATGCGGGATCGACGTATTCGATGACCTTTTCCTTGAAATGAGGGACCGAGAACGATTCGGGGTCACCCTTATTACCATGGCCGATGTGATAGACTTTCCCGAGAGACTCAGTCCGATAGCCATGCTTCGCGAAATACTGTGGCATGCTCACGGCATTCGGCCAGGTTTTCCTTAGGTGGCTGCCGAGACCGTAGAGCCCGGTTGAAGTGGAATGAGAGCCCAGCATCAGAGTGAAACGCGATGG
>JAQWZU010000003.1 GCA_029253285.1 Akkermansiaceae bacterium | reverse complement strand
AACCCGAGAGCAATCACCTCGACCGAACTCAACATCGAGGCCAAACCATAAAATGGTGCCAGGTAAACCAATCGACTGTCCCCGAAGAACCAACTGGCTCCAAATCCAATGAGAATCGAGGTGGCAAGAAGTCCAACTCCCAGAAGACAGGTAAACTTAAAAAGGCAATTTAGTTCATCGTTGTCAATTTTAGGTTGTTGCACGATGGCGTGAGCCAAGCCCAGTTCTCTCAACAAGTTGACCACTGTGACGAGGCTGGCAACTGTCGCCACCACCCCGAAGTCCTCGGGAGTGAGCAAGCGAGACAGGAAAATGATTGAAGCCAGCTGGCAGACTACCCGAACCAATCTGGAAACCCCTCCCCAGGCACCACCAACAATTGCGGCCTGCTTAAGATCTTTTGAGTTGGATTCAGACACCACAATTCATGAGGAAACCAATTCCTTATTAGATTCGTCAACCTAGAGAGATGCAAGGATCGCAGCCACAATCCGCTCGGAAGCCTTGCCATCCCAAAATTTGGGACACTTCCCTATTTTTGTCGTTCCCTCAATGATTTTACTGGCCGCCGACAAAATTTTCACAACGTCCACACCCATCAATTGATTCGTTCCTTCGCTCACGGTCACCGGTCGTTCGGTATTTTCGCGCAAGGTAAGGCAGGGAATTCCGAGTGCCGTCGTTTCTTCCTGGAGCCCGCCACTATCTGTCAAGACCACCACCGCATCTTTCCAGAGATTAAGGAACTCCATGTACCCTTGGGGATCAAGAAGAGTCACTCTTTCTCCAAGATCGATTCCAAATTCCTCCATCTTTTGGCGAGTCCGCGGATGGACCGGAAATACCAAAGGCAGATCCTTGGAAATCTTTTTCAAGGCTTCCGCGAGATCTTGAAATGTTTCCGGTTCGTCGACATTGGAAGGTCGGTGAAGTGTAATGACTCCATATTTTTCGTTCTTGGATTTATAGTCAGAGGAGATCGGAACCAATTCATCTCCCTTCTCAAGCTTCGCCACTTGAAAGAACAAATTGTCGACCATTACATGGCCAACGTAGTGAATGATGTCCTCGGACTGACCTTCCCGAAGCAAGTGGTCCCGCCCGGCCTCTTCGGTCACAAAATAGAGATCCGAGATCGCATCAGTCACCAGTCGATTAATCTCCTCGGGCATCTCTCGATCACCACTTCTCAAACCCGCTTCGATATGAACGACTTTGATGTTTAATTTCTTTGCGACAATCGAACACGCCAAAGTCGAATTCACATCACCGACGACCACGACAAAATCAGGACGATCTTTTAAAGCTAGATTTTCGTATGCCACCATAATTTTCGCAGTCTGCTCTCCATGGGAACCACCCCCGCAATCCAGATGCTCATCAGGATCGGGAATTCCCAGCTCTTTGAAAAACACATCGCTCATTGCTGAATCGTAATGCTGACCGGTGTGAATCAAGGAATAGCTGATTTGTTCGGGGTGCTTTTGAATCTCACGAATCAAGGGCGCAATTTTCATGAAATTGGGCCGAGCCCCGGCAATAAGGTGAAGATGCGTCATAATGGTTATTGGAGTTGGTTCTTCAAAAAAGCGGAGAGTTTTTTTACGACCGGCTCCCCACATTTTTCATAGCAGTGAGTGGATTCGAATGACTGACGTGCTCGTTCCTTCATGCCGAGAAGCGCTTGGTGATCTGAAAGTATATTTCCCAATGCCAATGCCAGGGAATCAGCCGTGCCTTCCTTGGCACACTGCCCAAAGGCCTCGATTTCAATAATGTTTTCAAGGGAAGGATTGTCCGACCCGAGCACAGCCAAGCCTAAGGCCATAAACTCATATAGTTTGGTAGGTGCGCAAAATCGTTGGTTGTCTGTATTTTCGACACTTGGGGAATAATCGATCACTCCAATATCGGCTTCCCACGCGGATGCCAAAAGGTCACTCCGTTTCCTTGAACCACAAATCTTGAAGCGATTAGCAGGCAGATACTTGCCGGCTTGCCGGCAAAGGTCGTCCACCTGTTTTTTCGTTCCATTGCAGAAAGCGAGGAAGAAATGTGGTTTGGAACAAAGCTTGCTCATCATGATCAGCCTTTCCAAAGGCTTTTCGGCGCCAATCCCGCCCATGTGGATCACAATGGGAAGATCATTCGGAATTTTACATTCGGCCAATTGACACAGCCCACCTTTCGGCGCCCTCTCTGGCAAAATATTGACGGGAATGGTATTCGGGAGAACCCATGGATCGTGATTCAACCCTAAACATTTCCTGCGAGACCTAGCCCGATTGGGTTCAACATCGATCACCAAATCTGGATACTTCGCCACACTGTTCAACAAAGAGATCCGGGGAATGTTCGGATAATCTTTCTTTAACTGAAGCTCCTGACAAAAATGAACCAACTTCAATCGACCACCAAGAATCGCCTTAGCAAAGGCAGCCTCAAGAAGATAGGTGTTTTCCGTCAGAACCACTCGCCTTGAAGATAAAAGTTTCCAAAAAACCTTGGCCCGTCTCAGAGGTCCGGCAAAGCGGCCGGCAAGCGGTAAACTGACGATCGTTACTCCGACTTCCCGGTAGTCTGATTCGTCAGCCTTACTTGCGCCAACGAGAACTTTACAGTCCCACCCCTCACGCTCCAGTGCCTGAACCAAATACAGCGTTCCTGAGTATGCCCGCAGAAACCCGGTCCCTGCAATGACCTGCAGGGAATCTTTCTTTGTCTTGTCCGACATTCGCTATCCGTTCTCTCCTAGAAACCGGGTAAGAATTCTTCCGATCTCTTCTGAAGACTTTCCATCACCATAAGGATTCCGTGAAAAACGCATCCGTTCATAATTCTCAGGAGAATTCAGGAGGTCCGAGACTCCATCTACAATTCTCGCCTCATCAGTCCCCAAAAGTTTTGCTGTTCCTGCCTCAACCGCCTCGGGTCGCTCCGTGCAATCTCTCATGACAAGAACTGGTTTGCCAAGACTGGGACCTTCTTCCTGAACGCCACCCGAATCGGTGAGGATCAAATAGCTTCGGTCCATCAGGCCAACGAATTCCAAATAAGACGCGGGCTCGATCAAATAAACATTTCCACCAGATACCTCTGATCCGGAAACGGGGCCAAGGATCGCGGCAACTGGTTCCCTGACCATGGGATTCAGATGAACCGGATAGACAAAATCCGTATCGGGAAAGTCTTCCGCCAACCGGGCAATCGCCCTGCAGATTGATTCCATACCACCCCCAAAATTCTCACGTCGATGCCCCGTGATAAGAACCATGCGCCGATCTGAATCGAAACCCGGCTGAAGGTGTTCCGGGAGCCCGTCAATGTGAGGAGCATTGCTCTGAATCAAATCCCTAGCATACAAAAGAGCATCAATAACGGTATTTCCAGTCACAAAAACTGTCGATGAATCAACATTTTCCTGAAGAAGATTTTGCTGACTACACTCTGTGGGTGCGAAGTGGAGACTGGCGAGTGCACCCGCCAGCTTCCGGTTTCCTTCTTCTGGCCAAGGGCTGTAAAGGTTTCCAGTCCTCAATCCCGCTTCAACATGCCCCACCGGAATTTGGCGATAGAAAGCAGCGAGAGCACCACAAAAAACTGTCGTGGTATCACCCTGCACCAATAAAAAATCTGGTTTTGCATTCTCCAAATACTTGTCCAGCTTTTCAACTGCACGCGCGGTCAGGGAAGAGAGGGTTTGTCCGGGTTGCATGAGCTCCAAATCTGCATCTGGAGTGATTCCAAAAACCTCAAGGACCTGATCCAACATCGTGCGATGCTGGCCCGTGACACAAACTTCAACTTCGAAATGTGGCAGCTTTTGCAGAGCCAAAACAACGGGTGCAAGCTTGATCCCTTCGGGACGAGTCCCGATCAC
>JAQWZU010000090.1 GCA_029253285.1 Akkermansiaceae bacterium | reverse complement strand
CCGTGGGGAGGAGTGATGGTAAGAGACTTCGTGGTGAAGCCCGGGGATGATTCAGGATTTCTCGGGGAGGTTTTGCGGGTCGATACCGTGAGGGTTGATCTCTCATGGGTCTCCTTGGTTCAGAGAAAAAAGAGGTTCGAACGGCTTGAGATTTCGGGGGTGACGGGAGAGATCTCGATTGAGTTGTTGAAGGTTCTCTTGAAAAAGAACGTCGTTTCGGAGACTCAGCAGCGCGGGCTGGAGGAAAACACCCCTGGGGACTCTCCGAATACTTCACCGTCTGGGACAACTCCTCAAAAAGAAAACGAGGAGGGTGAAGTGATCAGCAAAAAAGAAGAGCCGAGAGAATCTCCCGATTTTCAGGCCAGCCCCGCGGATGATTTTGAAGGGGTGATTGTATTTGAGGACGTCAACTTGGCGCTCACTTCGCTGGAGCATCCGGAGCTTTCCATAGCGGTGGAGGATTTGGAAGGAGTGCTTCCAGTTTGGGGTGCGGAGCGGGAAGGTCACGTGGGGTTTGCTGCCCTGCATGCGGGAGGGGAGATGGTGAATGGGGAAGGAATCATTCCCGTGAAGTGGCAAGGGCAGTTCATTCGAATCGATGAGCATGAGCTCAAGGTGATTGGATTGAATTTGAAGATGAATTTGGCGATTCGAATTTCGCAAGGCCTCCCGATTGGACTTCAAGTGGTGGCACCAAATCAGCAAGTTGATCTTTCCTCGATCCTCGGAGGAGAGAAGAGTCCGGTTGGTATTGAACAGTTTTCTTTTAGAGGTGGGATTCAGGGATATCTCATGATGCCACAGAGTTTTTCCGGGTATGGGAATGCCGGATTTGAGGGGATGAAAATTTATGATGATCGGGATGCCAGTATGATTGAGTTTTATCGTGGTTACGGTGAAGCCCGTGTGAATCGAGCGGGCTTGGTAATTCCGGACGCCCGGATGATTGGTGATGAAGAAGCGATTTTGCTCAATGGGTTTGTCACCAGTCATGGCGAAGCTGCCGCGACCGTGCGGGTGGTGGCTAGTCCGGAACGGGCGGAGGTTTATGAGCAGCGTGTTCATCGAGCGAATGAAGAATGGACTCTCGATTTCGAACCTCTGGTGACAGAGGATCGACTTTATCGGGATCTTCGTATGGAATCATCCAAAGAAGGACTGATTGTGAATCTGGGAGAAAAGCGAACGTCTGCTTTGCTCTTCCCTGCGTTGAAAGCTATCCTGACCGGGAAGCATCCTTCTGCTAATTTACTTCAATGAGAATCATTTCAGGAATTGCCAAAGGACGCGCTCTCAAAGTCCCCCGTGAGGTGGCTCGTCCGACCACGGACCGGGTGCGGGAGTCGTTGTTTGGGATCTTACATACGGTGATCGGGGATAGCCGGGTGCTGGATTTGTTTGCGGGCTCAGGGGCGCTTGGTATGGAGGCATTGAGCCGGGGCGCGATGTCCTGCACCTTCGTCGATCAAAATCGAGGGGCGGTTCGCGCGATCGAGGGAAATCTGAAAAAGACGGGTCTGACCGGAGGCAAAGTAGTCTTGCGTGAGGTATTGGCATACTTAAAAGGCGATCGAGTTACCTATGATTTGATCTTTGCCGATCCTCCTTATGCGGACGGAGTTAGTGACCTCGCGGCGGATTTGATTGCGCTGGAGGGATGGGGGCGGTGGTTGTCGGAAGATGGATTTTTGGTGGTGGAGCGAGAGGCTGCCGGAGAGCTACCTGTCTGCGATCTCGAATTGGTGCAGCAGCGTGATTATGGTCGTAGCCGTATCGCAATCTATCGTCGAAAATCCTAATCATGCGCACGTTGATTCTTCTATTTTGGAATACGATTTATCCGATCGTCGTTGTCTTGGCGTCGCCGTTTTGGTTGCTGAAAATGTGGCGGCGTGGCGGCTGGGGAAGTGGCTTGCTAGAGCGGATGGGGAAATATGATTGCGAAGCGGAGGTGGAGAAATGCGGTGGCGTTTATATCCATGCGGTGAGTGTGGGAGAGGTTTTGTTGGCGCTGAAGTTCATCAAGAAGTGGCAGACGCAGACCAAGGAGCATTTTGTTTTGGTCCCAACCACGGCGACGGGCATGGCGGTGGCTCGGGAAAACGCGGGACCCGAAGTGAGAGTGATCTATGCTCCTCTTGATTTTCCATTCCTCATCAAGCGGGTCATGGATCGCTTTGAGCCGCGGGTGGTCATCATGGTGGAGTCGGAGTTGTGGCCAAACTTGATTTACCAGACGTATCGGAAGGGGATTCCTCTCGGCCTGATGAATGCCCGGTTATCGCCACGATCCGGTCGCCGGTTGGGTAGGTTTAAGTCGGTGGTGAAGCCTTTTCTTTCGCTTTTGGATCATGTGGGTATTCCTGAGAAGGAAGACTTGGTTCGGTGGCAGGAAATTGGAGTTCGCTCTGAAGCCACGGTGTTAACGGGAAATGTGAAGTTCGATTCCCAAGGTGCGGTACGACCTCAAAAACGTGATGAATTTGGAGCGATGCTCGCGCAATTTCCTGAACGTTCCATTGCAATGGCGGTGTCGACCTTCGCGGGAGAGGAGGAATATTTGGCTAAAGTTTTTGAAGCGGTTGGTGCGCAAGCGGTGATTGTTCCCCGACATGCCGAACGGAGGGAAGAGGTGAGGGCAGCCTTGGATGGTAAGATGGTATTACGGAGCCGCTTCGAGATTCCGTTAGGTGACGAAGTCTTCGTGATCGATAGTACTGGTGAGCTACGCGATTGGACGGCTCATGCCGATGTTGTCGTGATTGGGAAAAGCTTTTTCGAGAAAGGTGGGCAGAATCCCAGCGAGGCAATTTTAGCCGGGGTTCCGGTGATTTGCGGTCCACACATGGCGAATTTCGAACCTTTGGTGAGTGAGTTGAAAGCTGCCGGGGGGATTCGGATGGTTGAAAATGAGGAGGAATTGAAAGCGGCTCTCATCGAACTACTGGAAGACTCCACGAAACAAACGAAGGCGGCTCTGGAAGTAATTTCAAAACACGACGGGGCAATGATGGAAACGATTGAATTATTTTCGAAAAATCGAGAGATTTGAGCGTTAAACTGAGGATTTACGGGATTTTTGGGCGGAGTTTTTAGATTGGAGGGGGCAGGTGGGCAAGATAGCCTGTAAGAGCGCCGAGGGCGTTTTATTGGATTTTCTTATCTTGTGAATATTGCCGTTTTACTTCGTTCCCTCGGGATGGTGGTTCTCCT
>JAQWZU010000204.1 GCA_029253285.1 Akkermansiaceae bacterium | reverse complement strand
CTCGCTATCGCCTCGTCGAATCTCCAATCCAACCGCACCTTGTCCCGCTGCCGGGAAAAACTCCTTCTCCGAAAGACACTCCACATGCAGCGAATGCCCTTCGATCTCCAATACTCCTTCCACCGAATAGCCCAGCCGACGCAAGCCCGCTTCGGCCAACATGATACCATCGAGACTCTCTTCCTCGGCACACTTGCGAAGCCGTGTGGGCACATTCCCCCTCAAATCAACGGTCACGAGACCCGGTCTTACATCTTCCAGTTGCCGCGCCCGACGCACCGAGCTCGTTCCAACCCGTGTTCCCTCTCCAGCCTCGCTCCAGGGAATCTTCCCTATCCAAGCATCAGCCACCGGCGCGCGCTCCAATACCGCCCGTAATTCCAAATGGTCTTCCAGGATCGTCGGGAGGTCTTTTAAACTATGGACCGCAACATCGATCTCGTCGTTTTCCAACGCCACTTCGAGCTCTTTGATGAAGACCCCCTTATCCCAAACACCCTCGGCCTTTGCCACTTCATTGAGCGCCACGTCGGTGCGACGATCACCCGTCGTCGTAATCACGACGCGTTCGATTTTGAGATCAGGAAAAGCCGCAGCCAAAGCCGCCTCGGTCATCTCCGCCTGCTTTAAAGCCAGCGCACTTCCGCGCGTTCCAATTCGTAAAGTCTTCATCAATTAATCGTTCACTGCCGGCAACACTGCTTTGTCAATTTCCTCACGGATAATTTCCTCGCAGAGCAGTAGCTGTTTCTCTCGCCGCTTCCTCGCCTCATTCGCCATTTCTTGCAAGGTATCAATATCGTAAAGATACACCTCCTCGATTTCCCCCACCTCCGGATCGATGTCACGAGGGACCGCGATATCCACCATGATCAAGGGACGAAACTTTCGCTTCCGGCGCACCGCTTCCACATGCCCCGGTTTCACCACGAAATGCGGCGCTCCGGTCGCTGCAATCACCACATCGACGTCTTTAAGCTCGGTTTCCCAGGAATCGAAATGCACCGCATGCCCGCCAATACTCTCCGCAAGCTCTACCGCTTTATCGTAGGATCGATTGGTCACCATGACCGAACTCGCTCCCCGCGACTGCAGGGCCTGGGCCGTCTGACGGCTCATCTCACCGGCTCCGATCACCATCACCGTGCTGCCTTTAAGCCGCCCAAAAACCTTCTCAGCCAATTCCACCGAGGCTCCGGCTACCGAAGTCGCGCCCTCCTGAATGCCCGTTTGATTACGCACTCTCTTTCCCACACTAAAAGTCCGTTGAAAAAGTCGATTTAACACTCCCTTGGTCGCCTTTCCATCGAGCGAGCGTTGGTAGGCTTTCTTAACCTGCCCAAAAATTTCCGTTTCACCCAAAACCATGGAATTCATTCCACTCGCCACCCGGCAAAGATGCTCCGCCGCCTCCCGGGCTTCATAGAAGTAGAAAACACCTTCCCGGGGCCCATGAAATTCCCGTTGCTCACAGATCCAGCTTTCCAACTCGTCAACTCCACTCCCACCATTAACCACGGCATAATACTCGGTCCGGTTGCAGGTCGAGAGCACGACACCTTCTTCAATATCCTTCGACTCCAATAAACTCACCACCTCACGGTCGAGTGCCTTTTCGGACAACGCAAAGCGCTCCCGCACCTCTACAGGAGCAGTTTCGTGATTGAGACCTAAACAAACGAGCTTCATCCCAGTTTAGCAAAAACAATCAGTGACAGCGCAAAAAGTATGATCAAACCGATCGCCAACTGACGCCCCGGCAATCCACGCACGAAGTAAACTCCTAGTAGGACCGCATAGAGAACCCAGGTCACCGTAGCGACCAAAAGATGCGCAATCATCTTCCCACCATCCATCATGCCACCTGAAACCACTCCGATGGTGAGAACAATCCAACCAACCAAGGCGATGCGCGCCATCGCATTAACGAGTCGGTGAACCGACGGCATTCCATCCACCAGGCCACCTTTAAAATCATGTCTCTTCAGCCGACGATTCAGGATCATAAACATCACTCCCGCCACGGCGGCCAGGGCTAAAGCACCGTAGGAAAGAACCGAGAACGCGGCATGTGCCTCTCTCCACGCATCGATCGTATCCGCCTGCGTCGGGCTCGCATCAAAAGATCCCGGAATCAACGCGATCCCCTGAAGAATGACAACTACGGGAGCAGTGAACACCCCCAAAAAAGACAAGCGATAGGTGGTCCCAGTCACCAGGTAGAAAAACGTCAGCGACCAGGCCAAAAAGAGACAGATCTCACCAATATCAGAGAGTGGACACTGTCCCCGGAGCTCTCCCCGCCATCCCAGCGCCATTAATTGACAGGCAAATGCTCCCGCCATTCCCCAAAATGCCAGATGCCTCGATTGCCCGCCTTTGTGAAATCGCCAGCCAAAAACGCCCCCCGCGGCAGCGAGAATCGTTGCAATGACAATCCAGCCAATCTCCATGGCCATGTAACTGACCTGAACTCACCATCCTTTCAAGTGCGGAATGCCTACGAGGCAAATCCTTGGATTCCGCCTATAAATGGCGTCAGTCTCTCCGGAAAAAGCTCACGAAGATCCCCGTCACAAAACCTCCCACATGTGCTCCATAGGCGATCCCATCGGGAGTATTTCCGTATATCCCTTGCATATCCAGGAATACTCCGACCACACCGATCGCCGCCAAATGCCCCGGAGGAATGGCTTGAGACATCGGCCAAACATGAGGGTCGGGGCGCTTCCTGCGCACTACCATCCCCAAATACGCCCCTTCAAACCCCATCACCGCACCACTGGCCCCCAAAGTCGGAATCAATGACTCCGGGTCCATCATGACCTGCCCGATCGACGCCCCCACCGAGGTGGTCACAAAAATGACAAACAACCACCGCCAACCGGTCAATTCCAGGATGACCGCACCAAAGATCCAGAAAAACAACATGTTCCCCACAAGATGATCAAAATCTCCATGCAGAAAAGCACACCCCAAACAACTCAGGAGCTCACTCAGGGCTCCTCCAGAGACCTGGCCTGCCCTAATTTCAGAAAACGATGCCGCTACCTCCCTCGGAACAATCATCCAACTCTCCAACCCAAAAATCCAATCCCAGGAGGTGAAAAACACAATCAATCCTACAAGGATTATCATGGGCAGTCGTTCCTTCGTGGCGGGGTGCATCATTTCTTGTGACAGTGAAGGGCCCCGGCTCCGGAGTAAAGACCTCGCATTTTCGCAGAAGGACTTCCCCCGATGAGAAATCCCGCTAGAGTCGCGCCATGCCAACAGTAGCTGACCTCGATGCCGCAATTCGGGACGTCCCCGACTTCCCCAAACCTGGAATCCTTTTCAAAGACATCACCCCGGTTCTCGGCGACCCCGATCTCTTCAAGGCCTCCCTCGACCTCCTCGCCGAAACCGCCGGAGATACCAAAATCGACAAGGTCGTGGGCATCGATGCCCGCGGATTCATCTTCGCTGCCGGCGTGGCCCAGATCCTCGGAGCCGGATTTGTCCCCGTCCGCAAGGAAGGTAAACTCCCCTGGACCACCCGCTCCATGGCCTACACTTTGGAATATGGCGAGTCCGTCGTAGAAATCCACGAAGACGCGATCAAGCCCGGCGAAAAAATCCTCCTTGTCGACGACCTTCTTGCCACCGGTGGCACAGCGGCTGCGGCCATCAAGCTTCTCAAGGCACTGGATGCGGACATCGTTGCAGTGTCATTCCTGATCGAATTGGCCGGCCTCAAAGGGCGTGAGGCCCTCGATCATGCGGACATCAAAGCACTTCTCACCTACTAAACACACACCTCATGTCATTCGACCGCTATTCCCAATCGCTTCTGCGCTACCCCGATCTTGGCTTCAGCTTGGATCTCTCCCGCATGGATCTCACCGATGAGTTCCACGCGAGCATGAGCGACAAGATCACCGCCGCTTTTGAACATCTCAAAGACCTCGAAGCCGGTGGCATCGCAAACCCCGACGAAAAGCGTATGGTCGGCCACTACTGGCTCCGAAATGCCGACCTTGCTCCGAATGACCAAATCAAAGCCGAGATCACCGAACCAATCGTCGCGTTAAAAGCCTTCGCGGCAAAAGTTCACTCCGGGGAAGTCGCCCCACCACAGGGCGGACTCTTCAAAAACATCCTCATCATCGGCATCGGCGGATCGGCTCTCGGCCCCCAACTCATCAACGAAGCTCTCGGCGCAAAGGCCACCATGAAAACCTGGTTCTTCGACAACACCGATCCCGACGGAATGGATCGCGACCTCGCTACCATCGGGAACGACCTCAAACAAACTCTCGCCGTTGTCATTTCAAAATCCGGCGGAACTCCGGAGACCCGTAACGGCATGGTCGAGGCCAAGGCCGCCTACGAAGAAGCGGGCCTCAACTTCGCCCAACACGCCATCGCCGTCACTGGCGAGGATTCCAAGCTCTCCAACTTTGCCGAAGACCAGGGCTTCATCACCACCTTCCCCATGGAAGACTGGGTCGGCGGCCGCACCTCCGTGCTCTCTACCGTCGGACTCGTCCCCATGGCCCTGCAAGGCATCGACTTCGACAGCATTCTCGAAGGCGCCAAGATCATGGACGAAAAGACCCGCTCCACTGATCCTGCCACTAACGCAGCACTCCAACTCGCCCTTGCCTGGTATCACGAAGGAAACGGCAAAGGAGAACGCGATATGGTCGTCCTTCCCTATAAAGATTCCCTCGTCCTCTTTTCGAAATACCTCCAGCAACTCATCATGGAGTCGCTGGGAAAATCCGAAGACCTCGCTGGTAATGTCGTCAACCAGGGCCTCGCCGTTTACGGAAACAAAGGATCAACCGATCAACACGCCTACGTGCAGCAACTGCGCGACGGCCTACATAACTTCTTTGCTACCTTTATCGAAGTCCGCAAAGGTCGCGCCGGAAACTCCATCACGGTTGATGGCACGAACACCTCGGCGGACTATCTGCAAGGCTTCCTCCGAGGCACCCGAAGCGCCCTCTATGACAATGGACGCCGTTCGGTGACGATTTCAATTGATCAGGTCACCCCAACCACCTTGGGCTATCTCATCGCCCTCTTCGAACGAGCCGTCACGTTCTACGCTTCGCTGGTGAACATCAACGCCTACCACCAACCCGGAGTCGAAGCCGGCAAGGCAGCGGCCACGACCTTCCTCGATCTTCTCAACCAAGTCCGCGGCCACTTGACCGCCTACCAGAAAACGGCCGGGGACATCGCCACTGAAATCACCGGCGACGCCGAAAGCGTCTTCCACGCCCTTGTTCACCTCTCCAACAACGGCGAAGCCAATCAGGTGCTTGGTGAAACTCCGGCCCAGGATTCATTCTCGCTGTAGGCAGCTCGAAAAATAAAACTGCGAACACAAAGTCTGCAGGCTGAATGGCAGGGTATTAAACGACGATGCCCAAGAAATCTACGCAGAAGAGAAATGGGGGTGCAATGTTTCGCACGCCAACGGAAAAACCAGCGCTTTCGCAATATCCGAGGGCTAAAAAAGCGAAACGAAAACCTTCTTGAAAAGAAAATCCATTTCAACCGGTTTAATCTAAGTCAATCATCGTAGTCTGCGGAAGGGAACCCTCTCCGTTTGAATATAGCGACACAAAATTCTTCAAACAAAATCAAGATCTGTAAGACTCCCAAATTCCACCATGAAAAATACGCCAACGCAACCTTCCGACACTCGCCGTGACTTCATCAAAAAAAGCACTTGGGCCAGCATTTCGATCATGACCCTTCCGAACGTTGCTCGTGGCACGACCGCCAACGGGAAACTTCGCTTCGCATGCATTGGAGCAGGCGGAAGAGCCACTGCGGGATTTGGTCCGGGGCTCAATGAGCACATGGTCGCCATCGTCGAACCCGATCCGGACGGGCGTGGTGCAGGCCAGATCAAAAAGGCCAAGAAGGCCCAACCCGGTGTGAAGATTTATACCGACTACCGCGAACTCTTTGACAAACACGACGACTTGGATGCCGTCTGGATCGGTTGCCCCGACCACAACCACTACGGCTCCGCCATCCGCGCGCTTGAAACCGGCGCAGGCGTTTATTGTGAAAAACCACTCACCTGGTCGATCGGCGAAGCCGCCGCTCTCCGCGCGAAAGCCGCTGAGAAGAAAGTCGCAACCCAAATGGGCAATCAAGGTCACTCCAGCGAATCGATCCGACGGATCGTCGAAAACCTGCGCGGCGGAACCCTCGGACCAGTTAAGAAGGTCGTGAGTCAGATGGGCAAAAAATGGGGTGCCACCGGCATGCCTCCTCTGGGCACCAAACCAACCGGCCTGAATTGGGATTCATGGTTGGGGCCTGCCGAGGAAATCCCTTACCACAAAGATCTTCATCCCTTCACGTGGCGCAAGTATGGCCCCTTCGGAACAGGAACGCTCGGCGATATGGCCTGCCACACCATCGATGGTGCGGTTTGGGGATTGCGACTCACCGAGGCCGACAGCTTCCAAGTCGAAGCCGAAAGCGGCGGCCCTCAAAACGGTGGACACGCCCTTGACGCCGTGGTGCGTTGGGATTTCCCCGCCCGCGGCGACATGCCCGCAATGTCGCTTTGGTGGTATCAAGGAAATGCCAAACCGAAAAACCCCAAAGAACTCGGCAAGATCAACTACAGCACTCTCTATCACGGCGAGAAAGGCTTCATGACCTCCAGCAGTCACTGCGGGGGTGGTGATCTCCTGCCGAAATCCTTTGCCAAGTCAGTCAAGCAAGCGGAGAAAACCATCGCCCGCGTTCCGAGTCACTCCGGCGACTGGATTCGTGCGATGAAGGACAAGAGCGCTCCCGCACCGAGCTGCAATTTCGACTACTCCGGAAGACTCACCGAAATCGTTCTTGCTGGAGTCGTCGCTCTGGAAATTGGCGAGAAGCTCACCTTCGACATGAAAACGAGCAAGTTCACCAACAACGATAACGCCAACGCCCTCCTCTGGCGCAAGCCGCGTAAGGGGTGGGAATTTGGTTATCCTGCGTAGTCCCGAATGAACCTGTGCCCTTTTTTGAATGACCTTCTTCGCGGGAAGAAGGTCATCGCTTTGGTATTCGCCATTCAGCAAGCCGGCGCACAGAATCACCTGCCAATTCTGGAGAAACTTGCCGGGGCGGATCCCGCGCCTTTCGTCATCGTTGAGGGAAGCGGTAAAGATACCAAAGGTCGGGCCCAGGGAGTCATTATCTCGCCAAAGGGCCATGTGCTGAGCGTCGGACACATTGCCTGGATCGATGCTGACAAATTCTTCACGGACAAATTTCGAATCAGCTTTCGCAATACCTCAAAAGACCTGCCCGCCAAACCGTCCCACGTTCACAAAACAGTCTTTACCGACAAAGAAGATTCAGCCTTCTACGAACACTACTTTCCGGCCAAGCTTCTCAAACAAGGAGAATCAAGGTTCATCGAAAAGAGCGACCTTGCCGTCTTCCAGCTCCCTGCTGGAAAACCGTATCCCAAAATTGATTTCTTCTCGAAAGAGAAACCAGTCCTCTCCTCCGGTGACACCCTTCACCTTTGCCACTTCACCTTCCCCCACAAAGCCGGCAACCCCTCCTTTCTCATGAACGAGGTCGAGGTTGTGGGCGTAACCAAAACCTCGAGTGGCCTGCAATACCTCGCCAAAGGATTCTATCGCATCGGCTCCAGCGGAGGAGCCCTTCTCAAAAACGGAAAACTGATCGGCATCCAAAGCGCAGCCTACACCATCAACACAAAAGAGAACATGGAGCTTCCCCATGGCCTGATTTCCTTTGAGCTGGTCTGGGGGAATCTCATCGAAAAAGCGATCACCCCATCTCCAAAAACTCAAGCGACCCCTTCGAAATAGAGGAATCGCAACTTTGGATCAGCCAGGCCCACCAGACCCTCAGCGCACCACAGATAAGACGCCGTCCATGATTGCTTGTTCGGGATGTGTTGTAAGTCACCCCCGAAGCTGAGGACTTGTTTTGGGAAGAAGTTCAACGAGAAATATCTAAAAATCGGCTAAAGGAGGCAAATTGAACCATCCTGCTAAAGGAATGACCCCACCCACTCCGTCTTTTTCCTTGAACCAATCTTCTGCAATCTCAAGCTCATGATAGATACGCTTGCCTAGGGAGAAAAAACCATTCTTTTTCATCTCCACACGGTAATATGGTGCCATTGTTTTCAAAATCTCTACCTGCTGAGCTTTGTAATCTTCTCGAACTCTCGATATTACCTTAGCATAAGTACTAATAACCTCCGTATTAGCTACTTTAATTGGACTATTTTCAGCTCTCCCAAGGCTCTCATTCAAAGAAATTAAGCGCTTCAACATGATATTATTATTAAACTTTACAAAGGTATCACCAAATGTGGTATTAACAGCCAGTTTAGCAGATGGACTTATATGAAATCCTTGTTTTGTAGGAGTCATTAAGTAAAGGAAGGTGAGAATGCGGGTCAATTCAACAGCCTCGTTATGTAGTTTACTACCCTTCATGAAATCCCTTGCAGACATGAAGATCCAACTAGCTGCATCTATTCTTGATGCACCAGCATATTGGTCCTCAGCTTGCCCGTTCGCAGACCAAAGTAAATCCAAGGGCTTTGCTGAACCATTAACACCCCAAGTATTTAGACCGATCACTCGCCATGAGTCCTTCAAGACAAGGGCCCCACCACTACTTCCTGGCGCGGTTTTACAAGTTGTCAGGAGAACCTTACTCGCGACCATAGATATCTTTCCTTCAAGTATATCCATCGTTTTAGTCGCCCCATTATCACCAAGAGTAATTACCTCGTCGCCAACGTTGATTGGGTCTTTTTCAAATTCAAATCCTAAAAGTCGTTTCTCTTTAAGTTCGATTTTCACCCCATCACAACCGAACTTACTCTTTTTTCCATCAGGAGTCTCGAGAGTGACCACACCAGCAGCAGCAGAGTAGCATGCAAATTTTCCGAAACCTTTAAGTTTCGCCCCCTTAAAATCGAGGAACTCAATTCTCGCAGCGCCTGCCAGATTATGGGCATTAGTGTAGATCCAAAACACTCCATTTTCCTCAGCAATAAAGGCAGACCCACCCCATACCTCCTCATTTTTGGTGTCGAAAGCAGTAACATAAAGCATACATTGAAGGGCTTCCTCTTCATTTTCAGGAGGTCTCGCAAAAGCATTCTGCCCCACTCCAAATACACCTAGTAACAGACTTGCCATAAGGGCCACCATACAAGAACAGCGAGGAACGAGCGTGTTAAATTTAACCATAACTTAAATCTGTGTATGACACAAAAAATGTCAATAAAAACACCCTTTCCACCCCATGAATTCATCCCAACCGGTTTCCACGACCTTCCCGCTAAAAGTAATTTCCTAGCAGTCAGTTTATTTTGTTTGATCGGCCCCTCCCGATGGCTGGCAAGGCTAAGTTTCAACAGACGAAGCAGAGGAAAGGCCGGTAATTTCACTTAATCATTCCCTGATCACTACGGGTGATCAGTTCTGTTAGAGATCTGAGTCGTTGCAGCCAGATTGTTTTTGAGGCCAGTCGAGATCATAAATTTATATGGCTTCCTTGATTTTTGATTGGATTCATTATGAAAAATGA
>JAQWZU010000197.1 GCA_029253285.1 Akkermansiaceae bacterium | reverse complement strand
GGTGAGCGCTTGCGACTCGCCGGAATCAATGAGACCACCATTCGCGATTTTAGTTATAACGATAAGCATCCCTGGCCCGAGGATGCGGATGGAAATGGTCACAGTCTCGTTCTGGTCGCACCTGGATCCAATCCCGATCATGGGGAAGCTGGTAATTGGCGTTTGAGCAGCTTGTCCGGAGGAAACGCCGCAGAATCGGATGCCAACCTGTTCGTTGGTGACCCTATGGGCGACAACGATGGCGATGGTCTGAGCAATCTGATGAACCACGCATTGGGAGGCACAGGAGCTGAGTTTGTCCCGGTATTTTCTTTGGAAAGCGGCGTGATGACCTTTTCACACACCCGTAATCTGACCGCAGATGATGTGACTTTCGAGGCGGAGTTTTCAATCGATTTAGTGACCTGGAATTCCGCGGGCTCAGTGCCATTCAGCGAGAGGGCCATTGGAGGTGGAAACTCGCTGATGACCTGGGAAATGGATTTGGGCATGGAGGGTAGGGGGTTTGTTCGATTGCGGGTGAAACAACGATAGGTCCGCGCATGACCAACAACTTTTTGGTGATTTCCCCCTTGACCTGTGAGAGGCTGCAGGAGTATTCGATAAGAAATGATTCTTACTGCCATGAAAGAACGAATTCGTACTGCCGTCCATACGGTTGGGTTTCTGTTGGCGTCGCTGTCCTCAACCTCCGCTCAAATCTCGTTGGTTGTTGATCCGCCGCCAGTCTCGACAGTTCTGGAGGACTTCAATGACGGCGTCGATACCACGGCGGCATATGCGAATGCCTCAAGTGCGGGGGAGGCCGGAGGCTTAGTATCGGTTGCCGTTGCGGCGGGTGCGTCTGATCCCCAGTTTCAAGTTCCCGCGCCAGGTGACCCATTCGATATCGCGACGCATCCTTTTCTCCGTCTTTCTTCGCGAGGCACTGTTGGAGTGGCCGCCCAGGTTTTTCCTCTGCCTGCATCCGGAGTCACCGTTTTGGGGTTTAACACCGGAACCAACTTTGCCGAGTCATCAATGACATTTGTCATCGATCCTCCGGGAGCAAGCGGCAATGGCTTGCGGATCGATCCGGTCCCCACCGGTGGGGCTGCCGATGGGACCTTCGACTTCGATTACATCATTCTCGACCAATTCGAGACCGTCGGCCTCGCCGAGTATGACCACGATGGCGCTCTCGATAGTTGGACAATCGCGGGCAACGGCCACGTCATCAACAGTGAAGCCAGCGCCGCCACCAGTACCTTAAGTGCAACGACAGCCGGAATCGATCCTCAGATTCAACGGGCCGGCCTAGCGGTGGATGCTTCGATTTATACCGTATTAGAAATTCGCGCTGCCTTTGACCCACTCTCGACCTCACGCCTCGAAGTGTTCTGGGGAACCGATGTGAACCCGGGGCCTGCGGGGGGGCAGAGTCTGCAGGTGACCGATCAGTTGATTCGTGACGGAGAATTACACACCTACCGTTTTCAAATGAGCGACGATACGCGCTGGAGCAATACCTTGAACCTTTTACGTATCGATCCTCTGGCAGATGCCGATGCGGCGGCGGGTCGTGACTTCGCCATCGACTATGTTCGCCTGATTGCGGGTGCGCCCGTTCTTGATACCGATCTCGATGGTTTGCCGGATGCGGTTGAAACGGGGACGGGGACTTTCGTCGATAGTTCCAATACGGGAACGAATGCCAACGACCCGGATACGGATGGTGATGGTTTCAATGATGGTGTCGAAGTAGCCAGTGGCACGGACCCCAACGACCTCAACAGCGCGCCGGGCGCGGTGCTCGATGGATACTCTGAATCTTCCGCGGTATACGGATTGGGCGCACCGATTGCACCCAACGTGCCGGTTATCGGTTTTGGAGCAACCAGTGGATTCAGCGTTTCGCCGGACCTGCCCGACGGATTAAGCCTGGACCCAATCACCGGAGCGATCACCGGAACCCCGACTCTGGTGACGGCTGCGGTCACTTACACCATCACCGCGAGCTTCGACGGATCGCCCGGCAGCAGCGTTGATATCAGTATCGAAGTTATCAATCCCTTTATTGAGAACTATTCATTGAATTCTGCCCTCTACCAGCGCGGATCTGATATCGGAGTGAATAGTCCCCTCCTAAGTGGTGCGGCCCCCGATTCCTTTACGGTCAGCCCCGCTTTGCCAGACGGCTTAAGTCTGGACCTCAACAGTGGAGACATTACCGGAATGCCCACTGTTTCCCAGAACCCGACCGACTACACCATCACGGCAAGCTACCCGGGGCTGCCGGACTCCCAGATCACGATTTCCATTGCGATCGAAGCCGCGCCTGTTCTGTTCGTCGATCCACCCCAAGCAATTAACAACTACGTTTCGCTTGGTGAATTTAACAATGATGGTGACCCTGAATTCTGGGGCAGCAATAATGCCTCCCTTGTGGTCGCCGAAGGAATTCTCACTGTAAACACAACTGCACCTGATCCGCAGTTTTTCTTAACCGGACTCGATCTAGATACCTCGGAAGGGGAGCACACCGTTCTGGAGTTTCGATTGCGCCAAACGGACACAGAATCGATCGAATTTTTCTGGGCCGACGGAAGCGGCGGGCTCTCGGCGGCGAGGCGCTTGACTATCGATAACACGGAGATTCCCGGTGATGGTGAATTTCACATCTATCAAATCGACATGACCGGTGTTTTCAGCGGTGCCGTCAACCTGATTCGACTCGACCCCGGAGCGGTCGCCGGGCGGACGGTCGAGGTCGACTACGTCCGACTTGGAGGTTTCACGGCATCCGGCCCGCCACAGTTCACGAACATCAATTACGACACTGATCTCGATGAAGCCACCATCACCTGGACCTCGGCTCCGGGAGAGCAATTTATCGTGGAGGTATCGGACGATATGTTGACCTGGATCGAACTTGACGATGCTTTTCCGGCGGCCGGAATTGGAGAAACTACTTCCTATCTCGATGTCACCGCCGGGGCAGCGAACCGACGCTACTACCGGGTAGTTCGAGTGGGAAACTAACATCCATCTTCAAAATTGACTCAAACTTTTTAACCATCCGAAACCTATACCTTAACCCAAATCCATGAAAACAGCTAGAATTACCACTTTTTCCACCGCCCTGAGCGCCGCGACCGCGGGAGCTTTCACCCTCAGTGTTGATCCCGCACCTCTTACCCAAATCTTTGATAACTTCAACGACGGGGTGGATACCTCCACCAACTTCAACAACATGTCATCAGCCGGTGAGGCGGGAGGCTTTGCATCAGTCAATATGAATGCCGGAGCTGCCGACCCGCAACTGCAATTTCCGACACCGGGTGCGCCATTCAACAGCACTTCGCATCCTTATTTTCGAGTCAATACCCGGGGAACAGTGGGTGGCGCCAGCCAGGTTTTCCCTCTGCCAGCAGCGGGGCCAACCGTTGTCGGCTATTCTACAATAACTGCCTTCGCTGAGAGTCAACTGGCCTTCGCCAATGTGGCACCTGGCGTCAGCGGAACAGGTTTGCGTATTGATCCTAGCGGGGGTGGAACCGCCGCAGTCGAGCGATTTGACTACGACTATGTCATGCTCGACAGAGTCCGCACGATCGGACTCGGCGAGTTTGATCACGATGGCGCTCTCGATGGATGGACCTTCAATGCAGGCATTCTTAACAACGTAACCAGCGGTAGCACCTTCAGTGCTTTGACCGCCGGCAACGATCCTGTCCTTCAACGAGCTGGTTTCAGTGCGGACACCAATATCTACGATACTCTTGAGATACGCATTGCACTCGATCCGCTGTCGACGACGAGAATGGAAATTTTCTGGGGCACCAATACTTTTCCCGGCCCTGCCGGTGGCCAGAGCGTGAGCTTGGTCAATGAGTTGATCCGTGACGGGAATCTTCATACCTATCGCATAAATATGGCTGACGAAGCTGCCTGGGACGGAAATTTGAATCTCTTGAGGCTCGACCCACTGGCCGACGGCGATGCCGCCGCAGG
>JAQWZU010000192.1 GCA_029253285.1 Akkermansiaceae bacterium | reverse complement strand
AAGTTGGAGGGGAAGCAACTTCGCAAAGGATTCATCGGGATGCAACTCCACGACAAAGGGATGGTGGTGGAGTACAAGGATCTCTCCTTGAAAAATGGGGAGTGATTTACCTGCTACTCAGAGCGGGACAGGGAAACGCTAAAGCAAACATGCTCCATGGAAGCTTTCCCCATGAGTGACCGTAGAGGATTTATCATGAAGCACACTCTCTGCATTCTTTTTGTATTCCTTGTCGGAATTCCCGGCCTTTTTGCGTGTGCTCCGCAGGGCTCCGTGAAGGTATTTATTCTTGCCGGACAATCAAACATGGAGGGTGCGGGAAAGATCGAAGGTGATCCCAAGCGCAACGAAGGAAAGGGAAGCCTTAGCCATTTGGTGGAGAATTCGCACAAGCACAAACATCTTAAGGATAAGGATGGAAAATGGAGCGCCCGGGATGATGTGTTTATTTGGTACCTCGGGCGTAAGGGAAAGCTGGCGCCAGGTTTTGGAGCAAGACCAAGTGCGATCGGTCCGGAGTATGCCTTTGGGCATGTCATGGGGGACGCGATCAAAGAGCCGGTTCTCCTCATTAAGACTGCCTGGGGCGGAAAGAGCCTTCAAAAAGATTTTCGTCCACCGAGGTCAGGTGGGGATCCAGGGCCCTATTACAAGGAGATGATCGGGCATGTGAAAGACGTTTTAGGTAAGCTTGGAGAAAATTTTCCCGAATTAGAGGGGCGGGGCCATGAGGTGGTAGGCTTTGGCTGGCATCAGGGGTGGAACGACGGTTGCGGAATGCCTGCGACACTTGAGTATGAGAAGAATCTCGCCAATTTTGTTCGGGACGTGAGAAAGGATCTCGGGGTCAAAAATCTTCCTTTCGTGATTGCGGACAGCGGGTTTGGCGGAGTGAAGCAGAAAGTTGACCGTCGTCTTCTGATTCGCAAAGCTCAGGCCGCTCCAGAGACCTATCCCGAGTTCAAAGGCAATGTCGACTGTGTCCAGACCGCCGGGTTTTTTCGTCCGGCCGAAGAATCGCCGTCCCGTCAAGGTTACCATTGGAATGGCAATGCCGAGACTTATTATCTGATTGGTGAGGCGATGGGTGAGGCAATGAAGAAACTCTGCGCAAAGTAATTTCCCGGCCCTATTTCCTTTCGTCCTCTTTGAAGCGGAAGGGCTTTCCGCCCACCAGATCAGCGCTGGTAAATGAGGGGCACCAGTATTGTTCGACGTGGTTGATGACCAAGTCCGTTCCGGTGAAGTGATCCACTCCCGGAGGGCGCTCGGGATTGTACATCGTGTCGGTCATGTCGCGCATGAGGGCCACGTTTTTGCCAACTTTTACCATCTGCCGGATGCCGAAGGGGCGGCCAAGAACACACATATTGAGATGCACACCACAGAGGATGACGTTGTCGATTTTTCGTTCCGTCAAAAGATTCCAGGTTTCCTGCCCGTTGTCAGTGAGGGCATCACCTTCGAGCATGTCGATGGTCTTGATCTGCCGCGTCCACGCTTCCCGGATTTCGCATTTCTCGCCCTTGCAACTGCAGCCCATGTCGGAGTCATCGATGGGGAGAACGCCTTCGAATTTCGGATCCGGCCAGCACCAGTTTGTGCCCCAACGTTCCTTCACGCTGAGCGGGGAGGGTGATTTCGAAAATGGTGCGGCCTGGGCTAATTTGCGTTGCGGGGTTTTATCGTAGAATGACACCACGCTGCTGGGTGCGTGAATGATGAAGATCCCTTTTTCTCGCGCAGCTTTGACCATTTCATTCATGGGTCCGGCCATTTCGCCTACGCGTCGCGCGGCTGACTTACACCAATGGTCATCCCACATGTCGCAGATGATCAGGGCGGTCTTCCCGGCTTCCCAGTTAACCTTCTTCTCGACAACCTTCTCCGGGGCGCCCTTCGTCCGAGAGCGTAGAGTAAGGCTCAGCTTCTTTTCATCAGCCATCATATTGGG
The DNA here is from genome assembly GCA_029253285.1 of Akkermansiaceae bacterium. Classification (GTDB taxonomy): domain Bacteria; phylum Verrucomicrobiota; class Verrucomicrobiia; order Verrucomicrobiales; family Akkermansiaceae; genus SW10. Next base: position 24,067 of record JAQWZU010000192.1, on the reverse strand, counting down.
CGCGAGGATCAACCCGACCACCAACAATTCAATCGCACGGTTTGCAAGAATCTTCATTCCCGCAAACTAGAGTGCGATCGGTTGCCTCACAAGGTCAAACGAGGATCGGGGACGGCGATGATTTATCGCTCGGCTTTCTCAAGTTCCTCGAGGCGTTTTTCGATTTCCTTGAGGCTCTCGCGGATGGCCTTGATCGCTTCGAGGTTTTCATTTTTCGCGACGGGCTTCTTTGGTTTGACGGGCTTCTTTGGTCCCTTGGCAGACTTAAGCATTGCTTGGATTTCATCCGCCGGAATGGCGTAAGTCTTGGTCCGCCCGGCACGGGAAACGTTGATGCCGATGCATCTTCCTTTAAGATCAAAAAGCGGTCCTCCGCACAGTTGGGGTGGGAGCGGAATGTCATGCTGAATGGCATCGGGATATCCACTGCTCTTTTCTGAAAGCTCGCCGTGGGACATTTTCATGCGGGGATCGTTTCTGGCGTTATCCCGCATCGCTCGCTCCTTGAGAGTGGCGGTGGCCTTTCTGGATTTACCATCACGAAGGTATTGCACCTTAACTTCCTCGCCCGCTTTTCGACCACGGATGAGATGACCGAATTCGACAGGGTCGTCGACTTTTTTGCCGTCGATATGAGTGATCACATCATTATCCTTGAGGCCGGCTTCGGAGGCGGCGCCCTTGGGAAGCGCTCTTTGAATAAGGACTCCCTTGTCTGACTCGCCTGCTTGAATTCCAATAAAGCCAACTTTGGCCATCGCTCTTCCCGGCACACTCAGGAGTCCAATGCCCAGTGGTTCGTCTTTTGCTCCGGTCGCGGTCAAAATAGAACCGAGGGGAGGTTCCGCCGTCTGAAATCGAACAGGGTGAAGTTCTTCGGCATCAATCTGCAGTAGCGCGAGATCGCGCTCGGGGAATCGTTTCAGAACCGTGGCGTCATACTTTTTCTCGCCTAGGCGGATCGAGAGTTCCCCTTTTTGGGTTTCGGTATTTTTGGTCAGGATTCGGCCATTGGCGGAAATGACGGTGCCAAGAGCGGCAAGCTTGTCACCGATTAATACCAGAGCGGTGCTGCCTTCATTCTTTTTAGAAACAGGCGCCAAGGCTTTCATGGAGGACTCAAAAAATTTGTCGGGTCCGGGGTTTGGAAGTCGGGTCATCCCTCCTCGTTTTTCGAGTTCTTCCATGAGTTTTTCCATGCCGCCCATTTTCTCGACGAGTTCCGGAGTCACTTCAAGGCGACCGCCATTTTTAGCCGCTTTCTTCATGAGCTCATCGATGACATCTCCGGCCTCTTTCTGGTCATTGGTTTTTTCCTTTTTGGTCTCCCCTTTCTTGGGGGCCGGGTCTTCTTTGGGTTCCTGTTTTTTCTTCTCTTCCTTTTTCCCCTCTTTTTTGGGTTCCTTCTTTTTTGCAGGAGCCTTTCTTTCGCCGGAGAGTTCCTTATAAGTGGTGAGCTTCACTTTCACTGACCAGGGATTTCCGTCGCGGTAATAGTTCAGTTGTACTTCGTCGCCGGCTTTCATCTTCTTGACCAGAGCGATGAGCTCGTCGGTGGACTTCATCAGCTTGCCATTAATTTTCTTAATGACATCGTCCGGCTCAAGACCGGCCCTCTCGGCAGGAGACTTCGGAACGACCTCGGTGACCCGGACTCCGTCGTCGCTATCAGCAAGTTGAACTCCAAGAACCGGCTGGTCTGGTGAAGGGACATTTTTTGGAGCGTTGTTAAATCGTTCTCCGGATTTTTTACCTTCCTTGAGGCTTTTCCATTGCTGGTGGTAAACACCGATGGGAACGTGACGGTTTTCCATCAAGCTCACTCCGATGTTAGAATGAATCCCAATTACCCGGCCCTCAGCATCAAAGAGAGGTCCGCCGGAATCTCCACCGACCACTGCGGTGTCGGTCACGACGAATTTCTCGTTCCTTAGAACTCTGCCCAGACGAACCGGAGGTTTGCGCATTGGGTCAAATCCACCTGAATGCCCGAGGGCGACGGTCCATTGGTTGCGTTTGAGGTCTTTGCTTTGCCCAACTTCCACGAAGGGATATTTTCCGGGCTCCTTGATCTGCACCATCGCGGCGTCGCGATCATAGTCGGCTCCGAGGGACACCGCTTCTTTGCGGGTTCCGTCCGGGAAGATCACGATGATTTCCTCTGGCATGCTGGAGGTCACATGAGCGGCCGTAAGGATGAGCCCATCTTGGCTGACAACTACCCCGCTTCCCGAGCCCCGTCCATTCTTGGCCACAAGACAAACCGTGGCGGGTTGGGCCTTTTTGGAAAGGCCGACGATTTGCTGGTTGAGCTTCTGGAGCGCCTTGAAGTTTTTCACATTGGGAGCGGCCTCGATTTTGGCCTGCTTGGCCGCTTGGTCCGGTGATTGAGCCCAAAGAAGACCTCCGGTCAATGAGAGTGACGCAAAGAAGGCGAACAAGAGATTGGTTGGTTTTTTCATACGAAATGTCGTTTTCCCTCGTAGAGCGGTTTCCCGAGGGAATTTGTGTGAGGTTTTTAGCATACTTTCCCCACAACGGAGATTCTGTCATAGGAAACGAATATTGCTAGGAAGCTATGGCGAGTGGGCTTGCATCGGTTCTCGAAATGGCAAAATCTCGGTTCTCATGAAACCTGCACTCGCTCCCTCAATGCTCGCTTTCCTCATGGTCATGCAGATGACTTTGGCGGCCGACCCAAGCGCGGCCATCGCTTCAGACAATCCGAATCTTCATATTAGGGCGGGACTTCCCAATTTGAAACAGCGGCTCGAAGTTGATAAAGAGTGTCACGTAGCCTTTCTCGGTGGATCGATTACCCAGAATACCGGCGGGCATACCAAGATGGTGCCGGCGTGGTTGAAGGAGAAATACCCCAAAGTGAAATTTAGCCTGACCAATGTCGGGCTCGGCTCGACCTGTTCGACAAGCGGAGCCTTTCGCGTCGAATCCCACATCTTTGGCAAGGGCGAGGTCGATCTCCTCATCGTCGAGTTCGCGGTCAATGATGACCAGGATGCGTCTCATCCCGCGCGCGAATGCCTTCGTGGGATGGAAGGGATCATCCGGCAGGTTCACGCCAATCATCCGAAGTGCGATGTCGTGATGGTGCAATATGTCAATCCGGGGATGTTGGCGAAACTTCAAAAAGGCGAGGCGCCGACCTCGATCGCCGCGCATGAGAAAGTCGCGGAACATCACGGGGTAATCTCGGTGAATGTCGCTGCAGAGGTGGCCGATGCCGCGAATGCAAAACGCTATACCTGGAAAGACTATGGCGGAACCCATCCGGGGAAGTTTGGTTATCGGGTCGCTTCGAATATGATCATCGCTGCGATCGAAGGCGGACTTGCGAAGCAAGATGACAAGCCGCGCAAATTGCAAGCGGCGCTGGACGCCGGAAGTTATGATCAAGGTGGCTTTGTCGCACTCAAGCAGGCCAAGCTCTCTAATAAGGGCTGGCGACTTGGAAGAGTGGGACGGGAACTTCTTCCGCTCGGCGGAATCAGGGGCCAGTATGAATCTTATCAACTCCTTCGTGGTGACCAGCCGGGTGCCGAATTGAAACTCGATTTCGAAGGCCGCACCGTTGGCGCCTTCATTCTCGCGGGACCGGATGCCGGTATTGTTGAGGCCAGCATCGATGGCGGCGAGTTCACAAAGCATGACCTCTTCCATCGTTTCAGTGGCGGTTTGAATTATCCACGAAGCGTGATCTTCGCTACCGATTTGAAACCGGGAAAGCATGAATTGAAATTACGTCTCTCGAAGGAGAAGAACGCCAAAAGCAAAGGAACGACCGCTTCGATTTTGTTCTTCGAAGTGAATCGTTAGGCTGACTGGCATCCGTTCCTAAAGGTTTCCCAGAACAATTTTAAATTATGGTTTGAGGACGGACCTTCGGGCATTCGAGACAAGATTCGACACGTTTTCCTGCTGGTCCGAGGTCATTAGGTGAAGACAAGAGCGGTTCGTCTTTGTTCTCTTTTTATCAACATTTCGCAGTGGAGTTTTTAACGCCGGAGTCGGCCAATTGGCCGAGGTGACAGGCTGGCGCGCCCGACTCAAGATGACCAAGTATTGGAAACCCAAGGGATACCTTCTTGATTAAAACGATGAAACCGAAAAAATCTCTGATGGCGGGTCTTTTGACCATTTTGCCGATTTCTTCGACAAATGCCGAGGTCCTTGCTGAGTGGACCTTTAATACTGGCCCGACTTCGGTTGACCGACTCGCATCGGGCGGCGTTGCCGCCGGAGCCTTGGTTTCCGGGCTGATGTTGAACCAGTCCTTCACTGATTTCGGTCCCGGAGCGGTTCCCAACGATGTCCACGATGGCTTTGGCTTTGGAGGAAATCGGGGTGATCAGGTAATCTTCCTTCACCGGGCGGAATATTTCGATGCCTCTGAAGTTCCCGCGCCCCGGCCGATCTTGGATGATTACACCTCATGGGGCCCCGGATCCTCACAGGGCACCGATGCCGATGTGGGCACAAACGGCAATGCTCCGATCGCGTTCACGGTAACGAGTGATGCCATCTCGACTGCTAGGATAGAAAGCATCACCGTAGATTTCACCAGTGGTGGCGGAATCATTTTCGGGTTTCAGGAAGCCGGAAGCACGAGCGGTGCCACAGTCACCTTAAATGGTGCCAACCCACTCCTCGATATTCCCCTGGATGCTCCGGTGGTTGTTGGGCCGGGTGAAACCAAGACTTTCACCATCAACATCGACAGTGGCGCGCTGAATTCATTGCACAACATCGATGGAATCTCACTCAATGGGAGCGTGGAGCGGGAGGAGCATCCTCCTCTGGCCGAGTGGACTTTCAATTCGGGTGCCACTTCCGTTGAACTTCTTGCACCCAGTGGTGTCGTCGAGGGCGCCACCATTTCCGGATTGTCGTTCAACGCTTCATTCACTGATTTCGGTCCCGAGGCCGTGCCCAACGATGTTCACGATGGCTTTGGCTTCGGCGGGAACTCAGGTGATCGCGTGATCTTTCTCCATCGGGCCAACTACTTCGACGGTTCGGATGTCCCAAACCCGCGCCCGACCTTGGATGATTACACCTCATGGGGACAAGGATCGGCCCAAGGTACGGGAGCCGATCTTGCCTCAAACGGCAATGCGGCCATTTCGTTTACGGTTGAGGCGGACGAACTCAGCATCATTACGGTAGACAGCCTGACGGTTGATTTCACCAGCGGAGGCGCCTGTATTTGGCAGATTCAGGAGGCGGGAGCTGCACAAGGCGCAGGTGGTACTCTAAATGGTGGTAACCCTCTTATTACCGCGGCCTTGAATGCGCCTGTGGTGATCGAAGCGGGTGAAAGTAAAACCTTCACTATCAACGTCAATAGTGGAGCCTTGAATTCACTTCATAATATCGACGGCTTAATGCTCAACGGCTTCAGAGCTCCTTCGAACCCTATCGAACTCGCGATCACTGAGATCGATTATGCGCCCGAAGCCAACACCGTGACTCTGACCTGGCGAAAAACTCTGGCCACCTCTTATGTCGCCAAATACTCGCTCGACATGACCGGCTGGGAGGGGGATCTGGATGACGGCATCACCGCCGACCGGGACGAAAACCCCGAAGCCCCAACCCAAGTCACCCTGACACTTCCCTTGCCCCCTGTTCTGATGGATGCGCCTAAGATGTTCTTTCGCATTGAGACCGAGGAGTAATGAGGATCATCTCAGACAAAGTCACCCGGCCAAATGGCCGAGTTGACAAGAGTCATCAAATTTCTGTAAGAAGATACTTGAATTTGAATTCCATCTTTAATTTCAGCCCAACAACCCTCAATCAAATGAACAAGGCATATTCTCTCTCCCTCGCAATTATAGCTGTGTCGAGCACTGCGTTACTCAACGCTGCAGTTATTGCGGAATGGACATTCAACGCCGGAGCGAATTCTACCGCTCGTCTCGCCTCCAGTGGCGTGCCCGCCGGAGCGACGATCTCTGGACTGTCATTCAACAGCTCCTTTACCGATGTCGGCCCGGGCGCGGTCCCCAACGATGTTCACGATGGCTTTGGCTTCGGCGGAAACTCAGGCGACCAAGTAATCTTCCTTCACCGGGCCAACTATTTCGATGGCTCGGCAGTCCCCAGTCCCAGACCGACAGTTTCTGATTACACTTCATGGGGACAAGGATCGGCTCAAGGCACAGGTGCCGATCTTTCCTCAAATGGAAATGCCCCGATCGCGTTTACGATTGGAGCAGATGCGGTCACCAGTGTTACGGTGGACAGCCTAACGATTGATTTTACCAGTGGAGGGGCCAGTATTTGGCAGATTCAGGAGGCGGGAGCTGCACAGGGCGCAGGGGGTACTCTGAATTCTGGTAACCCTCTTATTACCGTGGCCTTGAATGCGCCTGTGGTGATCGGAGCGGGCGAAACAAAAACCTTCACCATCAACGTCAACAGTGGAGCCTTGAACTCACTCCACAATATCGATGGCTTGGCGCTCAACGGAACGGTTGCTTCAATTCCAGAGCCTTCCTCAGGGATCTTGCTTTGCTTGGGTGCGCTCGCACTGACGAGACGCCAGCGGAAATAGGGTTGATGATACTCGCCTGGTAGCGCCTGGCGATGACGCGACCTGGCGAGATGCCCCTTTCTGGCAGCACCCTGTAATGGTATGGAAAGACACATGCCATTTCGTGTCCTCATCCTTTTCCTGTTTCCGCTTTGGGCAGCGGCGCAGGGACCTCCGTTAACAACGCTCGCCGAGGTGCGCGAGGTGCCGCACGAGGCCGCAGAGTCCCAGCGATACCCGGTGCTGATCGAGGGCACGGTCATCTTCTTCCAAAAACGCAGCGACAATCTCGACAAGGCAGAAGGGCTCATCCTGCACGACGGGACGGCCGGTTGCCATATCGCCGCCTCCCTACCATTTCCCGAACGGGACAAAATTCGACCTGGCACGAGACTTCGCGTGCGCGGTGTCACTAGAGGAGCTTCCTACTTTCCCGATATTGTCGAAGCCAAGTTGGAAATCTTACATCAAGGGAAACTTCCCGAACCGCGGCGTGTCACGGCCAAGGAATTATTTGCTAACAGCATCGACTCCGATTGGATCGAGGTGGAAGCTCTGGTCGTCGGAGTGATACCCGGTGGACTAGGCTTTACCCTGGTGGTCGAGATCGATGGCCTGACCTTCCTGGCCGAGTTACCAAAAGTTGTCGATGCCGCGGTCCAGGCGGAGACCTTGATGCAAAAACGAGTCCTCTTGCGTGGCATCGTCGGCAGCATCACTAGTAGGGAAAGGCAATTGACCGACCGCTACTTCTTCGTGCCTTCGTTCGACCAGTTGATCCCGATTGAAGGAAATCCGCAGCCGGGCAAGATATCATCGCGCACGATCACTCGTCTGCTACAGAGTGACCACGAGCGGAAAGACAAGGTGAGAGTCCGCGGAGTGATTACCCAGCTTGGCCAAGAAGGGTTTTTTCTCCGCGATGAAACCGGGAGCACCTTCGTCCAATCAGCAATGGGGACCACCTATCCGCCGGGCAGCGAAGTCGAGGTGCAGGGTTTCGCCGTGGTGGCTCCGTTCCGCCCGACCATGCGGGCAGCGCGTGTTCTTTTGTTAGGAAAAGGCGAGCGACCACCGCCCTCTTCATTCGACCCAGCCGGTGGCCCCCGGTTTGATCTTCACGCCGAGCGGGTTGTGACCGAGTGCGAATTTCTAGCCTATCGAGAGGGCCTTGAGGAAGTCGTCCTGCAATGCCGGGCTGGCTCGAGTTACTTCCTGGCAAGGTCGCCCCGCTCAACCTTACAAGAACGCAATTTGCAAGCGGGCGACCAGATACGCCTGACTGGAATTTACACTGTGACGACGACCCGACCGATGCCGCGGACAAAGTGGGCCGATGGTTTCCGTCTCGACCTGTCCGGTAATGCCAGTATCGAAGTGGTGCGCCCCACTCCGTGGATGACGCCCGAACGAGTGCAAGCTGCTTTGGCGATCCTTGGAGCCATTTTAATCGCCATTTTCGCATGGAACTGGTTGCTGCGCAAACGGGTCGCCGCCCAGGCAACAACAATTCACAATCAGGTTAAACAAGGCCTTGTGAAGGACGAGCGGCAACGTATTGCGAGGGAACTGCACGATACTCTGGAACAAGATCTTACCGGCCTGTCGATGCAACTGGGGAATCTAACCACCTCACTCGACGATCGCGAAAAGTCACAGAACCGCCTGACACTCGCACGGAATATGTTGAAGCATTGCCGAGCCGAAACTCGCGCCTCGATCAGCGATCTTCGAAGTCCCTCTCTTTTGAAGAAGAGTCTCCCGGAAGCGATACAAGAGATTCTCCCGGCTGTGGCCGAAGGATCCGAGTTCCGATTCATCGTTGAGGGGACACCACGCAAACTCCCCGCGACCACCACAAACCACCTCCTGCGGATTGCGCGTGAGGCGGTGATCAATGCCAGACGTCACGCGAAGCCAACCTGGATTGAAGTTAGTTTGCATTATGAAACCGATGAAATCAGGCTCGAGATCATCGATGATGGCTCTGGTTTCGATCCCAAACAGCGGCCACCCGCCGGGCATTTTGGAATCACCGGTATCCGCGAGCGCGCCAACAAGATTTTCGCCGAATTGGAAATCGAAAGTTCACCTTCTATCGGCACCAAAGTGCAACTCCGACTGCCCTCATCATCTCCAGCAAACCAATCAACCAAAAATTGATGATTCCCAAGACCAGAGTTCTCATTGTCGATGACCATGCCATGGTCCGTCTCGCTCTCGCTGAAGCCCTCGCCCAGCAAGACGACCTCGAACTTGTCGGCGAGGCTGAAAATGGGGCCAGCGCTATCGCGCTTTACCGCGAGTTGCAGCCGGACGTCGTGACGATGGACTACCAAATGCCCGGTCTCAACGGGGCTGAAGCGATTGGCGAAATTCTCGCCGAATTCCCGGAGGCGCGTATTGTCTTGTTGTCGATCTATGAGACCTCGGAGAGTCTGTGGCAAGCGACCGAAGCCGGCGCTCTAGGTAGCATGTCGAAGGGGGTGGAGATTGACGAGATCATCACGGCAGTGCGAGCAGTAGCAAGTGGAGTTTCTTACTATTCCGAAGGTCTCGAAAAGAAGCTCGACGAACGACGCGCACAGGAGGCTCTCTCACCGCGCGAGACCGAAATCCTCGCTCAGATTGTCTCTGGACATAGCAACAAGGAAATCGTAGCGAACCTTGGAATTTCAACGTCCACCGTGAAGCATCATATCGAACGCGTCTTCACCAAACTCGGAGTTAATGATCGGACCCAAGCCGCGACTGCCGCCGTGAAACAAGGAATCATTCAATTGGACTGACCCTCAGGGTAAATAATCAATCGGGGCTGCCGATGCAGATCAGTTCCTTCATTGTTCGCGCGTAGATCCTTCCATTGCTAAAAGACAAACTCGAGAGGGACCAGGTCTTGCCCGCCGGTCCGAGGTCGCTCATTGAGACTAGGGCTTTTTCATCGAGAATCGGCGCGTTCCATTTTAAGACGTAGACGATGCCGATCATGGTGGGCATGTAGAGATGTTCCCCGACGACGATCGGACTGGCTGCTGAACAATGTCCCCAGCCGCTGCCGGCATTGCGTTTGTCATTGGTGGCTAGAAAGCCCTTCGCGTTGCGCATGTCGTTGGGAAAGGCTTTGTTCCAGAGCAGTTTGTCTTGGGCGTTTTTTACCCGCACGACTTGCACCGGCACTTCGAGGTATTCGACCTTCCCGGTTTTGAGATGAACGCGGCCGATGAAGAATCCCTTGTGCGTGCGGAAGTAGTGGTAGTCGCCAACGATGAGATTGGTTTGATAAGTGATGGGTTTTTTCCCGAAGGCCAACTCTTGATCAGATTGAGTGAGGTATTTTCCGTCAACCTGGCGACAGACTTGCACTCCTTCGCTGAGAGAAGAGGTCTTGCGAATCTTGCCGGATTTGAGATTGACGATGTGATGGGTCTTGCCCGCGATGAGAGCAGAGATATCGGAATTGGACACGCCGTTTTGGTGTGACGCGTAGCCTTTGACCGGAAGGTCCCAGATCGTTTTTCCATCGACCGCATTGAGCAGGGAAATGCCGTAAGGTTCTTCCGGCGGTTGGTGTCCTCCGCCGCGCGCCGTGACAATTCTAGAGGTCTCTTTGTTGAGAAGCGGCGTAGCGTGAATGCCGGTGCCTGATTCTCCGGTCCACGCGAGCTCGCCGGTTTTCATGTCGTAGGCATGCAACCAGGTCCAGTAAGCACGGTCCCGGCCGAGTGGTTTGGCCCCCGCCTTGGTAGTAACTTTGGGATTGAGATCGGATGGCTTGACGCGAACCACGATGACTTTTCCGTCGTGAAGAATCGGCTCGTGCTGGCGGGAATGATGTCTCCCAAAGGGAACCCAGGTTCGCGACCAGAGTTCCTTGCCGTCGAAGTCGAAGCACTTCATCGACCCTCCGACATTGGTGAAGCATACCCGCTCGCCGTCGCTCACCGGTGAAGCAGCGGTGTTGTCGCTGAAGAGACTGGAGAGATCGGTCACGCGTGAGCCGGGGAGCTCCCTGCGCCAGAGTTCTTTTCCGGTCGCGGCATCGAAACATTGTCCGATGATCAGCGAACCGGTTTCGGCATCGCCGTCCGTGGGAGCATGCGAGGCAACAAAGACTCGTCCGTTTGAAATCACGACACTTCCTTGTCCGGTGTTTGGTAATGGAGTGCACCACCTTACTCCCTCGTTACGAGAAACACTGAAAGTCGCAGGGGCAGTTCCCTCGACGATGAAATTTCCATTCGGACCCGAGGCTTGGCCCCAGTCATCGCATCGGGCTGAACCAATCAGCAAAAGTAAGAGTAGAGATTTCATCGAAGAATCTTCTACCCATTGGAAGGGTCTCTTTCTATCAGGGTGAATCCAAAATGAACTCAATGATCATGCTACAATGGTATTTCAGGGAATCGATGATTGGTGTTGTCGCCGGGTCGCTCATTGATGCGATTGATTTCGGTGTAGTATTCCACGGTGAAATGTCACGAGGAGCCGACAATGAGACCGAATTTTTTCATCTGCGCCGAGCTACTCGTAATTGTCCGCGACCCATTGGTTGAGCAGGCGCACGCCGAAGCCTGTTCCCAGGGTGGTCTCTCGGGGGTCTTTACGGTCGTTCTTCATCGCTGTTCCGGCGATGTCCAGGTGCACCCAGGGAGTGTCACCGACAAACCGCTGGAGGAATTGTGCGGCGGTGATGGATCCGGCTGGCCGGCCCCCGATGTTTTTCATGTCCGCAATCGGTGAGTTGATCAAGCGGTCGTATTCCGGAGCCAGGGGAAGGCGCCAGGTCTTTTCCGTTGAATTCTTGGAGGCTTTGGCGAAGGCCTTGGCCACCTTGTCTGAGTTCGAAAACAAACCGGCATGTTCATGCCCCAGGGCAATGAGAATGGCTCCCGTGAGTGTTGCCAGATCGACCATGGCTTGCGGCTTGAATCGTTCCTTCGCATACCATAAGGCATCGGCCAAAACCAAGCGGCCTTCGGCATCAGTGTTTTGAACCTCGATGGTTTGTCCGGACATTGAGGTGACAATGTCTCCCGGGTTTTGAGCGTTTCCGTCAGGCATATTTTCGGCCAATCCCACAATGCCGATCACATTCGCTTTGGCCTTGCGGGTGGCAATCGCGTGCATCGCTCCCACCACGGCAGCCGAGCCACCCATGTCCGCTTTCATATCCCACATACCGGCACCGGGCTTGAGGGAAATCCCTCCCGTATCAAAAGTGACCCCCTTGCCAACGAGGCAAACCGGCTTGTCCGATTTCTTTCCGCCGTTCCAATGCATCACGACGAGTTGTGATTCCCGGCGCGATCCTTGACCAACTCCGACCAGAGCATCCATCCCGAGCTCTTTCATCTTCTTCTCCCCAAGGACTTCGACCTTCACGCCAAGCTTTTGGAACTTCTTAATCCGCGCGGCATATGATTTTGGATAGAGCGTATTCGCAGGTTCGTTGACGAGATCGCGGGCCATCAATTGGCCGTCACAAATAGGGCCATGGAACTTTTGGTAAGCCGCCCGCGCTTTTGCGGAATCATCTACGCTGACTCGAATCGTCGTGATCGTGGTTTCGCTTCCCTTGGGAAGTTTGGTGCGGTATTTGAAAAAATGATACGCGGCCAATCTCGCGCCCACGACCGCTCTTGCTACGTCGTCGGGCTTTAACTTGAAACCATCCAGATGCAGCGTGAGTGTTTTCTCTCCGCTCACCCGCAGCTCCCTCATTGCCGTCGCTCCGAACATCTCGGCATCGAAGTCGGTCTTCTCTCCCGCTCCCTTGAGCAGCAGTCCGGCGAGCTTTGATCCGGTTGGGGCGTAGAGTGAGACCGAAGAGCCTTTCTCTCCATTGAAGTGCCCGGCCTTCATGGCCGCCTTGATCTGTCCCACGGAGTCGCGGGCATATCTCTTAGCCACGCCGTAAAACTTCCCTCCTTTGAAAACCGGAATGACACCAACACCGGAACTCGCTTTTTCACTTCCAACAAAAATTACTTTCATGAGCCGGGAGCCTAACCATCCGGATCACATTGCCAAGGCTCTAGGTTCAGGCCAACAATTCCTCGACCACGCTGCCAAAGACATCGGTGAGCCGGTAATCCCGGCCGGAGTGGTGATAGGTGAGGCGTTCGTGATCGATACCCATGAGGTGTAGGATGGTGGCGTGGAGATCGTGGATGGAGACTTTGTTTTCGGTGGCATAGAAGCCGTAGTCGTCGGTCGCGCCGTGATGGTATCCCGGTTTGGTGCCGCCACCGGCCATCCACATCGTGAAGCCGTGGGGATTGTGATCACGGCCGTTGTCGCTGCGACCCATCTGGCCATCGAAGAGCTCGCGACTTGGAGTACGGCCAAATTCGCTGCCGCAGAGGACAAGGGTGTCGTCCAAAAGACCGCGAGCTTCGAGGTCGCTCAAGAGCGCGGCAATGGGCTGGTCGACGGCATGGGCATTCCCACGGTGTCCTTTTTCCAGATTGGCGTGTTGATCCCAAAGGTTCCCGTAGCGTGAGGTGGAGTGGGTTGCGGTGATGTAGCGCACTCCGGATTCGGCAAAGCGTCGGGCCAGCAAGAGAGTTTGCCCAAATTCGTCGGTGTGGTCTTCTCCGATGCCGTAGCGCTTGCGAGTTGCCTCGGATTCCTGATTCAAATCCATGATTCCGGGAGCCACGCTCTGCATGCGGAAGGCCAGCTCGCGATTGCGAAGTTCGATTTCAAGCGGATTGGTGTTGAGGCCCTGGATGAAATCGAGGTGCTCGCGCTGACCTTTGAAGCCTGCTTTGAGATTGTCCCACTTCAGGCCATCGTTGCTGGATTTGAAAATAGGCGCACCGGAGTAGACGGAGGGCAGGAAGCCCGAGGGAAAGGTGCGGTTGTCTTTGGGAGTGAGATCGATGTAGCCGGGCAGGCTTCCATTGTCGGACCCAAGTCCATAGAGAAGCCAATTTCCCATCGCGGGTCGAATCTCCCGGGGCACGCCGGTGTTGAGCATCGACATGGCGGTGGTGTGATCCTCGTTGTCGTGGTGCAGCGAGTGGATGAAGCAAAGCTTGTCGATCCACTTGCGGTTGACCTCGGGAAACAAGTCGCTGGCCCAGTGTCCGGTCTCGCCCCATTGTTTGAATTCGAAGGGTGAACCAATGATGCGTCCCCGTTGCGCGAAGGTGAACTTTGGAGCTTGAATCGATTCCGGCAATTCCTTGCCATGTTCTTTTTGGAGACGCGGTTTGTAGTCGTAGGAGTCGACTTGGGAGAGGCCGCCATCGAGGAGGATAAAGATCATCCGCTTGGCCCGGGCCGGGAAATGAGGTTCCAGGATCGAACTGTTTCCCGTCGTGTTGGCCCATGCCTGTCGCGTGAGCAAGTCCGCGAGTGCGAGCCCGCTCATGCCCATGAGGGAACGGCGCGAAAGGGTCGATAGGGAGTCTGTGCTGAGCGGATTCATTCGAGATAGCTGAAGGTGTCGGAAGAAAAAATCCCAAGGCAGACCCGGCTCCAGGATTCTTTTTCCTCAAGTGATTGGCTTGCACGGCAGTGGTCGAGATAGGACCGGGTCCGCGTCATGATTTCGGGGGTGGGTGGTCGTCCGATGGCGATGCGGAAGGCCATCGTGATTCGTTCTTCCTCGGTCAGGTCGGGCATGGCGAGTAGTCGTTCGGCGAGCTTCGTTGCGTAGTAGTTTGGCAACTTGTTGTTCAACCAAAAAAGCGATTGTGCCGTGGTCGCGGAATGGTCGCGCTGGTGGACCGGGACGCCGGAAGGGTCGTAGCCGAAGAGGGAGAGCATTTTGCGAATTTCGACGCCCATCCCGAGTGGTGAACGGCTTGAGGTGAGAATGTAAAGAGCGCGGTCTTTCGAGTGATTGTTGTCGAGGGGCTGCCTGCTGGGCTGGCGCGGAACCTTGCCGCTGGCGGTGAGCATGCTGTCGTAAATGGCTTCCGCTTCGAGACGACGACGGGGATATCTCCAGTGGAGTTTGTTGTCGGGGTCCCGAGACAAGGCGGCGGAGTTTGATTCGCTGCTCACACGATAGGTTGAGGAGTTGACGATGATTCGATGCAGAGCCTTGAGAGACCATTTCTCTTTGATGAGGGTCGCGGCGAGCCAATCCAGCAAGAGCTGATTGGTGGGCTTCATTCCCTGAATGCCGAGGTCGCCGGGAGTTCCGACAATGCCGCGGCCAAAGTGTCCCTGCCAAAGTCGGTTCGCGATCACGCGGGCGGTGAGAGGATTGTTATCGTCGACGATCCACTTGGCCAATTGCAAACGACCGCTTGTGTCTGCGGGGATTTTTGGACTTGAGAGAAATGAGTTCGCAATGGTTGGCACGCTGCGCGGGACAGCTTCGGCTCCGACTTTGTAGACCTCTCCCTTCAGGTGCACTGGTTCGTCTTTCATCTCGGCTTGGTCAGTAACGGCGAGCATGCGGGGCAACCTGGGAGATTCTTTTTGAAGCGCCGAGATTTTTCGATCCAGGTCATCGAGTGCGGGGAGCGTGACGAAGCGTTCGGTGTCGGCCACATTCGGGGGCCAGGCGGAGCGATCGATCTGTAACTCCGAAAGGATGGGGCGCTCGACGCCGTGCTCTGTCGCGGGAGCGTTGATGAGGTGCCAGCGATTGGGCGGAGTGCGGACAAAACGGATCTTATCGAAACGAGGCAATGAGGAATGCTCTTGGGCCCAGAAGCGCACATCGGTGGTGCCTTTGCGAAATTGAAATGAGCCGAGGCTGACCCAGCGGAAGTGTTCCATTTTCCAGCCGCCGCTTGCCGGGATGATCTGATCTTTGAAGACTGATTTTCCGTCCAGCTTGAGCTCGATGGGAAGGGCTTCGGGAGCAGCACAGCGAAGGTAGACCGTATAGGTTCCGGCTACCGGCAAGTTTGGCCGGTACTGCACCCACTGGAGACGGGCTCGTTGTGTTTCGACGATCATCTCGCCGTTGAGTTCAACCCGCCGGACGTTGTTTTGTCCGTGGTAGTCTTCCGCTTCGATTTCAACGATGGGCATGTCGGGCAGAGCCGCGAGAGCTTGATCGTAATCAGCGAGACGGGGGTGCACTTTTGCGATGAGTTTTTCTCTCGCTTCTTCAAGAGCCGACCAACGGGATTCGCGTAGTTTGGCGATGCGATCTGAAATTCTTTGGGCGGCGGAAATTCCTTCCGGCGTGGCTTGGGGGCGGGTCAGACGAAATCTTCCGTCCCGCCAGTTTTCGTTCATCTTGTCGACGATGCGGGTGCTGCCAAAAATTCCGGCCAGGGCGTAGTAGTCTCGCGTGGGAATGGGATCGAAGAAGTGATCGTGGCAGCGGGCGCAGGAGAAGTTCATCCCGAGAAAGGCCTGCGAGGTGGCCGAGATTTGTTCGTCGATAATGTCCATCCGCAAGGTGTTTGGATCGGCACAATCGGAGAACCACGGACCGATCGAGAGGAAGGCCGGAGCGGCCAGTTGATCGAGAGAGGCGATGGGGTCTTTTGAGGGCGGCAGCAAGTCCCCGGCAAGTTGCTCGGTGACGAAGCGATCGTAGGGCTTGTCGGAATTCAGCGCACGGATCACGTAGTCGCGATACGGTTCTGCCATATCGACTCGGTCGACGGCCGCTACCTTGGTCTTACCCTGCACGTAGCGGGCGACATCAAGCCAATGCCGTCCCCAGCGCTCGCCGTAATGGGGCGAGTCTAAGAGCCGGTCAACGAGCTTGGCGTAGGCGTCGGGTGACGAGTCGGCGAGGTATGCGTCGATTTCCTCGATGGTCGGGGGCAAGCCGGTGAGATCGATGGTGAGTCGACGAATGAGGGTCAGTTTGTTCGCCTCGGGGTTCGCTTGCAAATTCGCGTTGAGAAGGTCGGCTTTGACGAAAGAATCGATGGGATTGCGAACCCAGCTTTTGTTGGGAAGGGCTGGTTCGGCAGGCATTTCGAGAGCCTGAAAGGACCAATGGGGAACTTTTTCGTCCGAAATCGCAGGAGCGGCAATAAGCAGTCCGGCAAGCAACAACAACAAATGGATGGGACGATTCATCAGATAAACTCGGGCAAATTTCGAATATTTTGGAAGGTATTCTCGATTATATACGTGTATGTGCCTGTTGCGCACGGAATTTTCCGTATGCAGCTTCGTAATAGTTAACTTAATATTTGGTATTAATTTTTCACCCGATCACTGATGAATCATACTCTACTTCCTCAAGTCGCCCCCTGTTTTGTGAGTCACAACATGGCCCTCGGTGGTGCGCAGACCGCGGTGTTGCGCTACATTCAGGCTCTTCCAGAGTGGGTGCGCGACCGGACCACGCTCTACAGTCAGTCTGATGATACGCCACTGCTTGATCAGGCGGTGAAAGGTGGATTTGATTGCGGAAACATCACGCGCGAGGCCCCGGGAGATCCGAGCATGTGGTTCTTGAGTTACGGAAACCTCGACGGCCTGCCGGAACGGCCGACCTCGCTCGTGCTGCATTCCTGGGATGATGCCGGCTGGCGTTATTTCAGCAAGGCCTACGAAGGTCGTCGTGGCATGACAGTGGCGGGCGTTTCCCAGCAAGTCATGAATCGCTACGGCGATTGGATTCAGGAGAATGGCCACACCTCTGGCGGAATTCTCCCTCCTCCTGTAACCGAGTTCTGCATGGCGAAAGGGAATTTGGATCCCAAGGGCCGTCTTGTGGTCGGCTGGATGGGGCGTCCGCTCAAGGACAAGGGTCTCATGACCTTGCCATATCTCTTGGCGGAAAATCCGCACATCGTGGTGCGGGCTTGGACCGGTGCGGAGACTGCAGGTCTGGATTACACGCTCCGGATGCAAGGCGAAGCGATGGAAGAAGTTTACAAGTTGGCGCGGAAACTCGGCGTGGCGGATCGTCTTGATGTGCGGCCACTCGATTTCGACGCCTTCAACTATCGCCATCGTCTCGAGGGCTGCCATGTCCTGCTCGGCAATAGCAAGCGCGAAGGCTTTTTGCTCACCGCCGCGGAGGCGTTGAGCTGCGGAATTCCAGTTGTCGTGACAAAAGATTGCGGCATCGCGAGCTTCATCAAGAAGGGACAAAACGGTGTGCTCATCGATTGGCATGAAAACCCCAAGCGTCTCGCCAAGATCGCGAACCGCGCTATTTTGAAAGCGGCCAAGCTCGATCCCGTGAAGTGTCTCGCTTCGGTGGACGAACTTTCGCTCGGGTCCAACTACGTGCGCGCCTACGGACAGACTCTTGGAGTCCTGACCCACACCTCGCTGCAACATGAGGACGCAGAGGTGACCTTTGGCGTGCGGATTCACGATGGAGTTGACCCCGCTTATCTCGACGATGCCATTAATAGCATTGCCTCGCAGACTTATCGTAAATTTAAAGTCGTCCTTCTCGTCGACGGACCATGGGCCTTGGGCGAACGACTTGCCAAGCGCTTTGACTTGCCGCTGATCTGCACTGGTTTGAAGGCGGATATCGAGCACTGCAGCTGGCTCCATCGTCAGGCTCTCGAGCAATGCGACACGGAATACTACAAGCCGCTCGACTACGACGATCAGCTTCTCCCCAACTACCTCGAGCGCGCGGTGAAGACTCTCGAAAGAGAAAAGGCTGATGTCTACGGCTGCATGCTGAATACCTTGCAGGATGGGGAAATTACTCCTCGCCTGCATTGGCCAAACAAGCCAATCGAAACGATGTTCACCGGAAATTCGGACGATAACATGTTGCCTCACTCAAGTGTCTTGATGCGCGCCAGCATCGCCCGAAAGGCCGGCAACTACCAGGAGCGCGCCGTGGGCCTCGGAGCCGACGACTATCATCTCTGGTATCGTATCTTCAAAGCAGGCGGCGAGTTCTTCCGCGATGACGAAGTTCGCAATGTGGTCTACCGTATTCACGATAAGAATTCGCTCACCATTCGCCGCGAGCGTTTTGGGTATTCCCACAAAGCCCAACGACTTCTCGCAAGCGCTGCTGCAGCAGGGATCGCCCTCTCCGCCGCTGCCTGTGATGGCGACGCGGATGCCAATGCAGACGGTGACACCCCCAAAGTCGCCCCTGCCAAGCCAGGCCCCAACGATCCGCCGCATTCATAGGGGAGGGGAGAAGCTGCCTTGGCCCCGTTGGCATGTGAGTCAGGAGATACAGCCTTCTTCGCCCCCCAGTCGACCCAGGCGAAGGGAAAGTATCCTGGGCCTACCACAAGCTTGCTCTTGTTGGACTAGTGATCACTATGGGTACCCGCTGCAGCTCAGAAAGAATGCTCCGCTGCACTAAAAGAAGAAAAACGATCATGATGAAAACATCTCTTAAGGCGGCAACTCTTGTCTTGGCACTCAGTTTCAATCTCTCTCAGGACTCGGACGCTGAGATCTTACTGGAATTTACCGAGGCTGATGGCGATGTGATCCTTTACGTTTCCGGGACCCTTGATCTCACCGGTTTGACCGAGAGTAATAGGGGAGCCTCATTGGGAGGTGCGACTTTATTGGATACGGTTAACGAACAATTCCAGCTTGGGTCTGGTGTCGCTGCACCAGTGAATGCGTTTACCCTGACGGTTCAAAATGAGGTGTTTTCGTCGACTACGGACTTGTTTGGAACCATCGATTCCTGGGAAGCCAATACCAACTCGATTCGTTTTCAGCAGAACAATGGACAAGTTCTCATGGATGATGAGATCGAAGCTGGAGATGTGATTGAAGTTACCTCAACTCATACCTTTAGTGGCCTGACGTTTGCTGATTTTGGTCTGACCCAAGGGGATAATCTTGTCTGGCTTGAGAATACGAACGTCGATGGTGATGCCGGCCAAGTGGTCGTCACAGCTGGGCTCCGGGATACGGGGCCCTCTGCTCCTCTTGTCATTACCACGATCGATTACTCGCTCGCCCCGAACCCCGCGGTGACCCTGACCTGGAGCAAGACCGGTGCCGCGGCCTACATCGCAAAATACTCGTCCGACATGATCGACTGGGACGCGGACTTGGACGACGGCATCACAGAGGAACGCGACGAGAACCCCGATGACCCCGAGCACATCACGGTGACCTTCCCTCTCTTGGGCGTTCAGGCGGAGGCTCTGTTCTTCCGCATTGAGGAAGGGTAGACAGGAGAAAGAGCCCTTCTTTCAGGGATCATTGAGTGATCTCAAGCCGGAGGGAGAGGTGGGAATCCTCGCGTTATGCGATGATATCGTGCACGACGTGACCGTGAACGTCGGTGAGGCGGTAGTCTCTTCCGGAGTAACGATAGGTGAGCTTCTTGTGGTCGAGTCCCATGAGGTGGAGGATGGTTGCATTCATGTCGTGGACGTGGACGCGGTTCTCGACGGCCGACAATCCAAATTCGTCGGTGGCGCCGTAGCTGAATCCTTTCTTCACACCGCCTCCGGCCATCCAGGTGGTGTAGCCGTAGTGATCGTGGTCACGACCTTTCTTTCCTTCCGAAGTGGGAGCGCGTCCAAATTCTCCGCCCCAGACGACGAGCGTTTCTTCGAGCAGGCCGCGGCCTTCGAGATCTTTTAAAAGCGCGGCGATTCCCTGGTCGCAGGCTTTGGCAAGCTTTGCATGACCGCCGGCGATGTCTCCGTGACCCGTGTCCCAGGCAATATCATAGCCGTCGATCGAATGTGAAAGCTGAACGACGCGCACACCCTCCTCAACTAGACGTCGGGCAATAAGGCAGCCTTTCGCAAATTCGCTTTCTCCGTAAAGCTTCCGGGTCTCCTCGCTCTCCTTCGAAACATCGAAAACTTCCGGCACCGAAAATTGCATTCGAAAAGCCATCTCCATGGCCTGAATGCCAGCCTCAAGGTTTTGATCCTGTTCGAGACGTTCCAGGTGAAGCTTGTTGATTTGTGTCAGGAGGTCGGCCTGCTTGCGTTGTTCTTCCCGTGAGAGATTGGAGTTCTTCAAATCACGAATGACCGCATCTGGCTTCATGTTTTGAATATTCACATAAGATCCGGCATAGGCACCGGGAAGGAAAGCATTGCCCCAGTTGGCAATCTTTCCGCGGGGCTGGGCGCGCGGGGACATCGCGACAAAGCCCGGAAGGTTTTCGGTTTCTGCGCCGAGCCCGTAGGTCAGCCAAGAGCCCATGCTCGGACGGTTGGGTTGCAGTGCGCCGAGGTTGGTCATGAGGATGCCACCGGCGTGTTCGGGTATGTCGGTGTGCATCGAGTGGATGAAGGTGATGTCGTCGACGCACTTGGCGGTTTCCGGAAAAATATCGCTGACCCATTTTCCGCATTCGCCATATTGCTTGAATTCGAAGGGCGAGGGCATCAGGCCCAACTTGGTATTGCGGAGCGACTTGCGATTGACGCTCTCCGGTCGTTCGCCGGCGTGCTTGGCGATCATCGGCTTGTAGTCGAAGGTGTCCACTTGCGAGGGCCCGCCGGGCATGAACAATTGAATGAGCCGTTTCGCTTTTGGCGCAAAGTGCGGGGCTTTTGGCGCGAGGGGATTGGCCGAGGTTTCCGCACCGAGAGCGTTGTTCCCAAACATGCTTGCCAGGCCAATGCTCCCAATTCCGGCACCCATTTTTGCAAGCGCGTCGCGGCGGGTCATCTGGGACTGCATCGTCCGGCGGTAGGCGAGTTCGTGTTCGAGGAATTTCATGGGGACTACTGGATTTGGATCAATTCGTGGGCGCTGAGCAAGACCTGGGCATATTGCTGCCAGCCTTTGGGGCTTGGCTTGTCGCCGAGCCATTGGGTGCCGAGTTCGATCTCAGCGGGATCGGGCGAGCGGGAGTAGAGCTGTCGGTAGACCTTTTTGATTCGATCGGGCAGGGGGTCTTTTTGAGCGTGCAGTGAATTGCCCAGCGTCTTCGCTCGTTCCGTCATGAAGGGGCTGTTCATCATGAAGAGGTATTGTTGGGGCACGGTGCTGGTGGGACGGGAGGCGCTGGTGGAAACGGCCGCCGGAAAATCAAAGAGTCGCAGGAAGGAATCGGATTCAAATCGATCTCCGATACGACTGATCGTGGCGTAAAGGGTGCGGCGGTTGCTCCGTAAAATCTCCTTGTCGGGATTTCCGCCGACGGTGCGATCCAGTTCGCCGGTGACCGCGAGCAGAGAATCGCGCCAGGCTTCAACTTCGAGACGCCGAGGGTTCATTCGCCAGAGCAATTTGTTGTCCCCGTCGAAAGCGAATTTCTCTTTGTCAAAGCGGCTGCTCATTTGCCAGGTCGACGAGAGCATGATTTGGCGGTGCAGGCGTTTGAGCGACCAGCCGTGTTCGATGAAATCGGCGGCGAGCCAGTCGAGTAATTGCGGGTGGGTGGGCTGCTCACCGAGAATGCCAAAGTTGCTCGGCGTGCGCACCAGGGCCTTGCCAAAATGCCACTGCCAGATGCGGTTGACGATCACTCGTGCGGTGAGGGGATTGTCTGGAGCGGTGACCGATTCCGCCAACTCACGCCTTCCACTTCCGTTGGTGTAGGGTTCGGGCGAATCTCCCGCAAGGATTTGGATGAAACGGCGAGGGACCAATTCCCCTTTCTTACGCAAATCTCCGCGTAAGGCGACATGCATGTTGTTTTTCCCGGCTTCCTGAAGGACATGCGCGATCTCGTATTTTTTGGGTGCCACCTTTTTCAGGCGGTCCAGCTCGGCACGCATCTCAGCGACCTTTTTCTTCGCTTCCTCCCCCATCGTTTTCTCGACGTGCTTCCGCTCGACTTTCAGTCGTTTGGTTTCGTCGTTGAGGAATTGATTAACGGCATTATTTTGATTTTTGATCGCGTCCTGCCCCTTTCGATAGGTATCCACGATCTCCTGCGGAACCAGAGGATGCTCGCCGGTGCGGGAGTTCTTAAAAATCCCCGCGATGGCATAGTAATCCTTGATCGTAATGGGATCAAACTTGTGATCGTGACATCTGGCGCAGGCCGCGGTGAGTCCCAGGAAGGCGCGGGAAAAGGTATCCACGCGATCTGAAAGTGTCTCGGCTTGGGCTTGGGCCTTCGCTTCGGGATCGCCACCATCTGAAGTGTAGCTTGGCCCCACAACAAAGAAACCGGTCGCAACCGGATCCGGATTTTTCTCAAGGACATCTCCCGCAATCTGCCGGGAAACAAATTCGTTGTAGGGCATGTCGGCATTGAAAGCATTGACCACCCAATCGCGGTATCGCCAGGCCTCCGGGAGGGCCCGGTTGTCACCAAATCCGCCCAGGCCGTCGCTGTAGCGAGCGACGTCGAGCCAGTGCCGTGCCCAGCGTTCGCCGTAGTGTGCCGAAGCGAGCAGTTCATCGACAATCTTCGAAAATGCTTCGGGACTTGAGTCGCTGAGAAAGGCGTCGACTTGCTCCGGTGTGGGAGGTAGTCCGATGAGATCAAGATAGGCCCGTCTGATGAGAGGCAATTTCTCGGCAGGCTTGTTGGGCTGAAGTTTTGCTGCGTCGAGTTTCGCGAGAGTGAAATGATCGATGGGAGAGCGTGCCCACGTGTTGTTTGTGATCTGCGGAGGAGCGACTTTGGCGATCGGTTTGAACGACCAATGCTCCCGGCGAAAGCGATCCCAATCATAGGCTTCTTTGGGTTGGGCTTGGGCGATTTCGGAAATGGATTCCGCGCCGGGCCAGGGAGCTCCCATTTTGACCCAGTCGGTCAGGATTTTGATTTGTTCCTCCTTCAGTTTTCCCTTCGGCGGCATCTCCATGTCTTCGTTGCGGTAGTTGACCGCTTCGACGAGGAAACTTTTTTCCGGATGGCCGGGAGTCAGAGCCGATCCGGAATCACCTCCTTTTAAAAGCCCGGCCAGCGAATCGAGAAACAAGCCGGCTTTTAGTTTGCCCTTTTCCTTGGCCTTGACTGAGTGGCAGCGATAGCACTTGTCGGCGAGAAGCGGCCGCACTTTATTCTCGAAGAATTCAAGTTGTTCGGCGGTAGGAGGTGTTGCTTTTTCGGGAGCCGCGAAGGAGGCCCCGCAAAGAACAGCGGATAAAGCGATGGAGGATACCTTCGACATCAGGTGCATCATGAGTGGATGGCGAAGCCCTTGAAAGAATTTTTCTCGTGTCAGGCTTTGGCGATCAGGGCGTCTACTTGCGATTGTGATCTTTGATGACGTTCCCGATTTGGAAGGGCATCTTCGCAAGAAAGTTAAGGTGACTTAAATAGAGGCAGAGTCACGCTACGATCATTGTCGGGCTTGCTTTTTCGGCCTATTCAAATGAAAATCAAATTCACTCGATGACGCAGTGAGCAGAAAATAAAGAGATGAATTCCACAGCCAAAATCAAAAATTCGACAATCAGTCGCGCGATCAAGTGCTCGCTTTGCGCTCTCATTTTCCAGACCGCGCTGGGAGGACATTTCACCTTCCTGATGGACGATTTGTCCGTTGATGGTCCCGATGGACAGGGTCACCAGCAACTCTGGACAACTCCCGGCAATTGGAAGTTGGAAAGCGGAGTTGATGATGGGAGCAATGGCTATCCGGATGGCACGGACACATGTGCGATAGATCGAACGGCTAACTTGGGTGGTTCAAGCAGACTCACGAATGCAGGTAATACCATTGGGACTGTCGCCGGGGTTAC
>JAQWZU010000066.1 GCA_029253285.1 Akkermansiaceae bacterium | reverse complement strand
ATCGACCGCGTTCGCACGATCCGCACCGACCGCTATCGTTACACCAAAAATTACAAACTGGACCGGGTCTTTCTTCAGCCGCAATACCGCGATGGTCGCGACTTCCTCGATGCCCTGCGTGAGGCCTACGCCGCCGGAACTCTGTCGCCGAAGCTGGTCGAGATCTATTTTGGTGAACGTCCTGCCGAAGAGCTTTACGACATCGTCAAGGACCCGGCTCAGGTGAACAATCTTGCGAAGTTGGCAGAGTATCAGGATACGCTTATTTCGCATCGGAAGATTCTCAACGACTGGGTCGCCAAGGGTGACCTCGGAGCCGGCGAGGAGCCGAAGATCGAGTTGGAGCAAAATGGCAACGGTCGTTTCAAAGGAGTGAACGCCGAGTATGAAAGAGTGCGTACTGATTCAGATGGCGACGGCCTGTCCGACCGCTGGGAAAAGTTCAATGGCCGCGACCCGGGCGACGGAAAGCTGCAATTCGAATTCGATTGCGGTGGCTGGCAGACCGAGGGGTGGGAATCTGATGGAGGCCTCACCAATATCGCCGGACGCCAGGGCTTTCTCGATTTCAATCTCCTCACCGGAAGTGGGTCGATTTCCCGCGATGGATTGAAAATCGATGCTGGAAAGAACAAAGGAAAACTCGCTCTCCGTCTGCGAAGTAGCGGCGCGACTGAATTGAAGGTCGTGGCGAACGGCGAAGCTCTCGGCTCCGCAGGATTTCCCAAGAACGATCAATTCACGACGATTGAGATTCCTCTCGGCGAATCGTGGACTGGAACAATTAAATCATTGCAGCTTTCCTTCTCGGCACCAAAAGGCACGACGATTGAGGTTGATTGGATCCGCATTCAATAAAACTACCATGAAATTCTTCCTCACCCTCATTCTCGGCATTGCCGGGATTTCTTCTCTCTATTCCGCAGACCCCGCCCCGCGACCGAATATTCTCTACTTCTACGTCGATGACATGGGCTGGGGGTCGATCGGGCCCAACGGACAAGCGGAGCGCAAGGCGAAAGGCCTGCCCTATGTCCGCACGCCCAATCTCAATCGGCTCGCCGCGAAGGGTGTGAATTTCAGGAGAGGCTACGGTTGTCATGTTTGTTCTCCGGCGCGGTCGTCCCAGCAGTCGGGATTTCACCAAGGTCATACCTTTGCGGACCGCAATGATCCGAACAATGCCAAGAAGGCGATGCGTTCCGACGATATTCTCATGGGCGACGCCTTGTTTTCCGCAGGCTACACCACCGGTTACTGGGGCAAGTGGGGCTATGGAGGTTCCAAGGATATGGTCGATCCGAAGATTGAGAATATTCAGACCCTACCGACTTCGCATGGTTATCAGTTCGCTTTGACCGAGCTCCACCACGTGCGGGCGCACACTTTCTTCCAACCCACGCTTTGGAGTGCTCCGGCGAAGAAGGGAGCAGTAGGAGGGTTGGAGTTGATTCCAAACTCGATGGCGAAGTATGCGAGGAGGGAAGACTATCCCGAGTCTCCGGCCTACCAAAGCCATCCGGATTATCCCAAGACGGGATACTGCGACGATGCTTACGCTTTTGCTGCTCTCGATTTTGTGCGGGCCAATGCGAAGGCTTATCGCAAAAACGGAAAGCCTTTTTTCGGGCTCTTTGCCGCGCAGATTCCGCACGCTCCCTTCGCCGAAGTCAGCAAGCTTCCCAAGTGGAATGAGGCCTACAAGGACGATGAGGGTTTCTCTGATCTCCCGAAGCAAGCCCAGCAGTGGGCGGCCATGGTGACGCGGATCGATGCGCACTTTGGGAATATCCTGGCTGCGCTCGAAGATCCGAATGGCGATGGCGACAAGTCCGATTCCGTCGCCGACAATACCCTTGTCATTTTCCAGTCCGACAACGGAGGCCCGGGCGGAGCGAATAATACGGTCTACGATGCCAATGGCGGACTGCGTGGAAACAAAGGCAGCATTCATGAAGGGGGGATTCGTGTTCCACTCATCATGCGCTGGCCTAAAAAAATCAAAGCGGGGAGCAGTTCGGATCAGGTCGTCGATGTGACTGATTTGCTGCCAACTTTCTGTGAGCTCTCAGGAGCTGAAGTGCCGCTTGGGATTGATGGAGTGTCCATCGCCCCGACCTTAACGGGCGAGGGGATTCAACGTCAGCGGGAGTTCATCATCCACGAAGCTGGCAACGGGCAGTCGATCATTCGAGGTAAAGACAAGCTTGTTCGCAGTGCGAGGGGCAGGAAAAAGAAAGCCGGTCCGGTAAAGTTCGCGCTCTATGATCTCAATGCCGATCATGGTGAGAAGACAGACCTTGCCGGGGCCAATCCAAACCTCGTCACGGAACTTAAAGCGTTGCTTCTCGGTGAGCGAGTCGATGAGCCACATGGATTTGCCAATACTTACCACACTTGGTCGGGGGAAGGTGGCGCACTCACTTCTGATGCCAATAATTGGTCTGACTACCAATACGTCAATGCCGGTGTGACTTACACCACTGATGACGGAGCTCCGCAACTTTCATGGGTTGCGAAGATTGAGAACAAGGGAGAGTCCAAGGCGGTCGCAAGGGCTGAGACCGATCTTGAATTCCTCGGGCTTGAGATTGTCGGAAGTTCTTCCGGTGCCGAACAGGTTTTGAAGCTTGGATCAAAAATCAATTTGATCGGACGCAATGAGATCCGTCTTTCCCAAGGTGGGCAACTGAAGTTGAACGGTGGAACGGTTTCCACTCTGCGCTGGATCGATATTGCCGAGGGTGCCACGCTGGGCGGGCACGGGCAGATCGTGGGAGATGTCAACAACAAGGGAACCATTTTAATCGAAGGTAAGGGGTTGGAGATCGATGGCGAGGTTACCTTAGGTGGAACCCTTTCGATGAAGACGAAGCTGGACGGAATCAAGCCCGGGAAGCCCATGACGATTCTAAAAGCCAAATCGATCAAAGGTAGTTTCGAAAACACAGATCTCGAAATTCCAGGCAAAAATAATTTTGAAATGATCGTCGATTACACTGGGACTTCCGTGACTCTCACCGCCAAGAAAAAGTAGCTGCTATTCCTGAAAAATCGGACCGTTGGGACTTCCTTTGCAATTCTCTCCCGGGAGCAAGGGGATTGGCGATGGCGATTGACTTGACCGGGTGGCTTTTCTTTTCCGGGTCTTTTTGATGCCCGGGGCAAGGAGGTCATCGCGGGGATTGCTGGGGAGAATTTTATGCGATCAAATGTTGTGACCTTTCCAGCGAGCTTGGTATTGTCCTGCAGCGCACAGATATGATGAATGAACAAACAGACCGTAGGAATTTTCTCCAGAAATCGCTGCTGGGAACCACAGGGCTGACGGGGATTGGCGCGTCGATTACCTCCACAGGATCGGTGACGGCGGAGACGGTTTCACAGGCGGCGGAGGGTGAGATTCAAACCGACGTCGATGTCCTCGTTGTGGGCGGCGGAACGGCTGGACATGTCGCGGCGATCCAGGCGGGCCGGAACGGTGCGAAAACTTTGCTCGTGGAACGCGGGGCGCAACTTGGCGGGATGACCACGACCGGAGGGGTTTCTTTTCCCGGTCTTTTTGATGCCTGGGGCAAGCAGGTCATCGCAGGGATCGGTTGGGAGTTGGTGAAGGAAGCGGTGGAGTTGGATGGTGGGAAGTTGCCGAACTTTGCGAAGGTTCCGCAGCGGCATTGGATGAATCAAGTTTATGTGAATCAGTTTCTCTACGCCATCCTCGCGGAGGAAAAATGCGAGCAGGCTGGGGTCGCGATTGCGTATCACGAGTTCCCGACGTCGGTCGAAAAAACGGCGGACGGTTGGCAGGTCGATTGTGTGGGATTCGGGACCCACCGGCGGGTGATTTGCAAACAGATTATCGACTGCACCGGCGGGGCCGAGGTGGTGGGAATGATGGGATTCGCCCGCCTTCGCGAAGAAGAGACCCAGCCGGGTTCGATGTTATTTCAGTTGGGCGAGGCCAACAATCCGGGGCGCCGTCAACTGCATCGACTCTACGTGCATGGGGCGGATTCGAGTAACTCACGCACCGTGACGAAGGCAAATATGACGGGACGCAAGTCGGTGCTCGCGAAGCTCCGCAAAGAGAAAAAGCGACTCATGCATTTACAACCCGAGGCGGGCTTTCGCGAGAGCTACCGCATCGAGGGCGAGACGATCATCACGGTGAATGACTACACTTCGGGGCGAATTTTTGAGGACGCGATTTCCAATGCCTTTTATCCGGTTGATTTGCATACCAAAAACGGAGTGAAGCCGAAGCCGCT
>JAQWZU010000062.1 GCA_029253285.1 Akkermansiaceae bacterium | reverse complement strand
AATGCCGCAGGGGCAATTGATGCCAAATTAACCCAAGCGAAATTTCAAACATTGGTGCACGGCGACGCCAAGTTGGCTAACTTTTGTTTTTCGGAAAATGGCGGGGAAGTAGCCGCCGTCGATTTTCAGTATGTCGGTGGAGGCTGCGGAATGAAAGATGTGGCCTATCTTGTCGGAAGTTGTCTCGACGAAGAAGAGAGCGAGGCCCGGGAAGAGGAAATTTTGGATATTTATTTTGAGAATCTATCCGGGGCTCTCCAGGCAAAAGGTAGTGAGGTTCAGGTGGATCAATTGATTGCGGAGTGGCGGGGTCTCTATCACTATGCTTGGGCGGACTTTCATCGCTTCCTCAAAGGATGGTGCCCCGGGCACTGGAAGATCAATAGCTACAGTGAAAGAATTGTGAGGGAGGTGATCGCGGGGTTATGAAATGAGGTCTTGAATTCGATGAAGAAAGATCGCGGAAGCAGCGGCGACGTTAAGTGAGTCGACTCCGTTGGCCATGGGAAGGTAGGTAAGATGGTGGCAGAGGGATTCGATCTTTTCAGAAAGGCCGAAGTCCTCAGGGCCGAAGAGGAGGGTGCAGGGTTTCTCAAGTTGGGGGAGATCGGTGAAGGGGACTGCTCGCTCGGAAAGACTGGTGCCGATGAGGGTTCTTGAATTTGCGAGCTCTTGAAGATCGGCGAGGAGATCTGCGCTCTGTCTCACGGGCAGTTTGAAGAGAGTGCCTGCAGAGGCTCGAACCGCCTTTGCATTATACGGGGAACATCCTTTCCCAATGATGACGCCCGAGCCTCCCAGAGCGGTGGTGTTGCGGATGATCGTGCCGAGGTTTCCAGGGTCGGCGATCTCGGGGAGAATTACCAATGGTCCGGATGAGAAGTCGGAGAGTTCGACGGCTTGAGGTTTTCGAGCAATGGCGAGATAGCCGCGATGGAATTGATAACCCAGCAGAGAGGAGGCTTCTTCGCGACTCAGGTTTTCGCCAATCCTGAAAACGTGTTCGACTTCATAGTCGGAGTCGATGAGGCGTTGGACGGCGATTTGACCTTCGATCACGAAGTGCTCCGGACCCTCACGTTGGGTGAGGAGTTCCCGCCAATCAGAAGCTTCAGGGACTGTTGTCTTCATAACGGGCGCGGATGAATTGATAAGGCGTTATTGAAGTCATTACGATCCGGGATTCTCTCCGAATGAAGAAGCGGGTCAATCTCAGGTCTACTGGGCGTCTTACCTTCCCTCCGGCATGATGGGTAGGAGGGCGAGGAGGGTTTTGTATCTGTCCTCCAAGAAATCACGTTTTTCGGCCCCAAGGGATTCGATCTCATCGGCGAGGCAGAAGGCGATCATGGCTTTTGCTTCGTCTTCCTCAATGTCGGGTTCGGTGAGAAGACGGTCGAGGGTTTCCCGGACGTAGGGCGTGGCGGGAGAGGTGAGTTGTTCCTCGACGGCGGGAATGAGTTGCTCGACGGCTTCGTCCATGACGGTTGGTGTTTAAATGAAAAAGGCGATCCCGTGAAGGACCGCCTTTGTCGGAAAGATGTTTTGAACTTCCTCCGGGATTAGCCGCGAGTGGGCTTCTTGGCGCGACGAACCGAACCAAAGCGCTTCTGGAACTTGTCGATGCGGCCCTCGGTATCAACGAAGGTGCTCTGACCCGTAAAGAAGGGGTGCGAGTCCGCGGTCATGCCAACGGAGATAATGAAGTGCTCCACGCCGTCGATTTCCTCAGTTTTATCTGATTTAGCGGTCGAGCGGGTGATGTAACGGTGGCCACTGGTCATGTCCTGAAACACGACGGGGTGGTAGTCTGGATGGATGTCTTTTTTCATGGGATGCCCTTAAAAGTTAGGGATGCGACGTTACCGACGCCGCAAGAGCGGGTGTGTTGTCTCAAAATGCTCTCGCTGTCAACCGAATTAGCCCTTATCGAAGGCCCAGCGATGAACTTGAAGACTTTTGCCACAATGGACCCGCATCTCTTGGTTGGATTGGTGAATACAGAGCTGCGGAATCATGCCAAATCCCTGGTGGATCTCTGTAAAACCCATGGTTTGGACGAAAAGCTCCTCAAGGAGCGATTGGCAGGAGCTGATTTCCATTATTCCGAGGAAACCAAGCAATTCCGCTAGGAAAGGTGAGATAAGACTCCTTCGTGGACTTTCTCCGGAGTCTGTCCGGCGTCAACG
This sequence comes from Akkermansiaceae bacterium, assembly GCA_029253285.1. Lineage (GTDB taxonomy): Bacteria > Verrucomicrobiota > Verrucomicrobiia > Verrucomicrobiales > Akkermansiaceae > SW10. Next base: position 718 of record JAQWZU010000062.1, on the reverse strand, counting down.
CGATGAATGAAGTCATCGTCGAGCGCGGCGAATACCTCGTGGCATTTCTGCAGTGAGTCGCGTTGCTCGAATTGGTTAGCCTCGCCGTCGCGCACGCCGATGCGGTCGAGGGCGGTGTCGAGATCGAGTTCCAGAATAAAGACGTGATCGGGCAGAGGGGCGAATTCCTCGTTGATTCGGCGGATTTCGAGGGGATCGAATCCCCGCACGCCCTGATAGGCCATAGTTGAGAAAAAGTAGCGGTCGAGAATGACAACTGCTCCGCGCTCAAGTGAGGGTTTGATGAGGCTGGCGATGTGTTCTTTGCGATCCAAGTGGAAGAGATCGAGCTCTTCCTGTGGGGAAAGTCGTCCCGTGTCGGCTGACTGCCTGAGACGGGTTCCGTGGGGACCGTCGGTCGGTTCTTTGGAGGTGACGACCTCGCGTCCTTGCTGGCGGAGGGCATCTGCCAGGAGATTGACCTGGGTCGACTTGCCGGTGCCGTCGATCCCTTCAAAGACGATAAACATGAGCGAAAAAGAGGAGTGGCACGTCCAGCAGGACTTGAACCTGCAACCTACGCATTAGAAGTGCGTTGCTCTATCCAGTTGAGCTATGGACGCGTAACGGGACGGGTTCTACCCAGATCCCCCCAGCCGGGCAAGCTTTTGATCGATGGAAGGTCGGTGAATTCTCGTGACGGACGATCCTGGGGGCCGTCTTTAAAAGACGATATGCT
>JAQWZU010000160.1 GCA_029253285.1 Akkermansiaceae bacterium | reverse complement strand
ATCTTTCGGAATGTTCGGCTAAGGTGGGCATGGTCATGAAAGCCACACGCCAACGCAATCTCAGAGATTGTTTGAGACGAAGAGGCAAGACTATGAGCTGCCGCTTCGATACGAATACGGAGGATATACTGTCTTGGAGATGTTCCAAATGACTTTGCAAAGCGTCTCTCGAATTGACTCACCGAAAATCCGGCTATTTCCGCCAGTTTTTTAGAGCTTATTGAATGGGCAAAATTCCTATGGATTTCTTCGACCACCTTCTCGAAACGACAGTTGAAATCCCCTTCTCCTCCGACCTCCGAGAGAGGACGCGAAAAACCAGCGATACCAACAATCTTCCCTCTCTTGTCTCGCAGTGGAATCTTACTCGTTGCAACCAAGCGTGGAGATTTAAAGATCTCAGGAGAGGCTTCGATCCGATTGACCAAAGGCTTTCCAGTAGCCATCACCATTAAATCATCATCTCTATAAGCGTCGGCCCGAGGCTTGGAAAAGAAATCATGGTCAGTCTTACCAACCGCATCTGCCTCTGATTTCACCCCACAATGTTCGTGCTTACGTAGACTAAGCGTTTGAAAAAATCCCCCACGGTCTTTGACAAAAAACGAGACCTCAGGAATGAGATCAAAAAGCTTTAGAAATTGATCTCCGTCAGCCAGCGATTGAAAAAATTCTCTCTCCTCAAGGCGCATCATGCTGTTTTTATACACAGTATTGCTCCCATTTTGCAAGACAAAGGACATCCAAGAATGTAATATTTAAAAGGAAAACCGGAATAACATGGCTATTTTGGCTGCACTTCTGCAAACAGAAATATGTTCGATTTATGTGAGCGCTTACCAATCACACTTTCTAATCACTCCGACGTCCAACAAGACCTTACAGAATGAAATTTCGGATGATGAAGTTCAGTATCTTTTCGTATCACAAAGAAACTCCTAAACATCTCCTAGCGCTCGATTACCGTTGAAACCTTTTTTTCCAATTTTTCTTTTATTAACCAACTTTCACTTGGCTGCTGAATCGGCTGAAGGTGAGAGGCTGTTTGCTCTCAAAGTCAAACCTCTCTTTTCCTCACGCTGCATGGCTTGCCATGGTGAAGAAGGCAAGAAGATCAAAGGCGGCTTAGACATGCGAAATCGCGCAGCTCTCCTCAAAGGGGGAGATGAATTTGGAGCGAAAGTTCTCGTCCCCGGTGATCCCTCAAAAAGCCAACTTTATCTTGTCACTACCCGGACCGTGGAGGACTACGAAATGCCACCCAAGGAAGCCGACAAACTCTCCGAGGAGGACACTTGGATCATCCGTGATTGGATCAAAGCCGGAGCACCCTGGCCGAATGATGAACGCGTATCCCAGATCCAAAAACAATTCGCGGAGGGTGAAAAAGTAACCACCTCCAAGGCCCTCAATGAAGATTGGCAAAACCGCCGATACGAATCGAAAAAACTCTGGTCTTATCGCCCTCTTAAAGAAATCACGATTCCAAAGAACAGGCATCCCATCGATCACCTCATTTCAAAAAAACTCGCAAAGGCAAACCTCACACCTGCGCCCCCCGCCGACTCTCGTGAATTGGCTCGACGTCTCTCATTTGGCCTCACCGGACTTCCCCCTTCACCCAAAGATCTCGAAAGTTTCAAAGGTGCCAGCGAATACGCCACTCGCCTAATGGCTACTCCTCATTACGGAGAGCACTTTGCCCAACACTGGCTTGATGTCTCTCGCTACGCGGACTCAGCTGGCTTCGCCAACGATTACTACCGCCCCCACGCCTGGCGTTACCGTGATTACGTGGTGCGAGCTTTCAACAACGACAAACCCTATCCCCAATTTGTTCGCGAACAAATAGCTGGTGACGAAATTTCGTCACGCTCTCCTGAATCACTCATTGCTACTGGTTTCCTCCGCATGGGACCATGGGAACAAACTGCGATGTCAGTTTTCAAAGAGACTCGACAATTTTGGCTCGATGACATCACAGATTCGGTCGGCCAGACCTTCCTGGCTCACCCGATGCAATGCGCGAAATGCCACGACCATAAATTCGACCCTGTTCCCACCCGAGACTACTATCGCATGATGGCGATTTTCTCGACCACTCAGTTTGCAGAACACGAGGTCGCTTTCCTGAAAAGCGAAAACCTCAATCATTTTGAGTCATCACACAATTTGGTGAAGACAAAAATCAATGGCTACGAGAGGCAACGCTCAGCACTTGAAAAGAAAATGCAGGCCAATCGTAAAAACGAAACTGGCGATGCGAAGATCGGCAATAACGGGCTCGATCCTGGAGACGAAGCTTCCAATGCCCGCATCCTCAAAAACATATCGCGTCATAAGATCGAGGCCGACCGAACAAAACCCCGCACCCATGGCGTTTTTACAGGCAAGACTGTTAAGAAAAAAAACATCTCAGGCCTCATTGAACCCGTCGCCAAACCCTGGGATGGTCCCGGCTATATTGAGAAAGATACTATCCTCACTGGAGGAAGTGTTTACTCCCCCGGAGACTCGGTAAAACCCGGTGCACTCAGCGCTGCTGAATCACTTGGGAAAATGAAACCCGCTCGTTTCCCGGATGGAAAGGGCAAGAGACGCCTCGCGCTAGCCAACTGGATTGTCGATGCGGACAACCCACTCACCGCGCGCGTCATCGTTAACCGCGTCTGGTCGTGGCACTTCGGCAAAGCAATCGCCGGGAATCCAAACAACTTTGGGGGGACTGGCGCGATTCCCACTCATCCCGAACTACTCGATTACCTCTCTCTCTGGTTCATCGACAACGGTTGGTCCATCAAAAAGCTGAACCACCTTATAATCTCATCAGCCGCCTATCAACGCAGCTCACACCACCCTTCCCCCGACCTCGTCACAAAACTAGATCCTTCGCAGGCCCTCTACTCAACTTTCAAGCCCAGACGCCTTACCGCCGAAGAACTCCGGGACGCTATGCTGATTGCGAGTGGCGAACTCAATCGCGAGATTGGAGGCCTTTCCGCTCGACCCGACATAAACCTCGAAGTCGCCCGGCAACCCCTCCAGATCATGGGTGGATCCGCCTCGGTCTACGAACCCGATCCCATTCCCGAACAACGAAACCGGCGGAGTCTTTATGCCGAAAAACTTCGAGGCCTCCGCGATCCTTTTTTTGAGACCTTCAACCAGCCCGGCTCAACCAACTCCTGCGAAATTCGCGAAACTTCCACGGTAGCCCCACAAGCCCTTACCCTTATCAATTCGCAAGAAATGCACGATCGAGCCCTCGCTTTCGCTTATCGTCTTGCAAAGGAAACTCAAGACGACAAACAAGTTATCAAGCGTGCCTTTCAACTCGCTCTTGGCCGTGCACCTACTCCCAAGGAAACTTTAATCTTCCTTGAGGCATGGCGAACAGCCACCTCGGATGAATCAACGCTCTCTCCAAAAACCTCCCCACTTCCCAACTCCATCATGCGGACTGTGCGCGCAGAAAAAACCGGGGAATTTTACACCTTCAAAGAATTCCTTCCGGTTTCTAAATTATATAAAGCCGATCTCGATCGCAGCCAGTGCAATGCTCGTATTCGGGGACTTTCCCACCTCTGTTTGGTCATTTTTAACTCAAACGAATTTGCCTACCTCGACTAAAACTATGAGTCATCACTTTCATGCGAACCCAACCCGGCGGGAGGCTCTATATGGACTTGGAGCCGGGCTTGGTTCGATTGCCTTTTCCTCCCTGCTTCAAGGTGCTGGATCAAAGACGATCCACCATCCGGCCAAGGCGAAGCGTTGTATCTTCCTCATGATGGAAGGAGGTCCTTCACACATCGACACTTTCGATCCCAAACCCGAACTCACCAAACGTCACCTCCAAAAATTCAATCGCCAAGGCGAGAGAGAAAGTGCGATGTCTTCCGGACAACGATACTTTGTCAAAAGTCCCTTTGAATTCGAAAAAGCCGGGCAAAGCGGAGCCGATATTTCGTCGGAGTGGGTGCATCTTAAAAACCAAGTCGATGACATCTGCTTCTATCGCGGAGCAAAAGTAGACTCTGTGAACCACCCAACCGCATGCTACCAGCTCAATACTGGCAATCGCTTTGGCGGCGATCCAGGAATTGGCTCGTGGGTCACTTATGGGCTCGGGAGCGAAAATCAGAATCTTCCTGGGTTTGTTGTGCTTCCGCGCACCTCTTACCCACAAGGAGGAGCCGGTAATTGGTCCAATGGCTTCCTCCCGGCTGACTTTCAAGGGACTCCACTCCGTCCCAAAGGCAGCCCTATTCTCGATCTTAACCCTCCCACAGGGACCTCACGCCAACGCCAACGCCAAAACCTTGATCTCCTCGCTAAACTCAACCAAGACCACCTTGCAAGACATCACGATCGAAGCGAGCTCAGCGCTCGGATGGCATCCTACGAATTATCTTACCGTATGCAAACGGAGGTCCCGGAGCTCCTTGACCTCAAAGGCGAGCAGGAATCCACTCTCGAAGAATACGGCGTTGGCCAGAAAGACACTGATGCTTTCGGGCGAAAATGCCTCTTAGCCCGCCGACTCGTAGAAAAAGGGGTTCGCTTCGTGCAAGCCTACGCCGGGAATTGGGATAGTCATGACTATATTGCACGTGCCCATGGCTCCCTCATTCGATCAGTCGATAAACCGATCGCTGCGTTACTTAAAGATCTTAAGCAACGCGGCATGCTAGAGGACACTCTCGTCGTTTGGTGCGGCGAATTTGGCCGCACCCCCGACAACGGAATGCGGGGCGGGTTAAGCTATGGCCGCGATCACAATGCCAACGCTATGGCTATGTGGTTTGCTGGCGGTGGGACGAAAGCCGGACACACGATCGGGGCCACCGATGAAATCGGCGCAGAAGCCATTGACTGTGTCCACCACATTCGCGACGTCCACTGCACCATTCTCCACCTCCTCGGCCTGGATGACAATAAGCTCACCTACTACCACGCAGGGCGCCATAAACAGCTCTCACAATTCGGTGGCGAGGTGATTAGACCACTCATTGGTTAGGAGCTTATTTGGGATTACGGAAAGCGGAGCTGCCGCTTTTCTTTGGTGCAGCAGATCTGTAAAGCTACAGTGCCACATCAATAAGCTAAATATGCTGGGACTTCCACCAAGCATCGAGGACCTTGGTCAACTCCCTTTCTCCCCCATGGGTTCCGCCAAACCCCGGTTTCCGAGATCCTCCCGCTAGAAGCAATTTCCTAGCAACCAAAAACCAACCTTCAGCACCATTGGGCTGTATTATGAGTGACACAAAGAAGATTGAGTCAACGCATGAGATGCGTGATGAGGTATCATCCACTTCCTACTATAATCTCCCTGGCATATTGTAGTGGCCCCAAGTGAGTGAAAGGCTAATTATTTGAAATACAGAAGATGGATACAAACAACAACCCTTACCAACCATCGATGTCTATCAATCCCCCCGCTCTTCCACGAGAAGGACACTCCAAGCTAGGTATTGCATCATTTGTGACAGCTATCGTGGGCGGGCTATCGTTCTTTCTCCTTTGCGGGGCTCTCGGGTATATGGAAATGAATACACCTGGGGGAGTCGATCAGACATCAAAAGCAGTTATGTTGCTGGGTCTTGGCCTTATTTTGACAATATTCATTTTGCTGATTTCGCTTGGCCTTGGGATTGCTGGGTTGATTCAAAAAAAGCGCAAAAGAATTTTTTCCATCCTAGGATTTATCTTTTCATTTTTGATAAGTTTCCCCTTCTTAATACTGGCACTATCCCAAATCTAACACTTGGGAAGAATCACGTAGGAAAATCATGATAATTTAGTGGAAACACTGGTAATAATACTCTTCCTTACTGGGTTTATCTACCCCCTCTCTCCCCCATCGGCTTCGGTCCAAAGGTAACTTCAAGACCCTCACGCCAAAAGAAATTTCCCAGCAGCACTCCCCTTTGCCCGCTCTTCTGCCTTGCTTTCCTCTCTCTAACATGTACACCGTCAAGTATGAATACGCTTAAAAAAATGTGTTTCCGTAGCCTCTCCCCGATCCTTGCCGCCTGCCTCCTGTCCTGCGGAGAGGAGCAGAAGGTGACCACCACGCCATCAAGCAAGGAAAAGTTCGACGCCTCCACAAACAAGTTTCTTGATCTCTGGAACGCCGGAGATGCCGAGAGCCTTTCCATGCTCTTCGCCGAGGACAGTGTCCGGGTGGTCAGCAATGATGGTCAGCTCCCCAGCGTGGGGCGAAAGGCCATCGCAGCCTCCTTCAAGGAGGGCTTTAGGAAATTTAAAACTTCGCCGGACAACCTGCTGAGCTCCAAAATCAGCAGCATGGTGGAACTTGAGGGAGGAATCATTATGGCCCACGGCACGTTCACCGTAGCCGGCGAGGGCCGGTTCAACGGCAAGTGGACAAGTATCGAGCGGAACACGGAAGACGGCATCGAAATCCTGATGGAATCCGCCCACGTCACGGAGTCCTCCCTCGCCGCCCCAATTGATTTCGCTTCCGTCGAGAGAGTTCCGACCCCCGATGTCACGGACTATGGCAATGCCGCGAAATTCGAGGAGGCCATGAACCGGATTATCACGAACTACACGAAGGGTGCCACTACCGGCGATGCGGCCTTAATTGCGAGCACCTTCACGTCAGACGGCATCCAGATCGTCTCTCGCCAAAACGAGGCCCTGCACGGGAGAGCCGCCATCGAAGAAGCGATTTCAACGTCCTTCTCCGCGGATGACTACACCCCGGGAACTCTGTCCGCAAAAACGCTGCGGATGCGGAAGGTGACCGACTCACTCCTGATCGCCAACGGGACGTGGCAGGTTGCCGACAAGGAAGGTCAGATCACGCGCTTCGGTCAGTGGGGTAATATATTTGAGATTCAGGAGGATGGGTCCCTTTTGATGAAGGTGGAGTGTGCCGGCGCTTTTGTTCCTGCTCCCTGAGGGAGGCAAAGCTGCCTCATGACTCTCGAGGGCAACAGGTCATGCCAGACGACCGCCATACCCACTTCCTGCTCGCCACGAACAACGGAGGAAGACCCGAGGTGTCACCGGGCCCAAGGCCTTCAAGAGTTGGGCTTTCTTCTTAATAGAAACTCCGGAACAATCATCGGGAAAGATTTCTTTCTCTCCCATATATCACGCCAAGCCCCGGTTTCCGCGACCTTTCCGCAAAAAATTCCCAGCAGTAGCGGCAAAAAAAGGGAAACAGGCATGCACGGGGCCACTGAAATTCCTCGCTTCCCGGCCACCTTTTCCCGTGCACCGCCAAAATGCATGCCGCGCTGCAGTTCAGGCACATGCACCAAACGAGATTGCAGAACGAGGCTCAGGGCAACCCGAATCCTCCGGGTTCCCTGCGCTTGCCTGGAAGATAATCTCCCCACTGACTATTCGAGCTCGATGTCGTACTTCTCGAATACGGAGCCGTCCATTTCCTCCAGCTTGCTCCCCAGCTCTTCCACTTTCTTTTCCCAAGCACCCATCTCCACCTCGAATTTGCCCAAGAATTCCGGATTAGCAGTCATTTTCTCCGTGACCCATGCCATGATTGCGGCTTCTCCGCCCTTCAGGACCTTGAGCGGCATGGGTATGGCCCTGCAGTGCTCCGCCAAGTCACTAAATCCCGACTTCATGGTCTCAAAACCCACCTCAAGATCCGCAGGCAGCCCGTCGGTATTTACCTCCCCGAACTTCTCAACGAGAGTATCCATGGCTTCAAAAAGCGGAGCCGGATTCTCTTCCGCATTAGCCTCCAGTTCCTCTAAAGTATTCATGTCCTCGACGATGCCAAGATCCGCTATCTGTTTCGCGAAGGCCTCAATCGCAGCCTTCTCCGCAGCAGCCTCTTTCTGCCCAGCCTCTTTCTCGCCACCCGTGGCATCCTCTTTCTTAACCCCACCCTTATCCGAGGCTTGTTCCCTCTTCTCACCGCAGGAAGTCAGCAGAAAAGACCCGAGGGCCACGAGCAAAAGAAAAATAGTAGGGGTTTTCATGATGGGACCTGCCTACCGCACCTAGCCTGAGACGTCAACGTCCTTTCTCCCCCATGGGTCCCTTCAAACACGGGTTTCCCCGACCTTTCCGCCAAAAGAAATTTCCTGATAGTTTCCTGAGTCTTGAGTGGGCCTTAATCCCCAAGTCCATCTCCATCGCTATCCACCACTCCGCTGAGCGGATTCTCGATCACGGCCTGCCAGGCGATTTCACGAAACACTCGATCCAGTTCTGTCGAGGGGTAACCCTGTTTGTTTCCCGGTAAATTGATTTCGTTTTTAATCAGTTCCGGAGACTTTTTGTAAAGAGTCGAATAGAAGACATAGCCCTCCAGTCGATCAAACCCGGTCCCGAGATGGCCTCGGTGATCTCTCCAGATGGAGCGTTCTTTGCCGGTGACTAATTTGTGCAGGCTTTCGACGCCGGGCAGCTTCCCTTTCACCTGCAGAACCGCCGCCTTGGTCACCGCCAGAGAGGTTGGGATGATAAAGATTTTTCCAGGGTATTCCGCCTGCATCTTGGTAACGAACCCCTTGAATAATTCGTGCTTTTCGGATTCCAGCTTGGTGAGCAGTTCAGGGGTATACTCCGACTCATCTTCGGGTGGCTTGCCACCCATGAAGGGCCAGAGCCGGATCCAGGCGTCCGACAGGTAGAACTTCATGTCCGGGTTGTACTTCAGGCAGTAATCAATCCAACATCGGTAATATTCCGGCTGATCCTGATCGTAAGGCCCCCACAACATCGCATCCCAACCGGCATTTGCGATCGCCGGCAGCAATTTGGGTTTCGGCTTATTGTCGAAGCCGAAGATCCCGTTTTCCTGCTCCCACTTATAGCGGACGCTTCCCGTCATGCCGCCGCCCGTATGGGTGTGGAGAGGCTGGGTGAAACCGGCCGCCTCACAAATGGCGGGTAAGGTGCTGTAACCAGGCTTCATGAAACTGTGCCCGGTCCCAACGACCCTCAGCACGCCATCCGCTGACTTCGGCAGATCGGGAAAGTCCCCACCAAACTGCTTCATCAACTGCCCGGGAGTCAGGTAACAAACTGCATGCTCAGGAAACTTCTCTTCCTTCCAACCGGGATCGGGGACGAAGGTGCCTTTTTTGCCAGCAACCTGACCGCGACTTTTTCGCAACGCTTTGCGATACGCGGCGGCCTCTTTTTCGCTGAGCTTGCCGTCGCCATCGGCATCGGATTCCGGAAACCGTTTTGAAAATTGAGCCAGTTGCTGCGGTGTCGCGGCAGAGGGCTGTGGCGTCGGAGTCTTGGGAGTGTCGGCGCCACCCAGTTTTTTGACGAGTTCAACCTGCTCAGCTCGAGACAGGGTGCCGTCTCCATCGGCATCCGCATCGGGATATTTTCGCAGAAGCCCCTTTTCCACGACCGCCCACTCGCGCCCGGTCAATTTGCCGTCACCGTTACGATCGACTTGGGGAAGTTTGGCCAGAACTTGTTTTGTGAGTGCGGGCAGCACCTCGTCGGCAACTGAGGTCGCGGGGAACATCCCAACAAGAGTGTAGGTGATTGCTAAGATGGTTTGTTTCTTCATAGGTAGCTCTTTCAGAATGAAACTCTCACCGGGCCCTGTGGTTGCGCTCCGGCAGCTCGATTTCTGTTTTATTTCTTTGATTTGGCTTTTTCTGCACCCAGTTCGGCTTCGGTGGCACATAGGTGACTCGCGCCTGAAGGGGATAATAGGAAGAGGCATGAAGAAGCTTCTGGCTCTCCTTTTCTCCCCCATAAACACCGCATAGACATGCCTTTGACGGCCTTTTTTAAAAAAAATCCCAGCTGCAAGTTTCTCTTGATTGTGACAGCCCAATAAACTCAAAGCTAACACATGAAATTGATTGGTCTTGCCATTGTGGGTACTGCTCTCTCCCCCCTTCCGATGAATGCGGCCATCTCGATCGTCGGCGGTCTGCCTAACGATGCCTTGTTCTCCAACCCCAGTGTGGCCGAAACCGGAGAAGGCGACGGAACCACACGCCTGGGAGCCGGCAACTGGGTCACTAAAGGTGAAACCTTCATCCTACCCTCGGCGTCGACAATCACCTCGGTAACTTTTCGCATCGACGAAGCCGCCGCCACCTTTGCTGACAGCTCGGGCAGCGTGGCACTGGACTTCTACAACCTGAGTGGAACGCCGGACGACATCCAGAACACCGGCCAACTTCCCACCGGCGCGACACTTTACAACCAAACCGAGACGCTCCCGGCCATCGCCTCCGGCGACTATCTCACCGTCACTTTGGATGCACCGCTTAACCTTGATGCGGGCAACTATGCCTTTGCCCTGACTGGCATCGATATCGACCTCCATCTCGATATCAATAACGAACTATCCAATACCACCTTCTCGCCGGGGGATCTCGTTCGCTTTCGACCAAACCAGGATCTCTGGCAAGACCGGAACTTCGACCTAGTCTTCGCCATCGGCGCGGTTCCCGAGCCAGCTACCAGCCTGCTCGCGGGCATCGCCCTTCTCGGCGCTCTCCGCCGCCGCCGATAACCGAGCCGGAAGCAGTCTTCTCCCACCAGAGCGAGACCACGTAGCACGGGCCGCTCCCCCGGAGCGTGTCCACCGTTGCTGTCATCACCCCCTCGCCCCCATGGATTCCACCAAACCGTGGGTTTCCGCGACCTTCCCGCCAAAAGCAAATTCCTGGGAGTCAGTTCGTGAAGGAAATCCTCGCGCAACCGACAGAACGTGCTCCAATCCCCGGTAGGATATGGTGCTGATCGGGGGCTTTCCCTACCGAAAGAAAATGCCCAACAGTCGCTTTCTCACCAACCTTCTTTAACCCACTCAATCAAAAAAACTATGAGTCAGAAAAACCATACCTCACGTCGTAAGTTTATCGCTGGAGCAGGCGCCGCTATCGCCTTCCCGACGATTATCCCATCAAGAGTCCTGGGCAAAGACGCGCCCAGTAACCGGATCAACATGGGATTCGTCGGCATGGGTAACCGCGGACGCGGTGTGATGACTGCCCTGATGAATCACAAGAAGGCCCAAGGCATTGCAGTCTGTGACTTACACGACGACTACAAAGCACCTAACGGCGGTCGACAACAGGGACTCAAGGAAGGTTTGAGACTTCTCAACGGCGCGAACGCCAAAAAAGGCGGCGCAAAATCTGGCGCGAAAGGCTACGCCGATTACCGCGAGATGATCGCCAATGAAGATTTGGATGCGATCATGTGTGCCACTCCCGACCACTGGCACGCCATGGTCTGCATGGAGGCGGCCAAGAATGACCTCGACATTTATTGTGAAAAGCCAATCACCCACCTGTTTGCCGAGGGCTATCACCTGCACCGCGAAGTCTCCAAGAGAAAGCTCATTTTTCAGGTTGGTTCACAGCAGCGCTCCGACAAACGCTTTCGTCATGCCGTGGAGATTGTCCGCAATGGTCACCTCGGAAAGCTCACCAAGGTCGAAGTCGGCTTGCCCAGAGGAAAAGACAAGCCCGCAGGTGATACCACGATTAAGTCTCCACCCAAAGGACTCGACTACGACATGTGGTGTGGGCCCAGCGAAAAACTTCCGTTTATGGAGGCACGCTATCACTGGAACTGGCGCTGGCATCTCAGCTACGGCGGCGGCCAGTTAATGGACTGGATCGGTCACCACAACGATATCGCTCACTGGGGACTCGGCGCGGACAAAGCGGGTCCATTGAGCGTCGAAGCCAAAGATTTTGAATACGTTGATGACCTGATGAAAGTCTACAATTCACCACGGGATTACACCTTTGTTTCCCAGTATCCCGACGACATCGAAGTCGTGGTTTCTACAAAGAACACCATGGGCACCAAATGGATCGGCGAAAACGGCTGGGTCTACGTGACCCGCGGAAGAATCCAGGCATCCAATCCTGAATGGCTTGCCACCAGCGATGGGAACAAAAAAGGATCGAACTTTTCATTCAACCCAGGTGAATGGAAAGGCTACCATCCGGGCGCTGGTCACCAGTCGAATTTCATGGAGGGCGTCCTCAACCGTAAGGAGTGTATCTGCTCCGCAGAAACCGGACACCG
>JAQWZU010000133.1 GCA_029253285.1 Akkermansiaceae bacterium | reverse complement strand
TGCGCAAGAATCAAGATGGTGAAAATTCTTCCGAAATTGCCAATAATCGCCAGCGGCAGGGAGGAGGCAAAGAGAACTGCCTTCTTCCAGAGAGTCTTTTGCGTATAATTAGCGTAAACAGCCGCGATCATCACCAGCGCCATCAACGAACGAATTCCACTACACCCGGCCGCAATCTCCAGATCGGTTCCCTTGACCGACACTGTCGATCCCGACAAGGTCAAATCCATCCCTATCAACATTCCGGCATGGTAACACAACTTCGTAATCAAGATCTGAAGTCTTCCGGTAAGCAGGGTCTCCAACCCGGGAACCGGAATTGTAAACCAAAAGAAAAAGGCCGGAAAAATCACCGCTTTGGTAATCTTCCATCCAAAACAATAATGAGTGATTCCAATAATCACGAACGGCACCCCAATGAGCGCAAGACGAGGCTGAATCGTGCGGATTGACACCACGTAGAGCAATAATCCAAAGGCTAAAGCGACCAAGCCCCAATGCGACGGAGAAATTGCCTCTTGCCTCGTATTCTTCCAGGCAATCCAGATCATGACGCAAAACGCGATAGGGATGAAACGACCATGCAAAAATCCATTGACGTCGTTACAAGCATCCCAGGTCCACCCCGCCAGAGTCAGCCCTCCGGTCGTTGGATACGCTGGATAGAGCGTATACATAAGCAGTAACACAAAACCCGCAGACAGAGTCATCCACCGCGCCGAACCCGGCTGACTTGCAAAGTCGGCCAATCTGGGATGCCCTGGAGTCGAAACACTGATTTGATCGCCAGATGAGTTCATTGAAAGAGGATTAAGAAGAAGTATTTGAACCGCAAGCGCAATCAGATGAGTGGGAATCATTCGCGACCTCATCCTTTCCGAAATTCGAACCGGTCTTTAAGAAGGCCTGAATGACCCATCCTTCCTTGTGGATCTTCATTTCGGCTCAAAAAACCTTCGATAGCTTGCAAGAGTCGCCTTGGCCACTTGCTCCCAAGTTAGAAAATTCAGGACATACTCTCGATTTCTCTCTCCCATCTCCGGCCATTGATCTCGAGCCTCAAGGGCTTCGTTCATCCCTCTGACAATCCCCGCAACCGTGGGCTCCACGACCCATCCTCCCCGAGATTTTTCGACATGCCCAGCCACTCCCGCAGCTCTTGAAACCACTACCGGACGACCTGCCAACATCGCTTCGACAATCGTAAGCCCAAATCCATCGAAACGAGAAGTAAGGACACACAAATCCGAATCAGCTTGCAACTGGATCGAGGGCTCGGGACGCCTTCCTCGAAACTCCACCTGATTCGAGATGCCCAAGTCTGCAGCCTGTTTTTCCAAGCCTTCTCGATCAAACCAATCATTTCCAGTGAGACAAAGCTTTGCCGAGTGCTCGCCGACTACTTTCGAAAAAGCCTCGATGAGCAAATCTAGGCCTTTGTGATTCCGGTCCATCCGACCTAGATAATGGAGCTGGGGAATCTTACGTGACCCCGGAACATGCGGCTCAACCTCCAGCAGTTTCAGAGTCTCGGATTCGCAGCCATTTGGATGACTAAAAATAGGTACCTGACATCCCAAATTCCTAAGAAATCCTTCATGCCCCTCATCCAGAAGTTGCACCGCAGCCGCCCGCTTGATCATTCGTTCTTCAAAAAGCTTCCAATACACAAGCTTGCGGAATCGATGATGGTTCTGAAGGGCCGGAGGGTAGGGATCATGAGGCAGGAAGATATACGGAATCCCCAACCGACACAGCAAACGACTCATCCCCACGTTCGGTGGATTGTAAACACCGTGCAAAACCACGCCATCTATTCCATGACGATTCTCCCGCAAATCACGTTCAAGATGCAAGGGCAAGGCAAAAGGATTTCGGGACGCACGGCGATAGACCAACAACTCGTCTTCGGCTTCAGCTCGTTCCGCGGCATCGGCACGTCTGGTAATAATTACACAGCTCCCTGGCTCCAATCGGTTCATCGCTCGCGAAAGACCACGACAGAAAGTTGTCGTTCCATCCCCTGCCGGGTAACCAGGCATGTAGTGAGCTACCCGGAATGACGCCTCCCCACTCATGAACTTCTTTGTAAGACTTCCTTCACCAAAGTACAAGCGTCTTGGACCACCTCCTCCAAGGAACTTCCCACATTTACAATATCCGCCTTTTCAGCTCCAAGCTCTTCGGACAAATTTCGATATTCCTCAAGCTGTCTCTCCAATTCGTCAGGAGACACCTCCGCTTTTCGAGCAAGAATGGTTTCCGCATCGGTCAGTAAAATGATTGTTTTAGCAGGGGAGGGAATCAGCCGAAAAATCCACTTGGCGAGCCACATAGGACCTCCATATCGATAGTGCCGGGGGTCGACAATCAGATCATGGTAATAACGGTCTGAGATCATCATGGACTTCGTAGCTCTCACGTGGAGGACCCTCAGCAACAACCCCGCCCACCATCTAACCAGCAACAAAACCAAGGCCGCAATGGACAAAATTTTTCCTCTTGGCGGAATCCCATGCGGATCCGTGACCACTTCGCCCTTTCCCCCTCCCAGGCCGGCTCTCACCCTCGGCCGCCAATGCACCGAAACAATTCCGATTCTCGAAAAGCGAAAATGATCCTTCACCCCCTGAATTACCGAAGATTTTCCACTCCCGTCAGGCCCCAGGAACGCAATCCAGGGGAACGGTGGACGAAGATGATTTCGAAGTTCGACCATCCAATGACTGACCCACCTACCGGCAGCTGTCCCTCCCTGGGAAAACAATGCCCTCCAGGTCAAAGAACGCCTTAAGCTCCCAACCACATCGACAATAGCCCCCGGATTCTCATTCTCTAAAAGCAACAGCAAGCCCGCCGACAATTTCTTTCCGAAAGCCTGGGTGAGAACATACTCCATCTCCGGCCGATCCTCTTCAAACGCTGATCTTAATAACGGATCATACTTGGAATTATATCTCGCGCCCCAAAGAGCACCCGTCAACCAGGCGATGACCGCGTCGTGCGCCAAACAAGGCCTAGGGATCCCGTCCTCTGCATCTCTTACTCGTTCCCAAAACCGATCCTTCTCAAGATAAGAACGTCCATTCCACTCGAATACCGGAAGAAGGTCTAATTGCCCCCACTCAAAATACCTCTGCTCCACATATTGATGACGCACTCTGAGCAAGGGGTTCCCCAACGTCTTTTCCGATAGAAACCCACTTTCATCCAGATCTCGACAAGCAACGTCCCAATCGCTCGTCTCGCTTTGAATCAATCCTGCCCGTTCAAATCTTAAGAAAGCCAGACCCGGCCCATGGTCTTCCACCAGCCGAAGAAGCATCTCCCGGGATCGCAAACCGGATGCCTCTGACTTCAAATCAACTTCCTTGATCATCGTTCTCTTTCGGGTTGAGCAATACCTCCGGCACGCCGGCCTTTGACAAAATTTCGGTAAACTTAACCCTCCATCGCTCGGGGTCTGCATTTTCTTCCAGCCATTTTCTCCCAGCCATCCCCATGGTCCGGCGACCGTCGATTCCCATCTCCTCAATTTTCCGGACATTGATGCAAAATTGGGCCACATCATCAGGATCGTGCAAATAGCCCGTCACTCCCTCGGTAACAGTTTCAGTAAGACCACCCGAGCGGGCTGCCAGCACCGGCTTGAAAAACTCATATCCATCGTAAACAATTAAACCTAGTGGCTCCCACCATACGGATGGAGCCAGAACCGCACGCGACCCATTGATGAGCTTTCGCTTGGCCTGCCCCGATACAAAGCCAACCATCTCAATGGAGGAATTATCTTTAATCCGATTTTTAAGCTCTCTCTCTGCAGAACCCGTTCCCGCGATTACCAACCTCGGACACTCTTCGCCAAGTTCCCTTCGCAATTGCTCCCACACCTCAACCAGAATCCATATCCCCTTCTCTGGAACCAACCTCCCCAGAAAGAGATAATAATCTCCATCTTCACTTTGAGGCTGGTTAAGATCAAATTGCCAGCAATGCCTCAGAGTAGTGATCTTTTCAGGCGCAATTCCTGCCTCGATAAACTTGTCCCGCATAAAGTCTGAAACCGCGATCCAATGGCTCACCGCATCCAGCCAGCCTTCTTTATCAAGACGATCCAGATAGTATGCCATCAGTCCGGTCTTAAGATAGGAACCCTCCCAAGACTTGCCCATTACCTCTTTCCAACGATTTCCTTTGAGCGCATCTTCTACGATTCTATTCTTGCTCCAAAGCGTTCCCGAGGGGCTGAACGGGCGGAAATTGTGGATGTATTGCACCAAGGGAACTCCCAACCGTTGGGCTTCCTGATAGATTCCAAACGACGCAATCGGGATCGTATTGTGATACACCAAAGCGTCCGGCTTTACCGAATCGACTTCTCGCTCCAACCGGTGCCTTGCTTCCGGATTATTCCAAATCAAGCGCACTTGCTGCCACAATGAAGGCGCTCCCCGAACTTTCCAGGATCGACTTTGAAAGCGTAGTTCATCAATCTGCAACTGATCGGATCCCAGCTTGGACATCTGCTCTACCCACACCTCTTCACCGCCTTGGTCCGAGTATTGATTGAAGACCTGTAGAACCCGAATCTTATCCCGATCATCTCCCAAGCCCAGGGAAGTCCGTGTTGGATCAAGTGAACCCGTGTGACCAGACCACATCTTGTGAAGACTTGCCTCAATCCTTCCCAAATAATGCTTATTTTGATATCGACCCTCATAAAATCCACGGGACGCTTCTGATAATTTTGGAAAATCCTGTCGACGATTGGATAGCTCGACCAATGCCTGACCATATAATTCCGGACGGTGTACCGGTAAAATCTCAACCGACTCACACCCCTGCAACATTTTAGGAATTCCCCTCCAACGTGTCGTAATAATTGGGAGCCCGGCCCCCAACGCCTCCATCAAGACAATCGGAGAAGCCTCGGACCCATAATGAGACGGAAAAAAGAAAATGTCCGCACGCTCATAAAGATCCCACTTCTCGTCCCCCGTAACCTCACCCGGAAATTTTACTACCTCCTCGAGACTTTGCTCTTTCACCATCTGTTCGGTTTGGGATTTAAAAGAGTCCGAGTACCACTTCCCGACTACAAGAAATTCAAAGTCGGAATCCTGCCCCAGCTTTTTCAACCAAGTCGCCGTCTTCACAATCTCGAGTATCCCCTTGCCCTCCTGCAAGCTTCCCACAAAAAGAACCTTCAATTTTGCACCTCGCTCCCGGACCGGACGACTCATCGGCTGAACATCCATCGCACACGGGCACCATTGCCAGCTTCTGGCCTGAAAGGCCTCCCTGGGCGGAACCTCTTCGAGCGCAACCTCAAATGCCAAATCAGGCTTTCCATAGGCCAACCTCCCCAAGCCCCTGCGCAAGGGAGATTGGGTCACAAACGCGGCTAAACCACCGGCATGAAAAATAAACACCGTCGCTGCCGCATGCTTTCTAGTGAGTGCCAAAAATACGACATCCCTCAAAAACGGGATCCAGCTGGCACTCCCCGGAGGATAGAATAACGTCGTTCTGGGGTTTTCCTTCAAAATCTTTCTGGTCTTCCTGACGAGAGAAAAAAGATGGAGGATTTTCCTGAAAGCAAATCGGCCAACCTCATCCATTCCGGTGCTGTATGCCATCTGCAGCGTCTTCACCTCGATCCCATTCCAATCATGTTCAAAAAGCATTTGAGTCGCAACCGCCTGGCCATGTACCGGGGGAGGAAGTTGCCCAAGTAACAACATTCGTTTCCCGGCCACCTTTTGAATTTTACTATCCATGATCTTATCTCTCGTTTCGTTTCCTCACCTCTCCAAGAAGCCCGCTTTGGTCCTGCTGCCCGGTCGCTGTCACATACGCATATGAGAGAGCCATTAATTCCAACTCACGACCAGCCCACCCGGCATCCTGAAGATACCTTTGATATTCGATCTTTTGCAGCTCTCCAAGAACCGCCGAGATACAATCCGTAGATGAATACCCCTCCACCAGCTCAAACCTCTGGGATAGCAGATGAACCAGATCCATCCCCGACGGCCCCTCCACCTCACCATACTCCCAATCCAATAGAATGAGCCCCTCATCAGAATTCCTAAAATTCCAGGAAGCAAAATCTCCATGCCTGATTGCCGCCCTCGCTTTAATCTCCCCGATTTGCTCCTCCAACTCTCTCTCAACAGTCTCCCATCCTATCCAATCTCGTATCCGTATCTTTCGATCCAGCAGGAGATTCTTCAATATCCCAAGAGCCATCTCATCTTGAAAAGATCCTCCCTTCAAATCTACATAAGCCATCCGCAACATCACACCATCTTCCACGGATTCAACTCCATGCACCAAGGGCACGGGGACCCCGGCAGCAGCAGCAGCCTTCATCACCGTCGCCTCTCGTTCCAATAACGAGTCTGCTTCAGGTGCCAAAATAAGCTTGGACACCTCCCACCCCTCCTGACCTTTGTATGACATAATCATCCTTGGTGCCCGATGCCCCGGGTTTCCGTAAAGAACACCCAATGAGTTTAATTCAACCAACCATTCAGGCTGGCTCCCCGCCCCCACCAACTTCTGTCCGGGTAGC
This sequence comes from Akkermansiaceae bacterium, assembly GCA_029253285.1. Lineage (GTDB taxonomy): Bacteria > Verrucomicrobiota > Verrucomicrobiia > Verrucomicrobiales > Akkermansiaceae > SW10. The sequence continues at coordinate 5,195 of JAQWZU010000133.1, read as the reverse complement.
ACCTTTGCCAAGCCGGACCAAAGCAACAACTTCAATGCTCTGACATAAATCTTCGCCTTGATTCGCTGAGGTTGGTACAGAGACAACGCCTTTTCCCGACCTTCCCGATCCGACGGAATCCCCAAGCGAACACCCCGGGACAGAGGGACCATATGGAGTCCACAGCCCGCCTTGCATACCAAACTGGTGAGCACTCTTGAGATTAAATCCATCGCCATCTTTCAATTCAAATCAAGCTCAAGTAACCGGAGCCAATTCTTCAAGCCACCCCAAATAATCCTCCATCTGACGATCCCATGAATAGTTTCGCCGGGTCGCCTCTGTGATCTGATCCCAGGGGCACTCTTCCCGCAAACGCACAAGCGCTTCGTCGATGGACTCTTTGGTTACCTCATCAACACAGACCCCCAACTTGCCCTGTTCAAGAACCTGATTGAGCCCCGGATAGTTATTCGCGATCACCGTAAGACCATTCATCAAGTAATCATAAACCTTATTGGGAGCGCAGTAGTAATTGTTGATGTTCGTGTTGAGGTAGAAGGCAAACCCCGCGTGGTAATCCTTAAGAAGCTTGGGCAGTTCGGTTTGAGGAACACCGGGCAACAACCTGACATTCGTCTTCTCGGTATTCGCGATTGTCTCCCGAACCTCATCTTCCACCCATTTTTCTCCGAAGTATCCAACCAGATCCAAATCATATTCCTCCAGCTCATGGAAGATGCTCACAAGTTCACGGGTGAATCGGTCTTTTCCCAAAACCCCAAAGTAAATAACTCGAATTCTCTCATCCGCTTTGGGCTTATTCGGACCGGATAATTCTCTGAAGGGAGGGAAATTCTCCAACACCTCGTGGCGGGAGGAACGGGCTCCATGCTTCTTAAGATAATACTCTCTCCGATTCCGCTCGGCATGAATAATGAGGTCGCTGAAATGCGCTCCAAATTTCTGGATTGGTCTCCACAGCAACTTCTTCACCGGATGCTGAAAGCACTCGATGAACAGCTCGTTGCTATCGAAAACCATCTTGGTATTTCGGCAAAGTAACTTGACCAAAACACCCGTCAGAAGGGCTTGAATCGAAAAGCAATAAACAATTGCCGGGGGTGTTTTCGCAATGTGTAAAGCGGCCTTTATCGAAAACCAGAAATTTTCAAAATAAAGCCAACCATTTCCCCATTTTCCCCGCATCTCGATCGAGTGAACCGGGAAGGGCAACTTATCCAAATTAGCCGGCTTCAATTGAAGATCCCCAAGAGTCACATCACACTCATAGCCTCTCGATTTCATTGCCGCTATTTCCTTCAACAACCTTCCCCGAAACTGCAAATGCCCGACATAGACGCATGCCACTCGGTTACTTTTTTCCTCTTTGCTCATTTGATTGTTTTATTATTGCTCCCAAGAAATATCCATACTCACGGCCCCCGTCACCTTGGTCCCTTTGATAACTAGGGATTTCGCCGGCTGCTTCGAACCGTAAGAATCACTATGCTCGGATTCAACGAGGGTCGCCTCCAATCCCTCCGGCACCCTCAACCCGACCTCGCCACCTACCACCTTCACGTAAACTCGCTGCCCTTCTAATTTTGGCTCGCACTCCGGGGAAAAATGGAAACGCCACTCCACCTTGACCGGACCATCCCCTTCAAACTTATCTGTGATCTCAAGCCCGTCCTCCCGAAGCTCCAAATGACGCTCGAACTTTACCCCTTCAAAACCGAAATGCTCTGCTTGAATTCCTCGTTTGGAAGCAGCGAGCACCTTCGTCTTTGTATCGTCGCGTATCCCGAAAAGCTCACGCTTCCTCCGCCCAAAATAATTCTGCTCCCTGCCACCGACCATCACCGTATTATGAGCGGCAGTCGATCGAAACCGATTCCGCATTTCGGTGTCGGAAGTGTAGCAATAAACCCCCCGATCTACAAAAATACGCTCTCCAAACACCGTCAGCACAAAAGAAAGCTGATCGCAATGTGCATGTCCCCCCGTCGCAGATAAGGCTCCGGCCCGGAAACCCAGAACTCCCTCTCCATTCCGAAAAAACCAAAATCCACCATCCGGAAATTCATCCTTCGTCGCTATGACTTTCTCCAAATGGTCCATCCAAAGAAGCGACTGATGAACCCGGCTTCCCATCCCCGCATCCTGACCGATGAGGTAACAATGGTTTCTCTCATCGTCGATCCCGGTGCAAAAAAGGCGCCCGCTATCATTATCGCCAAACTGGGGAGACAACCCGCTACCCTCGCTATACGCAGCCACAAACTTGCGCATCCTGCCAACTGTTTCATCATACTCACTCGAAAAGCCAGTCTCAATCTGACCAGCCCAAATAAATATTTCTAAAACCAAACGATGGTAGCTCGTCGCCAATTCAAAATTACACCCATCTTGCAAGGTTTGGCGCTGCACCTGATTTTCTAGTTCCTTCCTCGCAAAATCGCGCCATGGCTCATTGGGAAAAAGTTGCCCTATCGCCAGCATCCCAAGCAGGTTCGCCAGCAAATGATTGCCACCGGTTCGCCCAACCGGGCCATTCCATTCCAAATTTCTTGCGAGATGACGACCATGAAACCAAAGCGACTTCAGAATCCTATCTAAAAAAGAGCTTTCTTGCTCCTTCCGCACCTCTTCCTGAAAAAGACAAAGAGCATTGATCCAGTTCGCCGCCCTCAGGCCCACATCCATCGGACAGGCCCAGTTCACTCCTTTCTCAAAGGGATTGTTGTCCAGCCAATGAATCACCTGGGACTTGAATCCCTCATAGAATTTTACATCGCGGGTAAGTAGGAAAGCCACCCCCCAGGTCCCAAAATGCATACAACGGCTCAATTCCCACGGAACTTTAATATCCACTTTGTCCGGCAACTTCGACCAATCAAAGGACGAGAAATGCACATGGGATTCCCAGCGGTATCCCCCGATAAAATCCCGGTGCCAGTCGGGCTCAGTCCCAATATCGACCGGACCGCTTCCCAATAAATCCACCACTCCATTGAGACGCGACTCCGCCTCCCGTATCAATGCTTCCCGCTCTTCATGAGACAGCCTGTCATCAAAGTATTCCGGCTTCGAGGCCCATGGAGCCCTCTCCGCCAATCGGTTAATAGATTCCATGGGGGCGGTTCCCCGGCCGCGTAACTTTCTCTGAAAGTTCTCGTACTTCAGATCAAAACCGTAAGCGTTCGCCCTGACGAAATTTCCAATCTTCCTCCGGGCCCGCGCCCGTCGATCAGGACTGGTGAATAATTCTCGAATCATTGTTCCAGACAAAGCTGCAGCGCCTGATAGCACGTCTCCCACACCTCCCGCTGTTCATCCCAGGGAATCGCAAATCGCTCTCCCAAAAATGCCGCCGCGACAAATCTCTCCAATTCCTTCGCATGCCCTTTGTCGCGCACTTTTAGATGGCTCCCTTTCGGTCCTCCCAAAACATCCAGGTCCAGATAGTCCTCAAGAACCCAGGTTTTCTCATCACAAAAAACCCTCATCGTCTCCTTCGGATATGAGCGGTTACCCTGCGAAGTGTAGATTAAATTAGCGACCGAACCGTCCTCATATTGCAGATTCAAACTAAAATTATCATCCTTCACCAGGGCCTCATTTAAAGAGCGAATCGCGTGGCACGAGATCTCACTTACCGGACTCCCTACCAAACTTCGAATCACATCCACCAAATGACATCCCTCGCCCATCAGGCGACCACCGCCCTCTTCCCCCTGGGTCCAATGATCCTTCGGAAGATACCCCGCGTTCATGACATACTGGATCATCACCGGATGCACCCGGTTCTTCAGCTGACTCCGGATAAGCTCCACCTGTGGAGCAAAACGCCGATTATACCCCACCATAAACGGCGCACTACTTTCCTCCACCAATTGACAGATCTCTTGATACTCCTCTGAAGTCAGGCACATCGGCTTTTCCAGAAATACTCCCTTTCCGGCACGGAGAGCCCTGATCGCAAATTCCGCGTGGGTATTGTGTCTTGTTCCAACCAGAATGACATGAACTCCCGGATCGGCGAGGACCTCGTCATAATTAGTCGTCAGCTGCACACCTTCCAGATCACCGGCCGCATTGCGCGCAGACGGCCCGGTCCTTGAGCAAATCCACGATACCCCAACACGGTCAGACATCGCCGCCAGATTTGGAAGATGGGTTCCTTGAACAAAGGCACCCGCTCCAACCACCGCCACCGAAAGTTTCTCCCCGTTCTTAGGAGCTTTATACTTTTGCACTTCACCCTCCCGGCTACCGGCCACCACTTCACTTATCTGCTCCCCGCCTTGCGGCTCAAGAACGGCCAGAAATCCACCGCTTCCCTCCTTGAGCTTGGCATAGGCTTCGGCCGCATTCTCCAACGACGATCTTGTCCCGATCAACCCTGATACGGCGAGTTTCCCACCCGCGATCAAATCCAAATACGCCTGCATGTTGCGCTTCTCAGTCCAACGCACATAGCCATAGGGATAATCCTGCCCCCGGAGTTCGTAATTATCATCATAGCGACCCGGTCCATAGGAAGTAGAAATCAGGAAATCCAATTCCTTCTGATACATCTCATCCCTCTTGTACTCACCTCCGGCTACTCCTACCAAAATCACCCTCCCCTTGCGCCGGGACATCTGAAATGCCTGGGAAACCGGCTCGCTCGACTGTGTCGCTGCAAAAACCAAGACTGCATCTACTCCATGACCTCCACTCCAATGAGTGGCCAGCGCCACCGCATCATCCTCCCTGGGATTAAGACACAAGTCAGCTCCCAACTCTTTGGCTACCTGCAAACGCGAAGCATCCAAATCCGTAGCCACCACCGCACAACCGGCGGCCTTCAGCATTTGCACAGCCAGAATACCCAAGGCTCCACAACCAATCACGGCAACCTTTTCTCCAAGGGAAACATTTGCTCGCCTTACGCCCTGCATCGCAATCGCTCCGAGAGCCACCGTACTAGCCTCCGCATAGTCAACCTCTTCCGGAATCGACACCGCAAGATTCACCGGCACTGCTGCAACTTCAGCGTGGCTTGCAAATCCCACCCCGGTAATCGCCACCCGCATTCCCTTCGTAAATTCCTTCACTCCGGGTCCGACGTCCAATACCACACCCGCCGCCGTATATCCCGGGGCGGATTCCTTATCAAATTTCGCCTGCGCCCGCTTCCACACCGTCGCGATCCCCTCCCGCTTCAT
>JAQWZU010000108.1 GCA_029253285.1 Akkermansiaceae bacterium | reverse complement strand
GAAAGATCGCCCGAAGCATCGGAGCGGCACGCATTTTGAATGGCCACCAGAAGAGTAGAATAAGCGATGAATTTAGGATTAGAAGATAAGGTGGTGATCGTCACCGGAGGGTCGAAAGGAATCGGCGCCGCGTGCGTGGAGCTCTTTGCTGAAGAAGGAGCGATTCCGGTGATCGTCGGGCGCTCGCCGGAAGTGGGGAAGGCGCTCATTGAGAAAGTTGGAAGAGGATCGGTGATTCAGGCGGAGTTGACCTCGGAAGAAGCTTGCGAGAATGCCATTGCGAAAACCATAAAAGAGTATGGCCGGATCGATGGCCTGGTGCATAATGCGGGGATCAATGATCAGGTGTCCTTGCGCGATGGAGTGGAGGCTTTTAAAGGGTCTCTGCAGAAGAATTTGATTCACCTTTATGCCCTGACTCATCACGCGTTGGAGTCCTTGATTGCTTCAAAGGGATTCATTGTGAATGTCACCTCCAAGGTGGCTGTGACCGGGCAGGGTGGGACCTCGGGGTATGCCGCATCGAAAGGAGCGATGAATGCGCTCACGCGAGAATGGGCCTTGGATTTGGCAAAGCACGGTATCCGCGTGAATTCCGTGGTGCCCGCCGAAGTCTATACGCCGATGTATGAAGGGCTCGCCGCAGCAGAGAAGGACCCGCAGAAATTTCTCGATGACATGAGCTCGGTGATCCCGCTGGGTAAGAGGATGACGACGGCAGAGGAAATGGCGAACGCCGTGGTGTTCTTGGCGTCGGAGCGTTCAAGCCACACGACCGGGCAGATCATTTATCCCGATGGCGGCTATGTGCATCTGGATCGGTCTTATCACCCGGAGGGGTGATGTAGCAGAGGCTCTTAGCCTCTGGGCTGGTTTGCAATAGCCTGAAAAGGATGGACAATCCGTCGTTGTACGTGATCTTGTCCACATGAAATCAGTGACCTACTCAGCAGCCCGGGAAAACCTTGCTGCGACGATGAGCAAAGTTTGCGAGGATCACGATCCGGTGATCATCACCCGGAAGCGCAATCAAGCGGTGGTGATGCTCTCTCTGGAAGACTACGAATCTCTTCAGGAGACCGCTTATCTTCTTCGTTCGCCAAAGAATGCACAGCGGCTTTCAGAAGGGATTGCCCAGCTTGAGAAAGGGAAGGGAGTGGTGAAGAGCTTGGATGAGCTGGCATGAACATTCAGTTCTCTGAGCGTGCTTGGGAGGACGATACTCACTGGCAGCAGTATGACCGGAAGATGGTCAATAAGATCAATGCTCTCCTAACCGATATTAGTCGGGATGATCCTTATCAAGGGATCGGGAAGCCGGAGCCATTGAAACATGCCTTTTCAGGATTTTGGTCGAGGAGGATTACCGATGAACACCGTTTGGTGTATCGGATTAATGATGGGGTGATTGAGGTGGCACAGGCGAGGTACCATTATTAGGATTTGATCACCCGTATTGCCAAGATCAACGGGGGTGTGTCCAAGGGGAAGGGCGGTTCCGGGATCGGCGCAACCCCGTTGGGGTTGATCTATCGTGGCGGTCGTTTCCCAGGGTAGCCTCCGCTCCACTCCGACAACCCTGGGCTTAGATGCGAAACCCCTTTGGGGTAGATGAGATGGCGTGGGGGCTGGAATACCCAAGAGCACTCAGTGGCCTCCACGGAGACAGAGGCTAAGAGCCTCTGCCACAGGTGTGCTATTGCGTGGCGGCGGTCTTTGCGATGACTTTGATGAGTTGGCGGATGTTGAAGTTGTTGGCGGTGAAGTCTTCGTGGAGGGTGTCCATGGTGCTGAAGCCGTAGCTGTTGGTGGCTTGGTTCACGAGGTGGTGGAAGAGGTGTTTGATGAAGGCGCGGTGGGCGCCGGGGCTTTCGACGGCGAGTTTGGCTAGGTCGGGGGCGCCGTTGATGCGGACGGTGGTGTCTTCTTCGGTGGAGTAGTCGCTGGAGGCGTCGATGGGTTTTTCTTTTTCGTGGGTGCGGAAGCGGCCGACGGCGTCGTAGTTTTCCAATCCAAAGCCGATGGGATTGATGATGGAGTGGCAGGCCATGCAGCTGGTGTCCTTGGTGAGTTCGGTGACTTTTTCACGCATCGTGAGGTGCGGGTTGAAGTCGGCGTCTTTGAATTCGATGGCCTTGGGCGGGGGCTTGAGGAAGCGCCCGAGGATGTTGCGGCTGAGGTAAACACCGCGATGAATCGGAGAGGTTTGTTTGTGGTAGGAGAAGGCGGCGAGAATGTAGGGATGGGTGAAGATACCGGCGCGGTGGTTGTTGGCGGGGACGTCGGCGAAGCCCCACTCGGGAGTTTGGGTGCCGTAGAATTTGGCGAGGCGTTTGTTGACGGGGAGTTTTCCCGAGAGGAAGAGCTGGCGGTAGTCTGACTTCTCGGACCAGATAACTTGCTCGATGAAAAGAGAGAGCGAGGTGCGGAGGTCGGCGATAACGTTTTCGTCGAAGCCGGGGAAGGTTTTGAGATCTTTGCTGAGGTCGTCTTTTTCAGCGAGGTTGAGCCAGGCGAAGAAGAAGCGGTGGAGCTTTTCCTTGGTGCGCGGATCATTGAGCATCTTATCGATGCGTGGGTTGATTTGATTCTCCTTGGCGAGGTGGCCGTTGCGCGCGGCCTCGAGGAGGGAGTTGTCGGGGAGGGAATCCCACAGAGTGAGGGCGAGCTTGGAAGCGAGAGTGTATTGATCGGGCTTTCCCTCGGCGTTTCGATTGAGATCGGGATAGAGAAAGTAGGGCGAGGTGAGAGTGAAGAGGAGTGAGCGTTTCAGAGCGCGGTCGGTATCGTCTTTGCTTTGTTCAAAGACCGCATCGACGTAGAGCTTGCGTTGCTCGGCGGTGAGTGGGCGGGCGAAGGCCCGTTCGGCAATAGTTGCGCAGAAATCACGGAGCTTTTGATGGCGGTCTTTGTCGGTGGGTTTGCTGCGGGAAAGGCGGTCGATGTCTTCGAAGATGTGGTTGGTGATTTCGATGGCGGAATTGGTGACCGCTTCGCGCCAGGCTTTGGAAATGCTGGAGCCGCGTTCGTAGCCCATCGAGGCGTCATCCGCGGGGAAGGGCGTGGTGGGGATGGCGAGAATCTGGGAGCGCTTCGGGAAGAGGTAACGCTGCGGGATGGGCTGCCAGGTGCCGTGAGGTGGCTTCCATTCGAACTGAATAGAGGAGACATTTTCCTTGTAGGAAACGTAGTCGAGATAGAGCGAGATCGAGTGGCCGCCGAGAAGGAAGGTGGATTTCTCAACCTGTCGCATCTTGTTGTTGGAGGAAACCCAGGCGTCGATCAAGGGGTCGGTATTATTGTCGATGTCGTTGAGCCAGAGGCGGGCGCCATTGGGGGTGCTGATGCGAAATCCATAGGAGCCCGTTTCGGGAGGCATGATGGATCCGCTCCAGTTGATGGAAAAAGCCTTGGGGTTGAGGTTCTTGATCTTGTGATCGGATTTGAGGTCGAAGCCAATCCAAGTGTCGGTGCGTTCCGCCAACTTACCCTTTTGGTTGTTCATCTTCTCCTTGTTGAAGTAGCGGGCAAAGAGTCCGTGTTTGTCGCCAAGGTTACTGTTACCGCGGAAGCTGGCGACCAGATCGGAGAGAGCACGGCGATGCTGGTGTTGCGTGCGACGGAGAAGATCTTTGCGAACGGGCTTGAGCTTGGCCTGGGCCTCGGGGGAGTAGAAGGCGTGAAACAAATACTCCGAGACGGCGCGGGCGTCGTCGTTGATGACGGCATCCTCGTCGTCCTCGGGCATGGACTTGTGAATATACTTCGTCAGCGAAGCGATGCTCTTCTTGCCTACGAGAGCTTCATCGTATTCATCGGCCACGCCTTGGCCTTTGTCGCCATGACAGGAGGCGCAGTGTTCCTTGTAAATTGCTGCGCCATCTTTCGCGCCGGCTTGGAGAGCCAGAGTAAAAAAGAGGATAAACCCGCTGAATCGCATGCGGGATATTACGAGAGAGAGGCCGGAAATTTATCGCCGATTAGTCCTTCTTTGCCGTTCCATCGTAGAGAGGAAGTTTGGCACGCGGATTGGGCGTGCGATCGGCGCGGTAGGCATCTTCGAGTCGCTTGACAATTTCAGGGTGCTTGGCGGCGAGGTCGGTCTTTTCGCCGGGATCATCCTTGAGGTTGTAGAGCTCCCAATTGCCGGGAGCGTTTTTCTTTTTGAGTCCGGTGCGCACGGCTTTGTAAGGGAAGTCGGTAATGGCGACCTGACACCCATAGCCGTGGAACTCCCAGACCATTGGTTTGCTGCGCTGGAATTTGTTACCGAGAAGCGCGGGGGTGAGATCGGTGCCGTCGATTTTGGAGGGGACTTTTACGCCAGCGGCGGAGCAGAGGGTGGGAAACCAATCGGGGAAGTAAGATGGTGCGTTGGTCTCGCTGCCGGCTTTCGTTTTGCCGGGCCAGCGGACGATGGTGGGAACGCGGAGGCCGCCTTCGTAAACCGATCCCTTCCATCCGCGAAGGTTTTGGGTGGAATTAAAGAAGGGAGCATCGACGCCGCCGATGTGGAATTTGGGGTCGCGGCCGGGGTGGGTCGTGCCATTATCGGAGGTGAAAATAACGAGGGTGTTGTCGTCGAGTCCGTGTTTTTTAAGGCGCTGCAAAACGGAGCCGATGTGTTCATCGAGATCAGAAATCATCGAGGCATAACCGGCGCGTGGCCGGGGGTGGGGAAGGTATCCATTCTGGCCGCGGTAGGGGCCGTTTTTGTCGTCCCATTCCTTGGGGTATTTTTCGGTCCATTCGTTGGGCGGATGCATCGCGACGTGCGGCTCGACGAAGGGAAGGTAGAGGAAGAAGGGTTTGTCTTTGTTTGAGTCGAGGAACTTGAGGGCTTCCTCGAGAATGCGGTCGGGCGCATAGGTTTCGGCCTGGTAGGTTTCGGCTTTCACTTCGCCTTCGGGCTGGCGTTTGTGGCCGGGGATAGGTTTTTTATTAATCTCATCGATCCCTGCGTCGTCGTCGAGGTAGGGCGGGTAGAAGGAATGTGCATTGCGCTGGCAATTATATCCGTAGAAGCGGTCGAAGCCCTGGGTCATGGGCGAGCCTGAGGAGTCGGTGGGTCCGAGGCCCCACTTGCCAAATCCGCCGGTAGTATAGCCGGCGGTCTTAAGGACTTCGGCGATGGTCAGTGCTTCGGCAGTGATGGGCCATTGGCCAGGGAACTTGCGTCCGTTCTTGGAATCGCCGTTGTTTCGGATTTCGGCGTTGCCGAGGTGGCGGCCGGTGAGGAGAACGCAGCGGGCCGGAGCGCACACGGGGGCTCCGGTGTAGTGGTGGGTGAACTTGAGACCGTCCTTGGCGAGTTGGTCAAGGTTGGGCGTTTTGATCTTGGTTTGGCCGTAGGCTCCGACTTCGCCGTAGCCGAGATCGTCGGCGAGAATGAAGACGATGTTGGGTTTTTCGGCAGCGTAAGTGGCTGAGACGAGAAGGAGCGAGAGAAGTTTTTTCATGACCGGCGTCGAAGATGGCAGGTTTGGGGGGCGATTTGAACTTTGAAATTCAGAGAGTGCGGAGTTAGACAAGGGTATGCGCAAGCGACCGGGAGAAGCCCGAAAGAATCGACACAGTGGAGAACGCGGTGAACGGGTAGACCGGGTTCGTGGAGAACGGGAAACCAGGGCTCTGAGTGAGGAGGACCTGGATGAGATTCTCGAAGGGGCGGAAGTACCGCTATTGTTGGTTCTGGATTGTGTGCAGGACCCGAATAATTTGGGGGCGATTTTACGGACGGCCGACGGAGCCGGGGTCCATGCGGTGATTGCGCCGAAGGATAAGGCGGTGGGCCTGACCGATACGGTGCGACGGGTTTCGGTGGGGGCTTGGGAAAGTGTGCCTTTTGTGAAAGTGACGAATCTGGCGCGGACGATGCGGGATTTAAAAGAACGGGGGATTTGGCTCGTGGGGACGTCGGATCGCGCCACGCAGTCCTTATATGAAACCGACTTGAAAGGACCGACCGCGATCGTGATGGGGAGAGAGGGTGAGGGGATGCGTCGGCTGACCGAGGAGGAATGTGATTTTTTAATTCAATTCCCGATGAAGGGAAAAGTGGATTGTTTGAATGTCAGCGTGGCAAGCGGGGTGTGTTTGTATGAAGCGGTTCGTCAGCGCGAGCCGGGATCGTGAAGACGCGGATTTTATCGGATTTACATCTGGGGCATTCCGCGTCCCGGATTGAGGACTGTGAAATGCTGGAGCCTTTGTTGGAAGGTGTGGATTATTTGATCTTGGCGGGGGATGTTTGGCAGGAGCGCATCGCGGGAGAGCGAGTCACGAATGCCGGGATTCTTTTTGCCCAGTTGAAGAAGATGGTCCATGACCGGAATCTTTCGGTGGAGATTTTGCGAGGGAATCACGACCCGGGAACGCCGCAAGGTGTGGCGTGGTGTGCGGATCGAGTGGTGCTCGTGACGCATGGCGATGCCGTTTACGATGAGGCCACGCCGTGGTCACGGGAGTTTGGGTATTACCGCGAGGAGATTCGCGAGATTGTGGATCGCTACGAACCGCAATCGCACTTGGCGCAGGCCTGTTCGGATCGGGCGTGTGAAATTGCCAATACCATTCAGCCGAGGAAGCTGCCGAGGTTACCGGTGCCGTTTAACTTTTTCGCGACCGCGCTTTGGCCACCGAGTCGGACTTTTGAAATGATCCGGGTGTGGCGAACGATGGGGAAGGAAGGGCTGAGGTTTCTCAAGAAGTCTGGTGAAGGCGCGAAAGTGTTGGTGTGCGGTCATTTTCATCGCGCGGGGATTTGGGAGGATGGTGAACATGTCGTCATCAATACCGGTTCCTTTATGAAGGGAAGTAAGCCGTGGCTGGTGGATCTTGAGGGGGCGGAAGTGATCGCGCGGGCGATTGATCTGGATGAGGGCATGTTTGTTGAAGGTGAGGTAAAAGGGCGTTTTGGGATCGCTTGATTTCGGGAGATTTGAGAAAAATGAAATTCGATGTCACAAATCGAGCTTCCCGGATCAATACCCTCCGTGAACTCATTATCCATGACGCAATCTATTGATCCCACTCCCCGCCAGACCTTTTCGGGTTTGGCGCGGGAGCATCATCGCATGGCGCTGCTCTATGCCCGCACTTTGGCGGGGGAAGAACATACCGCCCGCGATCTCGCCCAAGATGCCTTTCTCCTCGCTTGGCAGAATTGGGCGAAGTTCGACATTACCCGCGACTTTGCCAGTTGGCTGCGCGGCATTATTCGCAACAAATGGCGCGAGCATTGCCGGAAGAATTCCCGCGTCTCCCATTGGAACGAGGAGGCATTGTCCGAACTTGAAAATACCATGCAGAGCATGCCTGAGACGGGCTTCTTTGATGAGCTAAAGGACTGCCTCGACAAGCTCCCGGAGACTCTCTTGAGTCCGGTGCTTTCGTACTACTATCAATCGCTCTCGACCGCTGAAACGGCCGAGCAACTCAACACCTCCGAGGCGGCGACCCGCAAGCGGCTTCAGCGAGCACGCACAGCGCTAAAAACCTGTCTCACCCAAAAAACTTCCAACGCCCAAGACTGATGAACGAAAATGAATTTATTGATAACGCGCTCAAAGAGCACGCCCGCCTTGAAGGACAAAATGATCAGGGTTTTCTGGATCAGCTTGAATCCCAGCTGGACATGCAGAATGTCACAGAGTTGAAAAACGAAGAGAAAGATTCTGGAGCGAAAAAGTTTTTCTGGCCCGCCATCGCAGCAACAGTTGCGGTATCAGCTGTCGCGATTTCGCCAATGTTTAAGCACGAGCCTCAAGATCAAATTTTGGCATCGACGGCCAATGAATCCGAATCTCGCGAATCTTCCGATTCCACGGAGCCGAAACGCGACAGGCGGATGGCATCTTTGGACGTGAGAAAATCCGGGGTGGATCCACAGGGATCTCCCCTTGCTGCCCCGGGAGTAAGTCATCCCATTGCCGAAGTGCAGGTTGAATCATCTCTCGTGGAGGACGGGGGTCGACTTGAAGAAGGAAAGGATTTTCTCATGGCCAAGGGCGGGAAGGGATTCCTAGGTGAAACTTCTGCGGCTCGCCTACCTTCTCCCGAGATGGCGAAGGTCATACCTGCCGCGACCTCCATGCCGGTGTCCGATCTGGCTCTAGGGACGGAACGTGGGGTGAGTCAACGAGGTTCGATGAGGACTAGATACACAGGGGGCATTGTTGACTTTGACGAACCCCGCAAAGGGCACAGCTCTGGCTTTGATCCGGTTCAGCCGGGTAACAAATATGGAGCCTTGATCGATGGTGGGTTTCTTTCTCCGTTGAGCTCGGCGCTTTCGACATTTTCGATCGATGTCGATACTGCGTCCTACACGAATATTCGTCGCCACATCATGAATGGCCAACCGCTTCATCCGGATGCCGTTCGGATTGAAGAGATGATTAACTACTTCGATTACCGATATGCCCAGCCGGAAGGGGATCACCCCTTCGCGGTGCATACCGAAGTGGCATCGTGCCCCTGGAATCCAAAGCATCGCCTGGTAAGAATTGGGTTGCAGGGAGAGAAGATTGATAAAGGTGAGCGCAAGGCCGCCAATCTGGTTTTTCTTCTCGATGTGTCGGGGTCGATGAAGAGCCCGGACAAGCTTCCGCTTCTGGTGCAGTCGTTTCAGATTTTATTGAAGCAACTCAATGAAGAAGATCGGGTGAGCTTGGTGGTGTATGCCGGACGTCAGGCGGTTCTGTTGAATCCCACCGCGATCGATGAAGATGGTCGGACCGAGGTTTCCGAAGCGTTAAAAAAACTGTCGGCTGGTGGTTCGACCGCCGGTGCCGCAGGAATCAAAACGGCTTACGAGTTGGCCCGAAAAGGCTTTGTCGAAGGTGGTGTGAATCGCGTGATTCTTGCGACGGATGGAGATTTTAATGTCGGGACGACGAATTCCACTGAACTCGAAAAGTTGGTGAAGAATCAAGCTGAAGGGAATATTTCGCTGACTATTCTTGGATTTGGTCAGGGGAATCTGAATGACGCCATGATGGAGAAGCTGACCAATAGCGGGGATGGAAATTACTTCTACCTCGATTCTCTTCGGGAAGGTCAGAAGGTCTTCCAGGAAGGACTGACTGGAACGATTCAGACCATTGCCAAGGATGTAAAAATCCAAGTGGAGTTTAATCCCGGAAAAGTTGGGCGGTATCGTCTCATTGGCTATGCCAACCGTCGCTTAAAGGATGAAGATTTTAAAAACGACAAAGTGGATGCCGGAGATATTGGTGCCGGGCACCGGGTCACAGCTCTGTATGAAATTGTCCCTGCCGGAGTAATGGTGGCGAATGATTTGAAGTATCAAAAAGTGAAAGAAGAGCTCAAGCTGGATGTCGTTGATTCGCCGGAGATGTTGACCGTTAAACTCCGCTACAAGCAGCCCGATGGAGATGTCTCGACCGAGTTGGCCAGACCGTTGACTGATACGGGGAATCCATGGGAGAAATCCAGCGAAGACTTTAAGTTTAGTTCCGGTGTTGCCCTGTGGGGCATGCTGTTGAGGAATTCTCCATACGCTGGAAGTGGCACGCCCGAGCTGGTGAGTGAACTTTCTTCGAGTGGCCAGGGTGATGATGTCAATGGCGATCGGGTCGAATTGATGGACCTCGTCCGTCGATGGTCTTCGCGCCGATAAGTCGCGCTGAAAAGAATTCAAGGCAGCTCCTCTGGTGAGGGGCTGTCTTTGCTTTTGTGGGGGAATGAACCGCAGATTGAAACAGAGTTCCCCCTGAGATTTAGAGCAAGGAAATCTGTCGTTAAGTAGTCCGACTGTCTGATGGACGTTGAGGGGGAAGAATGAAAGGGGAGCTTTCATTTACTCTTCTTTTGGGAGAAAGGTTTTTTGGTCATGACAAGTGGCATGATATCTCTAGGATGGGCCAAAGTAGTCATGGCGAGCACTCAAGAGTTGATCAGTTTTTTTCGTGACTGCCTGCAGGAGGAGCGTTCGCAGTCGGGGGTGCCGAATCTTTTTGCGGGTCGGGTTTTGAAACGTTCGTTTTTGACGGGGTTCGATGCGGTAACGGGAAGTGAGTTTGAGTCGATCCCTCTGCCGAAGAAGGTCAAGCAGAGCATGTCCAATGCGGCAGAGTTGCGGAAGCGGGATACCGAGTTTTTGTATGCCACGCTGCCGATTACGGGCTCTTTTGAGACCAAGCCCATCGTCTGCCCCCTCTTGCTGTATCCGATCAGGATTACCAAGGATGAGTTGTTTTTGGCCTTGGATCAGGTTCGGATTAATCCGGCGGTTTTCACGACCTTTGGCATTCCTAGTTCGGCGGAGTCTGGTCTCCTGGAGCTGGTTCCGGAAGGTGTTATCGGGCCGGCCATTCCGATTCTTTTGGCAAAAGAGTTGAAGACCTACTTGTTGGATCTTGATATTTCCCGGGTTGATCAGTTCCCTGATCTCCTCGGTTCAGGGGAAGTGAAAAAGGCCTCGAAAAAGAAACGCCTAGCAATCCTGCCCGCCTCTGCGGTGATCATTTCCGAGCGGTCCAAAAATGTCGCGGGTTTGCTTCAGGAGCTGGAACAAGTTTCGGCATTGCCGGAAGAGAAATTGTCAATCCCGCTTCAAGCTTTGCTTGGTAGTGCGGGCGAGGATTTGGTGATCAAGAAGAATAAGGGGAAGCCGGAGTACATTCCCGCGCTTCTTTCCGATGCCCAGATGGCCTTGATTGATTCGATCAATGCGGCACCTCTCACGGTTTGTCAGGGGCCGCCGGGGACGGGGAAATCGTTTACGATTGCGGCTGCGGCAACCGAGCAGGTCTTAATGGGGCGCTCGGTGCTGATTTGTTGTCGGACGAACGAAGCGGCGAATGTTTTGCATGAGAAGCTCGTGGAGATGATCCCGAATTCCAAGATGATTGTGCGTGCGGGAAGACAGGGGCATTTGAAGAGACTACGGAGCACGATTACCGAGCTTCTGGGGTCCTACCAGACTTCCATTCTTGGAGACCGGCCTACGACAATCAAACGAGAGCTCTCCAAAATTGTCTCGGATGTGTTTCGCTATGAGAAGTGGCTTAAGAGTGAAGTCGATGAGGGGTTGAAAACCGGTGAATGGTTTCAGACACCCTCGGAATCGTGGTGGCTCAAGATGAGGAAGTGGATTCATCTCAAGACCTTAAAATCTTCGCCGCTTCTCGCGGAAGTGGCGGCTACCTTCAGGCAGCTTCATGAAGCTCGATTGGAAAAGGCGCGGGAATTCAATATCTTGACGCATAAGGTGAATCTTCTCGATGCGTTGGATGAGAAGAAGACCCGAAAATCGCTGAACATCTACTTGAAGAGTCTCAAAAGTCGCTATGCCAGGGATCAGGAAAAGGCGCTCAAAACCCTGGATCCCCGGGCTTTGTTGAAGGTGTGCCCGATTTGGATTACCACGACTGATGACCTCCACCGGGTGATTCCGCTCAAGTCGGAGTTGTTTGATCTCGCCATCATGGATGAAGCGACGCAGTGCGATTTGGCTTCGGTGATTCCGGTGTTGATGCGAGCCAAGAGGGGGTTGATTGCGGGAGACCCGAAGCAGCTGCGGCATATTTCGTTTTTGTCCGAGGTCCGGCATTCCGAATTGGCGAAAATGTGGAATTTGGATTCCGAAGAGGTTGAGAAATATCACTACCGGAATGTCTCGCTCATTGATCGAGGGCTTGAACAGGTCCTGGGAAGTAAAGCGTATGTCTTCCTCAACGAGCATTTCCGTTCGCTGCCCGAGTTGATTCGGTTCAGCAATAATCGTTTTTACCAAGGTAAGATGCATTTGATGCGGGAGCCCGAAGTGATGGAGGGAGATTTGGAGGCCTTGAAGGTTTTCAAAGTGCATGGAAAGCGCGACACGCTTGGGGTGAATCGGGAAGAGATATCGAAAGCAATCGATATTTGCAGGGAGGTTTTGGATGCGCCGCTCCCGATGTCTGTGGGTTTTCTTTCTCCCTTTCGGGCGCAGGTGGAAGCGTTTTTAAAGCTCATCACGGAGCGACTGACACCTCAGGAGGTGGAGCTTCTGATCAAACGCCATCAATTGGTGGCGGGGACCGGACATTCTTTTCAGGGGGCAGAGCGTGATCACATGATCGTTTCGCTGGTGTTGACAAATTCCTCGCCACACGGAGCGCATCGCTTTGCTGAGCGGGAGGATGTTTTCAATGTCGCCGTGACGCGGAGCCGGGAAGAGATGTCGGTTCTTCATTCGCTTGAGCCGGGCAAGTTGAAGTTGGGCTCCTTGCTGCGGGACTTTCTTTTGCAAGGAGGAGAGTTTCGGGAGGCGAAGACCGGGACTCCGTCTTTGGCGGATCTGATTCCGACTCTTTCGGCGATTGGCTGGAAGGTCGTGCCCCGTGCGACCCTGTCGGGAGTCCCGGTGGACTTGCTTTTAGTGAATGGCGGGAAATATATCGCTATTGATTTGATCGGAACCCCGGGAGCCGAGGGGAGCGCAATTCCCTTATCGAAAATGCTTCTGCTGGATCGAACCGGAGTCACGCTGGTGCCGTTAAGGCTGGATGAGTGGCTGCATCAGAAGAATGAGGTGATTGAATTCCTGCGTCGCTTGCTGCCGGGAGCGAGTGCGTGAATCGAAAAAGTTTGTTATTTTGAAATATTTACTTTTTCGATGTTGGATCATTTTCTAGATTGCGGCCGAAACATGAGCGGGCTGATACCTACACACCTATGGGATGCGGATTTTGAGAAAAGGGCGGAAGAACACCCCGGCGGAACGCGCGGGATTCTGGCCTTGGGACGGGAAGATGGAACGTGCTTTCACCATTCCTTAACGCTTCTTCCTCACGAAGGAGCAATGCGTGCTGAGAATGAAAAGTATCTCGGTCGGGCTTTGAAGACCTTGTTTTGGTTGAAAGGCGGCTCCCGGGTGCACCTTTATGGGGATGCTGATTTGGTGAGCTTTCTTTCCGCGCTGTATTCGGCGACAGGCGAACGGCATTTTGATGCGGATTTCATGGGGCCTAAATTGTGCGGTGAGCCGCTGAGTTTTCATCACCATGAAACGGCGGATTCTCTTCCCGAGCCCAAATCGAAGGCGAATCCTCTGGGGCGTCACCTCGATGGCTGCCGGATTGGTTTTGATTTGGGAGGGTCGGATCGCAAGACGGCGGCGGTGATCGACGGGAAGGTTGTTTTTTCGGAGGAGGTTCCCTGGGATCCTTATTTCGAAGCGGATCCGAATTATCATTTGGAAGGGATTCGTCATTCGCTGAAGCGGGCGGCAGAGCATTTGCCGCAGGTGGATGCCATTGGTGGCTCGGCAGCTGGCAACTACATGAACAACGTCGTGCGGGTGGCGTCACTCTTTCGCGGGGTGACTGATGAAGAGCGCTACGAAAAGGAAGTGCGTCCAATGTTTCTCAACCTGCAAAAAGAATGGGGGAATGTGCCTTTCGAAGTGATCAATGACGGCGACGTAACGGCCTTGGCCGCGGCGATGAATTTCAATATCGATTCCGTGTTGGGAATCGCGATGGGGACCTCAATGGCGGTGGGGTATTGTGACCCGGAAGGACAACTGACACCTGGAATCAATGAATTGGCTTTCGCTCCGGTGGATGATGATCCGAACGCGGCGGTCGATGAATGGTCGGGAGATAGGGGTTGTGGCGTGCAGTATTTTTCCCAGCAAGCGGTGGCGCGTCATGCCAAGGATTTGGGAATCGACTATGGAGACATGCCATTCCCCGAACAGTTGATTGAGGTGCAGAATTTGATGAAGACGGGGGATGAAAAAGCGGCCACCATCTTTTCAAACATCGGAAGTGATTTGGGTCATTCGATCAAACACTACTCGCGCTTTTATGAGATTCGTAATCTTCTTATCTTGGGACGTGTGACATCAGGAGAGGGAGGACAGATTATTCTCGATAAGGCGACTGAGACGATGGCGGAACATTATCCGAATTTGCACGAGCAGATTTCCTTCGTGACGCCGGATGAAACGATGAAGCGCCATGGTCAGGCTATTGCGGCGGCCTCGTTGCCGGCCTTGTAGGGGCCGGGAATGTAGTCGAAAGTTTTGCTTTTGATACCGCCGGAGCAGGGGATCCGCACCAAAACTGAAAATCTCGGCTACATTCCCTACGCGAGGATCTCCCGGATGTGGGGGGTGTAGAGGTGGGGCTCGAGGAGGAAGGAGTCGTGGCCTTTGGCGGAGTGCACGGTGATGTGCACGGTGGAGACGTCGGCTTGTTCGAGGTGGCCGACGAGTTCTGCTTGTTCCTCGGGGTAGAAGCAGAAGTCGGAGTCGATGGAGAAGACGAGGAATTTCTGCCCGGCGGCCTTGCAGCGCGCGAAAAGTTCTTCGTGTGATTCGGCCTCGCCTTCGATGACGGCACTGTAACGCGACCACATATCGATGATGCGGAGGTAGGTGTTGGCGTCGAAGCGTTCGGTGAATTTTTTCCCTTGGTGGAGCATGTAGCTCTGGAAGGTGTCGCGAACCTGGAACCAGGAGAGCATTTCTTCTTCCTGGACGAGATCGCGTCGAGCACGGCGCTCGAAGGTGTCGAGGTGGACGAAGGTTTTGTGGGAAATCATGCGCGCGAGGGCGAGTCCGATGCGGGGATCTTCGCTGTCGTAGTAGTCACCGCCTTTGAAGTGACTGTCGTTTTCGATGGCAAGAATCTGCTCGAAGAGAATGAGGCGGTTGAGAACGGTGGTTTTGAATCCGCTCGCGATGGGGATGACGTTCTTGACGCGCTCGGGATGGCGGGTGGCCAGAGTGAGGGTAAGCAGACCGCCGACTGATGGGCCGATGGCAGTGTGGAGTTGCTTGATGCCGAAGTGATCGAGGAGAGGAATCTGGGCGTCGACGAGATCGGAGGCGTTGAGGTGGGGGAAGGACGAGCCAAAGGGCTTGCCGGTTTCGGGATTGATGGAAGCCGGGCCGGTGGAGCCGTAGCAGCCGCCGAGGTAGTTGGCGCAGATGACGAAGAAGCGGTCGGTATCGATGGCCTTGCCGGGGCCGATAAGGGTCGACCACCAGCCGAGGTGGATTTCTTCGGTCCAGAGATCGACACCTTCCGGTGGGTGGGGGTGGGAGCCGGAGGCGTGATGGGTTCCCGAGAGTGCGTGGTTAAGAAGAATAGCGTTGGATCGGTCTTCGTTGAGGGTGCCCCAGGTGGAGTAGGCGAGTTGTGCTCCGGGAATGCGTCCGCCTTCGCGGAGAGTGAGGTCGCCGAGAGGAAGAAAAGAGGTGGTGTTGTTGGCCACGGGCAGAGAGTGAAGGGGAATTGGGGATTTTGAAAGATGAGATTTGAATTCCCGCGTG
This sequence comes from Akkermansiaceae bacterium, assembly GCA_029253285.1. GTDB lineage: Bacteria > Verrucomicrobiota > Verrucomicrobiia > Verrucomicrobiales > Akkermansiaceae > SW10. The sequence continues at coordinate 17,220 of JAQWZU010000108.1, read as the reverse complement.
GGGGAATTATCAAGCGGTGTGATTGCTTTTAAGGAATGGGACGTGATTTGTGAGGCCCTGGAGGGCGGACGCCAGTCGGTGATTTTGCGAAAAGGGGGGATTCATGAGGGGCGCGAGGGGTTTTCTTTTGCGCATGAGGAGTTTGTTTTGTTTCCGACGAGATTTCACGCGCAGGGTGAATTTGTCACCGTGCCCGGGGTGACGGCGAAGCCGGAATGGGAGATTGGCGAGGAAGTGGTGATCACGAGCCGCGTGAAGGTGACGAAAGCGGTGACATTGACGGACTGGGAGGCAGTGGCGAAGTTGTCGGACCAGCACATCTGGAAAGAGGATGTCATTCGCGATCGCTTTTTCTGGGAAGGCAAGGGAATGGCCTCGGGCAGCATTCATGTGGCTTACGTGACGGTCGAGAAACTCGACGAGCCGATCCGCTTCGAATACACCAAAAAATACGGCGGCTGCCGGAGTTGGGTCGAGTTGGACCTTTAATGGTCGTCAACGTCGAAGCCGGCTTCTTCGAGCGCAAGAGTCGCGGCCCCTACGATTCCGGCCTCGTTGCCGAAGCGGGCGGGGAGGATGCGGAGGTTCTGTTTGAAGGCGGGGCTCAGCTGGTTGCGAAGATAGTCGTCGAGCGGTCCAAAGAGGAGTGATCCGGCCTTGGCGACGCCGCCACCGATGATGATGGCTTCCGGGTTGAGGAGCCAGCAGCAGTTCATGAGGGCGGTGGAGAGTTTTTTGGCGACCCGGTCCCAGATCTCCAGGGCAACTACGTCGCCGCCTTCGGCGACTTTGGCCAGATGGGCGGGAGAGCAGTCTTCGTCGGACTGGGGATTTCCGGCTGCTTCATAAGCAGCCTTGGCCATGTCGGTGATTTGTTGGTTGCCGATATAGTCTTCGAGCGCGCCGCGGTTGCCGTAGGTTCCGTCGGGTCCCTGGTAGTCGATGGAGGTTTGGCCGAGTTCGCCGGCAACGAAGTTGGCTCCGCGGACCATGCGGCCATCAACGACCAATCCGCCTCCGACTCCGGTGCCGAGGGTGAGGGCGACGAGGTGATTGAGGCCACGTCCGGACCCGCGCTTCCATTCGGCGTAGGCCATGCAATTGGCGTCATTTTCCACGGTGACGGGGAGATTGATGCGCTCGCTGAGTTCTTTCTTGAGAAAAATGCGCTTCCATCCTTTGACGTTGGTCAGGTTGTGGACCATGCCGGTGGGGAAGTCGACGAAGCCGGGCATTCCGACGCCGACCGCTTCGATTTTGGGGTGACGGGTACGGAGTTCTCTGACGACCTTGGCAATCTCCTCGATCAAGGGTGCGGCCTCTTCGAATTTCTGGGTGTCGATCCTGGGAGCTTCCTCAATGACATTGCCACGGTAAAGGACTCCGGTTTTCACCGAAGTTCCGCCAAAATCGATTCCAATTCCAAGAGGGACGTCACTCATCTCGGAAAAATTAGAGGATCGGAACGAAAGGGGAAACGCTTGTTTTTAAAAATCGTGATTTCTTTGCCCAATCAGGCGAATTCCATGGAGTGTGAGGTCAGGGGACAGGATTCTTATCTCTTTTAAGCCGCTGCTGATCAATGGAGAGTCACCTCCGGTGGCGATAATGTGGGGTTCTCCGCCTAGTTCCTGACGCATTTCCTCGAGGATTTCACGAATGAGGCCTCGATAGCCGATGACGGCGCCAATTTGCATGGCATCCTCGGTGCTTTTGCCGATAGCGGAAGTGGGCTCTTCGAGTTGGATCGAGGGAAGAAGAGCGGTGCGGCGATGAAGGTAATCCCTCAGGGAAGCGGTTCCCGGGGCGATGGCGCCGCCGCAGTAGGCTCCGGATTCGTCGATCACGTCGAAAGTGACCGCAGTCCCAAAGTCGATCACGATGGCGGGTGAACCGTGTTGGTCGGCGGCCGCGACGGAGTTGGCGAGGCGGTCGGCCCCAATCTGGGCAGGGTTGGGATAGTTGATGGCGATGGGGAGATCCGATTGGTGGGAAATGAGATGTAGGGGGATTTCGCCAAGTGAGGCGGCGAGGAGTTCGGAGGCATCGGGAACCACGGAGCAGATCGTGGCATGGGTGAAGGCGATGCCGTCCAAGGCCTTGCTGATCGATTCCGGGCTGAGTTCCGCGGTGGGAATGATGGTTCGCCACTCCGCGAGAGTGTCACCATCGGCCAAGGCAAACTTGGTGCGGGTGTTGGAGTTGTCGATCAGGAGCTGCATGGAAAAGGACTACTTTTCGAGGATCTCGACTTCGTAGCCGTCGGGATCCGTGATGAAGGCCATCTTACGCTCGCCGGAAGAGAATTTTTCGCGCCAGCCGCCGGGCCAGATTTCGATGCCGTCATTTTCGAGCTGATCGCAGTAGGCGATGATGTCTGGGACGCCGACGCAGGTGTGCATGAGGTCCTCGGGAAATTCGACTTTGTAGTCCGGCGAGTAGGTCAGTTCGAGGAAGTGCTCGTTGCCGGGGAGGTTCATGAAGGCGAGTTCGTTGCCTTGGGGGGATTTCTTCTGCTCGCCGAGTTCGAAGCCGACTTTTTGGTAGAAGGCGATGGAGGCGGCGGGGTCGGAAACGCGGATGCGGGTGTGGAGAAACTTAATCATGGTGGAAGTTTGGAGTCTTCCACAGATTTGAAAACCGCGAAATGAGAGAAATACGTGAAAAGCTTGGTTGAGGGAGACGCCTTGGAGAGGTAGAACTCGCCCGTCTTGAAATCGTTTAGTTGGACTCTCGCGCTGAGGTATCTCAATCCTCTGCGCACTTTTGTATCGATCATCACCTTAATCTCGCTGCTCGGGGTTGCTTTTGGCGTGATGGTGTTGATTGTCGTTCTCTCAGTACACGCGGGGTTTGAGCGGAACCTGAAGGAGATCCTTTTGGGGTATTCTCCGCATGTCACGGTGAGTTCTGCGATGGGGGGAATCGAAAACTGGCAGGAAATGGAGGAGGGGCTGGCAACGGAAACGGGTGTGAAAAGCGCCTACGCAGTCGTGGAGGGCTATGTTTTGCTGGATACGCCGATGTGGCGTCGGCCGGTGGGATTTCGGGCCTTCAATACGGAGAACGAGGGGAAGGTGAAAGAGATCGATGGCCTGTTGGACCGGGAAGGGTATCCCAGCAGTCAGGCTGACATGGGTTTGGATGATCGCTGCGTTATTTCGCGTCAATTGGCAGAAGGCCTGGGGTTGCAGGTTGGTGACACGGTAAGAGTGCTGGCGGCGAGTAATTTGGACGCGGTGATGAAGGTTTACGATGTGCCCAAGAAAAAGGCTTGGGATCTTTATCCTGAGATCTTCACTGATTTCGAGGGAAGGGTGAAAGCGCTTTTTGAAACGAAGGATGATCGGGAAGTTGCGAAATCAGATGCGGTGACGGAAGCCTATCGCGTTCTGCAGGTATTGTATCCAATTGAGGAGGGAGGTGGCCAACCGATGCGTCAGGTGGAGACGCGAATGATTGGTGAGATTCTCGATGTTTTTGATACGGCGACGCGTCGCGACGATGGCACGGAGACCTATCCCGTCGGGACAAAGGATGATTTGTTGGCCCGCTTGGCGGCCTTGCGGGAATTGGACACCGAGAAAGCGGACGTGGAAGCTTTTCGCAGTGTGGAGAAATTTGTTTTGCCGAAGGAGCTGACGGTTTATGGCGTCTATGGCGATACCAAGAGGGCGGTGGGACCGGAGTTGTTTATTCCTCTGGTGATCGGGATGGAATTAAAGGGGCTGGAGGGTGTTTCAGAATCGATCGGAGTATTGTGTGATGATCCATACACTGCGGGGGATGTTGCGGCTGATCTCAAAAACAAGCTGGGACCGGAGTGGATTGTTCGGAGTTGGATGGAAACGCACGCCCAGCAATTCCAGCTGGTGAGGACGGAGAAGATCATGATGAGTTTCGCGCTGTCGTTCATCACGGTGCTCTCGGCTTTTAGTATTATGGCGGTGATGTATACCGTGACGGTGCAAAAGCGTCAGGAGATCGGAGTGATGAAGGCTCTGGGGGCTTCTTCTTCGCAAATCGTGCGGGTATTCCTATATCAGGGCCTGATTGTGGGCATTGGCGGCGCCTTGCTGGGGCTGGGCATGGGGCTGACGGCGATTCATTATCGTGAATATATTGTGTCCTTCCTGCGAAAATTCGGAGTGGATCCCTTTCCCTCGGGCTTTCATGGCATGAGCGAATTACCGGCTGAGATTGTTCCTGAGCAACTTGTGCTGATTTGTCTCGTGGCGGTGGTGCTCTGTTTAGTGGCGGCCTTGATTCCGGCCTTGATGGCAGCTTTCCGCGATCCGGCTAAATCACTTCGTAACTTGTAGAATTGATCGATGCAGTTTTGGTTAATTGACAATGGCGAAAAGAGCGGTCCCTTGGAGGACTATGAAATCCGTGAATTGATCCGTAAGGGCGAGGTTTCGTCGGATCGGAAGATTTGGCACGAGGGGGCGGATGGCTGGATTTCCGCAGGGGAGGTCGCGGTGTTAAAGAGTGAGTTTGAGCAGAAGCTCGAGCCGCCGCCGATTCCAGAGGAGTTGAAAGAGAAGCCGCCATTCTTCTACTGGAGGCGCTTTGGAGCGAGGTGGTTTGACTACATGCTCTATCATCTCATTCTTTTTGCTATTTTTCGGGCGGGAGGATTGTCGATCCTTCCTGATCCGGAAGCAGAGCCATCGATGGGGAGGGTTTTTCTGATGATGCTTCCTCTGGTAATTATGGAGGGTGCGCTGATCGGGGCCTTCGGGCACACGCCAGGGAAGTGGCTGATGTCACTTCGAGTGACCCGACCGGACGGGGGATTGCTCTCGACGGGAGCCTCCGTGATCCGGTCTTTGAGAGTGTGGGTCCTGGGAATGGGGATGGGGCATCCCATTCTTTTGCCTATTGGCCATCTTGTTGCACTTTGGATGGGGCGTAAAAAGGGTGCGCCCTTGTGGGATTTTCCGCTGGGTCACCTAGTGGACGGGGAAAAACCGTCGCCAAAGAAGATCTTGGCGTTCTTTCTTCTCTTTGGAGCGATATTTGTCGCAATTTCCATTCTGCTTTGGCCGGAGACCAAGCCGATGCATGAGGAAATCATGCGGCAGATGGAGTCTCGCTAATTTTACCGGGGTCGCGCTCTTGCGGTGGGGCGGGGCATTTCGTAAGACTCATTCGTGCCTGGAATCGTATACTTTGACCTTGAGACGCAGCGGAGTTTTACCGACGTGGGTGGAGCGTCCAATAAGGACAAGATGGGAATGTCGGTCGGGGTGACCTATTCGACGGAAACCGGGCAGTATCATATTTTTGGTGAGGATCAGGCAGAGGATCTGGTGAATCAATTGATCAAGGCCGACCTGGTGGTGGGCTACAATCATATCGGTTTTGATTATGGCGTTTTACAAGCCTACACGCTTTACGATTTGGTCGATCAGACGATCAACTGCGACATGTTGGTTGATGTCGAGGAGGTGTTGGGACATCGTTTGAAGTTGGATTCTATTGCGTCGGCCACGCTCAAGGCGAAGAAGACGGCAGATGGATTGGAAGCGCTGAAGTGGTGGCAAAAATACAAAAAGACCGGCGACATCGAGCACATGATGAACATCGCCGAGTATTGCTGCTTTGATGTTAAAGTGACCAAGGAGGTTTACGAATACGGAGTGAAGCACGGGCATTTGAAATACGAGGATCGCGGCGGCAACGAGTTGGAGGTCGAAGTGAACTGGAATAAAAGCTAGGGTCCTAAGCCGATAGTGAAGCAAGGAATAGCTGTGTGAGATTTTTCTTTGTCCAACGCTGCTTCTCGGCGGAGAGAGCGCCAAGCGATTGGAACGGGGTGTTCCGGTTGGTAGAACGCGGGATATGAAAAAGCACCGGTATTGCTACCGGTGCTTGAAAGATTAGTTGGCGAAGATCTTAGTTGGGCTCAACGCGGAAGAATAACCGGCTGTTGCCTGGATCCGGGTGAGCGAAGATAACTGTGGTGCTTCCATCTTCACCGGTAATGTCGTCGTCGACATCCGCTCCGAAATCAATGAGATCGGTAGACATATAGAGCGCATAGCTGGCATTCTGTCTGGAGGTGAAGGTGATGGAGAACTGTCCATTGGCTCCACCGGAAGGATCGAAGCTAATGTCGGTAATCTGTAGTCCGACGCCTCCACCAAGGAGGTCTCCGAGGCTGATTCCGGCTTCAAAGATCTCAGTGACTTCTTCCTGGGTAAGTCCACGACCCCAGATTGCGAGATCATCGATTTGTCCGCTCCATTCGCGATTCGGGGCATTTGGGTTGGCTCCGATGAAAAGATCAGTGGTGAGTCCCCCATTCGAGGTGTCGCTGAGGTTTGGTGCACCTCCGGTTGCGATTTCAACTCCGTCGATGTAAATAGCCGTCACTCCTAAAACGGGGTCAGAGACGCCAACGACATGGTGCCATCCCAAATCATCAATCGCAGGTCCAACGCTGGCTCCGGGCAGGTCAGTGGCACCACCAGCCCATGAAGGGGTGGGTTCCCCGCCTCGACGGGCTATTCGCCATTGCGCCCCTTCACCGTGTGAGATGATGGTTTGCCAATTAACGTCAAGTGAGTTGACCTTGACCCAGGTGGAAACGGAAATGGCGTTGTCCAAACCTCGCAAGGTGTCGAGACTTGAAGGAACGGTGACCCATCCGGCACCACCATTTTGCTCTAGGGCGCTGGGGCCAAAGAGTCCTTCAGCCGCGTAGAGGACGTCAGTCTCCGGTCCGGTAAATGCTCCGCTGTCTGCGACCATGCTTTCTCCGGGAAGGGAGTGGGCGATGTCGTCGAGGTTGTTGTCGAAGTTCCAGTAGGCGAGGAGTTTTTTGCCTAAGCCGGATTCTACCCCGTCCGCAACAGTCGGGTCGCGGGGGCCGACGACTTCGGCGGCATCATGCGTGCCGTCACCATCGGTATCGACAATATGGGGGTTTGTTCCGGTATCAGTAGGGCTGACGAAGGAATCCTCTCCGTTGTTGGTTTCATGTCCGTCAAGGAGACCGTCTCCATCAGTATCGGAATTGAGCGGATCAGTTCCAGTGTCAGTCGGGCTGTCATAGACGGCGTCATTCGTTTCGTAGTCGTCTCTCAGAAAATCATCATCGGAGTCATCGTCCTGTGGGTCTGTTCCCAGTCCGAATTCATCACTATTACTCAGAGTGTCCATGTCCGGATCGCCCGTTGAATCATCGACATTGGGATCGAGGGAATTAACGACCTCGTATCCGTCAGGCATTGTGTCGGTATCACTCTGATCGGTATTAGGGTCGCTTCCTGTCATGGTGTCGCTGACGAAGACGCCGCCATTATCTTCGACGTTGTCATTTAGTCCGTCGTTATCCGAGTCGACCTTGAGAGGGTCGGTTCCGGTATCAGCTGCGCTGATCCAGGTTCCTGTGTCGGTTTCGATATCGTCGTTGAGGGTGTCACCGTCGGTATCTTCTTTGGTGGGATCCGTTCCGTTGTTGAATTCATCTATATTTGAAAGATTATCCATGTCGGGGTCTCCGGCCGGGCCATTGTTGATATCAACGGTGCCGTCGTCGTTGGGATCGAGGCCATAGGAGATTTCCCATCCGTTGGGCAGGCCGTCGCTATCATCATCTCCGCCGACTAGGAGTGTGGACAGATCGTTGCCAGCAAGGCCAGTGTCATAGATTTGAGAAACTTCTTCTTGAGACAGAGGGCGGTCCCACATGGCCACATCGTCGATCATGCCATTCCACTCGCGACCATTAGTTGGGTTGCAGCCGATACAGAGAAGGTTTTGTCCGTTCTCGTTGATAGTGCCTCCTCCTCCCGATACTTCGAGTATTCCGTCCAGGTAGAGACGGGTCGTAGTTCCATCGGTAACAGCGACAAGGTGATGCCAAGTGGCGTCCCCTGCCGGGCCTGCTCCGAGAGTGGATGTTGAAGCGATGTCGGTGCCATTTCCGGCCCCGTTGTAGGTTATTGGCATTGGGTTGTTTGTCCCTTGAAGGGCAATGCGATAGTCATTGCCTTCACCGTGGGCAATAAGGGCCTGCCAGCCTGTGTCCCGGTTGTTTAGGAGGAACCAAGCGGAGATTGTCACGCTGGCTCCCGAGCGATCGATGTCATTGGTTCCGCCATCCGGGTCGGCGACGGTAATATTGTTCCCGGCTCCTCCAGGGAAGTTGCCGGCTTGCCCGAATCCGGCGGATTGTCCTGGGGAAAAAGTGACGATTCCGTTAATTTGACCGTCATTGTCGGTCGTTCCAGTGGATCCGGGATAATCGGATGCAGTGTCTTCGGCGTTATCTTCAAAGTCCCAGTAGTTAAGAAGGCCATCGGTCAATTGCTGGGCTCGTGTCATGCCAGGCATCAGAGCGATGCCGATAGCGATGAGGAGCCGGTGTATGTGTGTTTTCATAATTTTTATTATAGCAGTAATCTTACTTTATTATGTTACTACTCTTACACTCTCACAAATTGAGGAAATAGTGGCGAGGAATATCGTGAACTTGTTCATTTTGTGTCTTTTGTTGAGGCCTTCTCATTTTTGAACGTGAAGACGCGGGTGCCGGGTTTATCGACGAGATAGGCGAGGGTCGAGGAGAGGAGGACGGCGAGTTTGTTACGAAATCCAACGAGGAAGGCGAGGTGGATGACGAGCCGGGCAATCCAGCCCGGGTAGCCTTTGAGGTCGAGGCGCTTTGATTCGGCGGCAGCGGCGTTTTTCCCGATGATGGCCATCATGCCCCTGTCCCTGTGGGTGAAAGCGGGACGGAGATCATGGGAGCAGTCGGCATAGCGATCGTCGTTGGCGAGGGATTTGGCGCAGTTGAGCCCGGCAAATCCTCCGCCAATGATGACGACGCGTTGAGGGCTTTTCACGACTGAAGCGGATGAGGATTTTGAAAGATCGCACTGTGAATTGATAGGAATTCGGCTTTCGCTTGCAGGTCGGAGGGGAGCGTGTCATTGGTTATCCATGAAATCGTATTCACACGTGATTCAGCTGCTGCTGATGCTGGGCTTGCTCAGCGGATGGGCTGCAGCGCAGGAACCACTGGACACCGCCGGGATCTATCCTTTCAAGGTTACCGTGGGTGGCCAGGAGGCCAAGATGCAGAAGAAAGGCGACCTCTTTGCGGTGGTCGCCAAGCCGATTAAGACTCATGCTCTTCTTAAAATCGAGAAGCAGTCTGATTTGCTGATCGTAAATGCTTTTCGTCGCGAAGAAGACGGTACCGTTGCCAATGGGACCACTCCCGCTGCAATGTTTGCCCAGAAAGCCGATCAGGTGAAACTGAACGCGACGCTGGATAAGAAGGTTCTGAAACCCGGTCGCTACCTCATGAATGTGGTGGCTCATAGTAAGACGTCCCGCGTGGTATTCACTGTTGCTGATCCCGAAGGGAAAGTGAAACTGCCGAGCCTCAAGCAGATCACGGAGGCTCTCCGTGGCGAACAGTAGTCGTGGGGCGGGTTTCCTTTTCCAAGGGGATCTCTCACGGCTCAATACACTAAAATTCTGTGAGCAAACAGGATCACAAGGTGGAGTGGATTCTCCGCGAAGCCCCGGACGACTGGGAAAGTCTCGTGCCGGAAGGTATGCCAAAAATTCTCGGGCGTCTTTTGGCGCAGCGGGGAGTCGAGGCGGAATCGGTTGAGAGATTTCTTAGGCCGAAGTTGGCGCAGCTTTCCGATCCCTTTGAGATCGCTGAAATGGATCTCGCTGTTGAGCGGGTTTTGTTGGCTGTCGATGCCGGTGAGGAAGTTTGCATATTCGGCGACTATGATGTTGATGGTGTGAGTTCGATTGCGGTTTTGAGTTCGGTGCTTCAGGCTTATGGACTGAGCCCGAGTTGTTTTGTGCCGCATCGCAGTGGCGAGGGATATGGCTTGAGCGATGGGGGCGTGGCGCGCTGCCTCCGGGAGAATCCCACGGTAAGTTTGTTGATCAGTGTTGATTGCGGCACGGTATCAAACGATGCCATTGATGAGTTGGCGAAGAAGGGGATCGAAACGGTCGTGGTGGATCACCATGAGATGGGGACTGTCGGTCGTCCGAATTGTGTCGCATTGGTGAATCCCAAATCAGTGGAGGATAAGCGGGGATATCTTTGTGCGGCCGGAGTCGTTTTTAAGCTGGCTCATGCGCTGTTGAAACAGAGGCCTCTTCCAGGTTTCGATTTGAAACAAGTTCTCGATTTGGTGGCGGTGGCCACGATTTCGGACATTGTTCCCTTGGTTGATGAAAACCGTTTATTGGTTCGTCACGGATTGCGGTTGTTAGAAAAAACCCACCGGCCGGGACTGCAGGCTCTCCTGAAGCTGACCGGAGTGATGGGGCGGTTGAGCAGTGCGGATATTGGTTTTCGAATCGGGCCACGTCTCAATGCCGCTGGTCGCATGGATCAACCCGAGCAGGCTCTGGCGGTATTGACTACCGAGAGCCAAAGTGAGGCGATGCAACTGGCTGATGATCTGGAGGAGTTCAACCGAGTCCGACAACAATTGGATCAAAAGATTTTGGCCGAAGCTCAAAGCCTGATGCAGGAAAACGAAGATCTTCCCGTGATCGTGGTGGGTTCCCGTGGATGGCATGCCGGAGTGGTAGGGATTGTCGCATCGCGTTTGATGCGGATGTTTCACAAGCCGACTTTTGTTATTTCCATCGATGAAGATGGGATTGGGAAAGGAAGTGGAAGAAGTATCGAAGGAGTATCTTTGGTGGAAGCTATCGGAGCTGCTCGTGACTTACTGGTGGCCGGTGGTGGCCACCACATGGCGGCTGGCTTAAGTATCGAAGAAGCAATGATCGATGACTTCAGAAAGCGCTTCGTGAAGTTTTATAATGAGACTTCTGCTGGGAAGGATCTCTCGCCGAAAGTCCACATTGATGCGGAAGTGGAGTTGGGCGATTTGTCGCTCGATTTTCTGCAGAGTTATGAACTCCTTCAGCCTTTTGGGAGCGGAAATGCGCAACCGATTTTTATGGCGCGCGAGGTCTGGCTGACTGAGCCGCCGCGGAGATTAAAGAATAATCATCTGAGGTTGTTTCTTCGGCAGGGATACGAGGAGCGTGATGCGATTTTCTTCGGGGGGGGAGCGAATGATCTTCCCGATCCACCTTGGGATGTGACCTTTACGGTGGATCGAAATGTCTTTCGGGGAAGGATTTCGGTGCAGATTAGTATTCAACACGTGCGCGCGGCGAGCGATAATTGAGCGCGATGAGGGCAGAGAGCTCGTTACAAGATTTTCCGGGACTGAAATCCCGGGAGTGGGAGGCCTTTGAGAAGGCTGGTTTTCATACGGGGCAGGAGTTGTTGGATTGGTTGCCGAAGCGCTACGAAGATCGGCGGCGCTTTGACGCGTTTCCAGCACAGGCCGGAGGTTCGGCGGTGTGTTTGCGGGGAGTCGTTCTGGATACGCAGCGGAAAGGATTTGGCGGGAAGGGGTTTTATGAAGCGGTCATCGAGGATGAGCCTGGTGGTGGTTTTTCGCGGCTGACCTGCCGTTGGTTCAACATGCCTTACATGAGCAAGGTGATTGCCGCAGGGCAGGAGGTGGTGCTGTATGGAAAACCGAAAGAGAATAATGGGCGGATTGTTATCGATCATCCGGAGTTTGAGGTGATGAAAGAAGACGCGGAGTTGTCGCTTCATCTCGAACGCCTCGTTCCGATTTATCGAAATGTGAACGGCATTCCCCAGCGGCGATTACGTGAGATCATTCATGGTGTTTTGGAGTTGGTGGAGCCGGAGAGTTTGACTTCCATGTATGACGTTGATCCGACTTACCCGAGAATCGAAGCGTATCGCGAGTTGCACTTCCCGGGAGAGTTGGTGGAGGCTGATACCGCACGGCGGCATTTTGCGAAGGAGGAGTTTTTTCTGCAGCAACTTCGGGTCGTCTGGAAGCGGGCGCGGCATGCGGAATTGAATGGGCGAGTGCTGGGGAGGAAGACGAATTTGCTGACGGAGTTTTATGAATCATTGCCCTTTGATTTGACGGGAGCGCAGAAGCGGAGCGTGAAAGAAATCGTCGGAGATATGCGATTAGCCCGACCGATGAATCGTTTGCTGCAAGGAGATGTCGGAAGCGGGAAAACCTTCGTGGCGATTTGTGCGATGTTGCTGGCAGTTGATTCGGGGTGTCAGGCAGCCTTGATGGCTCCGACCCAGATTTTGGCGGAACAACATTACCTGACATTTTCAAAATGGCTCGAGCCGCTCGGAGTGAGGATTGGTTTGGCAACAGCAGATCGAAAAGAGGATGTAAATTCGTCGCAGATCATTATCGGAACCCATGCGCTTCTCTATGAAGGCGTTGAGTTTGATGACTTGGGTTTGGTTGTGGTTGATGAGCAACACAAGTTTGGGGTGGCCCAACGGGGGAGGTTGATTCAGCGCGGTGTGATGCCGGATGTGTTGGTGATGACTGCGACTCCGATTCCCCGGACCTTGACGCTCACGATTTATGGTGATCTGGATGTTTCAATTTTAGACGAGCTGCCGTCGGGGCGGGGGAAGATCATTTCGGGCGTGCGGGTGAAGCCAAAGGTGGGTGAGATGACGAGCTTTCTGAAAGATCAGTTGGAAGAAGGACGACAAGTTTATCTGGTCTACCCGCTGGTGGAGGAAAGCGAGTCGGTGAAGGCGGCTTCGGTGATTCAGGAGCATCCGAAGTGGCAGAAGCGCTTTAAGCATTTCGAGGTGGAATTGCTTCACGGAAAATTACCTTCGGAGGAGAAGGAGGCTGTGATGACGAGGTTTCGTGAGGGAAAATCGGAAGTGATGGTTTCGACGACTGTGATCGAAGTGGGAGTGGATGTTTCCAATGCCAATGTTATGGTGATCTTCAATGCCGAGAGATTTGGGTTGGCGCAGTTGCATCAATTGCGTGGTCGGATCGGCCGAGGCGAGCATAAGAGCTATTGTATTCTGGTTACTGATGGAAAGAGCGCTGACGGGGTGGAGAAGTTGGACATCCTGGCGGGCACGATCGATGGGTTTAAGATCGCGGAGGAGGACCTGCGGCTTCGTGGTCCTGGAGAGGTTTTGGGGATGCGTCAAAGTGGCGTGGGGGATCTGCGCTTTGTGGAGTTTTTGGCGGATACCAGTTTGATCCGGGAATCGCGGGAGGTTGCAGAACAAGTGTTGCGTGATGATCCGATGCTTGAATCTTCTCTAAATTTGAAGTCCTGGATTGAAAAGCAGTCTGAGATTGAGATGAGCTGACACAAAAAAAGACCGCAGGGGAACCTGCGGTCTTTTGAGTGAATTTGAGGTGATTAGCCTGTGTAGGCAGGTGAACCGTGTTCGGCAACGTCGAGTCCTTCGTACTCTTCCTCTTCGTCGACCCGGACACCCATAGTGACCTTCAAGGCGTAGAAGACTGCGTAAGAGAAGACGAAGGCGAAGGCGCAGACGGAGACACAACCGATGAGCTGAGTGACAATGCTGTGATCTGCGCTGAAGATTCCTACGGCGAGGGTTCCCCAGATTCCACAAACTCCGTGAACCGAGATCGCACCGACAGGGTCGTCGATCTTGATCTTGTCGAAGAAGAGGATAGAGAAGACAACCAGAACACCGGCGATGAGGCCAACAACGATTGACCAAGTTGGTGAGATGACGTCAGGACCGGCGGTGATGCCAACGAGTCCGGCGAGGAACCCGTTGAGGGCCATGGAGAGATCCGGCTTCTTGAGGCAGATCCAGCCGGTAGCGATGGCTCCGATAGCACCACCGACGGCGGCGAGTGATGTCGCAACGATCACGAGGGAAACGAGATGCGGTTCGGCAGCGAGAACAGATCCACCGTTGAATCCAAACCATCCGAAGAAGAGGAGAAACACGCCGATAGTAGCGAGAGGCATGCTGTGACCAAGGATGGGCTTGGTGCCTTCAGCGGTATACTTGCCTTTGCGGGCTCCGAGAACCATGACGCAGGCGAGAGCGGCAAATCCACCGAAGGCGTGAACCACTGTTGATCCGGCGAAGTCGTAGAATCCACCGTTGCTCAATCCGGAGAGCCATCCGCCACCCCAATGCCATGAACCGACCCATGGGTAGGCGATTCCAACAAGGATTACGGCGAAGATCATGAAGGAGGTGAGCTTGACGCGCTCGGCAACTGCTCCGGAGACGATGGTGGCCGCGGTGGCAGCAAACATGGCCTGGAAGATGAAGTCTGTCCACCAAGTGTATGATGGGTGATAAAGGTTGGTAGCCATCAGAAGGAGTTCGGATGGTCCGTAGGAAGCGACTGAGCCAGCGGCGAAGAAGCCTGCGCTGTCCTCGGCAAAGCCAGGGTAGTGGGCGTTAAATCCCCAGAAGTAATAGGTGAGAATACCGGTTGCGATGATCCAGCAGTTCTTGAAGAGAATGTTGACCACGTTCTTTTTCTGACAAAGACCAGATTCAAGAGAGCAGAAGCCAAGGTGCATAAGGAACACGAGGAAGGCTGCTATGAGAACCCAGATGTTGTGAACCAGCCAAGGTGTCAAAGCCTTGGTGTTGGCCCAGACATTATCGTAAATTGCCTGAATGGCCTCGGGAGAAGCCGAAGTCATTAGTTCGGAATTGGCTTCGCCGGCCTCCTCGTCACCAATGGCATCGGTTATGGTGGCCCAGGCGGTGTCGGCATCGTCGGTGACGTAAGTATCCCAGCTGGGGGCCTTGTCTTCATCGTCACCTGCTTCTTCAGTCGCTTTAGCGAACTCCTCAGCTTGGGCAATGAGAGTGGCATAATCCTGCGCAGCTGAGGCGGTGCCGAATCCGGCGATCATTGAGAAGATAAGTCCCATGAGGACCGTCTTCATCGAGTATCGTGTAGTTTTTGTCATGGTTTTGGTTCTTTGAATTTGACCAACACCTGTTTTAGCAAGGGGTGTGCCAGAGGGGGATGAGTGAAATTCATGGTTGGCATGAATCATGCTTTTGGAGGACTTGAGAGGCGGAAATGCCGTTAAATCAAGGATTCACAATTAAATGAGAACAAAGATACTCAGTAAAATCGGAGTAGGACTGCTGGTCGGTCTTGCTGGAATGGGCATGGCTTCGGCTGAAGCTGCGGAAAAAGTGCCCACGGATACCGGCAATACGGCCTGGATGATCACGGCGACCGTTTTGGTCCTTTTAATGACTCTTCCTGGTCTGGCTCTCTTCTATGGGGGCTTGGTTCGTGCCAAGAATGTTCTTTCGGTGCTGATGCACTGTTATGCCATTGCCGCGCTTGCTTCCGTGATGTGGGCAATTGGTCTTTACAGTTTGGCTTTTGACAATACCGGCGGGAAGTGGCTCGGGGGATTCGGGCACTTCTTCATGGAAGGTCTGGGAGAAGGGGATTGGGGAAATGATTTCCCTGAGACCGTCATGGTGATGTTCCAGATGACTTTTGCGATTATTACACCCGGGTTGATTGTGGGCGCTTTTGTCGAGCGGATGAAATTCGCGGCGGTCATGGTCTTCACCGCTCTGTGGCTGATCTTGGTTTATGCTCCGGCCGTATATTGGGTTTGGGGTGGAGGTATTATGGCGCAATGGGGGGCGATTGATCTCGCCGGTGGAATTGTGGTTCATGCCACAGCGGGTGTTTCCGCTCTGGTTCTGGCCAAAATGATTGGTCCCCGGAAAGGATTCCCGTCCCAGTTACACCCTCCCCATAGTCCGGGTTTGGTGATGATTGGAGCGTCCTTGCTCTGGGTCGGTTGGTTTGGCTTTAATGCAGGATCTCAGGGTGGCGCAAGCGAGGCTGCCGGTTTGACGATGCTGGTGACGCATCTCTCGGCAGCTACGGCAGCGATCGTCTGGTGCATTGTTGAGCGTCTTCAGACTGGTAAGACCGGAGTGGTGGGAATCGCCACGGGAATGGTGGCTGGATTGGCGACCATTACACCTGCCTCTGGTAATGTCGGCCCAATGGGGGCGATTGTGATTGGAGCAATGGCTGGTGTGATCTGCTACTTCATGTGCGGCATTGTGAAGAGTAAGTTGAAGATTGATGACTCACTCGATGTTTTCGCTGTTCACGGGGTCGGTGGTATTATGGGAACCATTATGGTGGCATTTCTGGGGGTTGAAGGCGTCCTTGGTGGTGTCGGACTGGGCGAAAATCCCGCAACGGGGGAGACCTTCACCGCTATGGAGCAGTTGCTTGTTCAATTGAAATCTTTGGCGATTACGGTGATTTGGTCCGCTGTTGCGACAGTGATTATTGTTTACATCACTCGTGCAATTGTGGGGCTGAGAGTTGACGAAGACACTGAGTTTGAGGGGCTTGACTCCGCCGAGCACGGGGAAACGGCGTATAATCTGGATTAATAAGCATCCAATTTTTTTAAATTTTCATTGCAATCTGCACTAAATTATTTCGGAAAGTTTAAAATTAGATGAAACTAAGTATTGCACATTGGCACGGTAATTGCTTAGTTCCCTGCGTCATGAAAAAGACATCCACAATTATCGCAATTACCTCCGGACTGTTTTTCGGCCAAGCACAGGCTGAAATCGAATCGGAATTCCATGTTGGCTATAATTCAGAGTACATCTACCGCGGCGTTGAGCTCGGAAAAGATGCCTATGAATATGGTCTTGATTTTGCCGGTTCCAGCGACTCTGGCCTTGATTGGTCCGCTGGTCTCTGGTCCATCTCACCTGACGGTGAAGACGGTAATGTTGATGAACTCGATATCTACGCAGCTGTGAGCAAAGATCTTGGTATTGGTTCTGTTGCAGCTGGTTTCACTGTTTACACCTATGATGGTGGAGCAGCTGATGATGCTGAGGTTTACCTCGGATTCTCGACCCAGCAGGCTTGCGTTGATCTCGGACTTACCGTGTTCTTCGGAACTGATGGTATTCTTGACGATCAGGTTCTCCTCGAAGGTACAATTGGGTTTTCCCAAGAGGTAAGCGACAAGCTTACTGCGAACTTCGGAGTCGCTTATGGCTATGTGCTTGATGAAGGCGCTGGTGGTTACTCGAATGATGACGGTGAAGTTTACGCTTCTGCTACCATCTCTCTCGACTATGCCGTTAGCGATGCCATTACCTTCTCTCCTTATGTTTCATACATCGAGGGTGAGGACAAGCGTATCGGCGTTAACGCTGCAGACGGTGTCATCGGTGGTGCATCTGTTTCCTTTTCTTTCTAAGAGGTAACGAACCACAACTAACTTAACCTTTGGAACGGAGTCTTCGGACTCCGTTCTTTTTTTTGTCTGGGAGGTGTTTTCCGCTGG
>JAQWZU010000099.1 GCA_029253285.1 Akkermansiaceae bacterium | reverse complement strand
GCTCCACCTCCGCCGGCAGCATAATTTCTAAAGCGACTTGGACCTCCCCCTCTGCCTCCCTGAGACAATCCATTCTTAAGCGTAATGTTTTTGATCACCACATTGCCGCTGGTGATCTTAAATATACTCGTCGCGCCGCCCCCTGAAATCGTCACCGAATTCCCACCATCAATCTCAATGTCCTTGTCGATCACTATTGGAGACGCAAGCGTCATGGTGAAAGAATCAGCAAAGGTGATGATCTCACCAGCCTCGGCATCTGCGACAGCTTGACGAAGAGATCCAGCGCCTTCATCGCTATTGTTAGTCACCTCTGCCGCCCTGAGTTGGCAAGGCGAAGCTAAACCCAAGATTAAGGTCAGAATAAAAAGTATTCCGCTATGCTTGCCGGAAACCTTTTTATCGTCCTTCTTAAATCCAAGAGCAGGTATCGAAATTTTCATTCGGGGAAACTGTCCTAAACCAGCATTTCACCAAGATCTTTTCGAAAAAACGTGCCTCAGCCTTTGAGAAATAAGAGTCAAAGTCCGTCAGGCGCCTAGGACAACAGGCTCAAATGCCATTGGGGGCCATTCGAAGTCGATGACCACTATGGCGTCACCCTCGCCACCATCGCGTTAAGCATGACGCCATCAACTTATCAAAGGAGCGAAGCGGCCCTGGCGGCAAAAATTAAACTAAGGAAATTTCTTCGGAAGAATCCACCCACTTCCCTCCACCAGAAAGGAATGCTCCTCTGGGCCTCCAAATACGATGCAAAGCTGACCAGCCCGGATCAGACCAAGAATTGGATCAAGGAATTAAAAGCGCTCCAACAAAAGGATGGCGGCTGGGTATTGATCCAACTCGGAAATCAGGAATGGCAACGCGAAGATGGAAAAGCCCAAAGCCAGATGAGCGATGGTTATGCCACCGCATTTTCAATTTTTGTTCTCCGCCAAGCCGGGATGAACACCAATGATCCCGTGATCCAAAGCGGCCTGCGCTGGCTTAAATCGAATCAACGGAAGAGTGGTCGTTGGTTCACCCACTCTCCTCGCCGCGATGGGAAACATTACATCACCCAGGCCGCAACGAACATGTCCTTGCTCGCCCTTGCCAGCTGCGGTGAGCTGCCTCAATAACTCCTTCTCACCCCCTCCAGTCGTAATACGCCTTCAAAGTCCTCACGCCAAACGCAAACTCCTCGCAGTTGGATCGGCAGAATCGAGGATCTTTGGGGACTCGAAACACCCGCTGGGTGGGCGGGGCAATACGCCCTGAAAAAGAAGTCAACCGTAATTAAATATAATTAAAAATAAAACTTCACGGCGTAAAAACCTAGACTAGGGTGCGCCCCGTGACGAACACCACTCGACCAATTCCATTCTGTTTTCTTCTGATATGCCTTCTTCTGATACCAAATCCGTCATCGGCTGAAGTTAACCGGAACTATACCTATTCGTATTTCGAAAATGGACACCCAATTACATTGGGAGCCAAAAGACGCAAATATACCTCAGCGCACAATGGAACTCGGGAAAACCCTGACATCATCGTTCAG
>JAQWZU010000054.1 GCA_029253285.1 Akkermansiaceae bacterium | reverse complement strand
AGCGGGACCGTTTTATGGGAGCGCTATTGTGCAGGAGAAATTGAGAAAGGTGATGGCGGAGATGGATCCTCGCTACACTTTTCGGACCGTCAATGTGCGATGAGTCAGATGGAGTCCTTGCCGACTAATTTGGAAAGCCGGGCCACGCTGTTGTTGAGGTCGCGTAGTTGGTTGGAGAGGGCGGAAATTTGATTCTCAAGGCTCAAGGCATCGTCGGAGTTTTCCAAAGCGGCCTCTGCTCTTTTGATGGACTCAATTTAGGCATCGACGCGGGCGTCATCCATGCCGTTGACGATCACGCCGATGACGATTCTCTTAAAAAGCGAGGATGAGACGGCTTACTGGGAGAGCTTCTTCACAGCAGGCGAGACCGTCTAAAGATGATGATCCGGCAAGTGCACATCTCATGCCGGACTATTCCAGTAATTCAACTTCGAGGGACTTCTTGGAGTCATCGGTGAGGAGGAAGAAGCTGCCATTGGTGGAACTGCTTCCGTAGTGGAAAAGTTTGGCCTGTCCGGGGACAGGAGCAAGCTTGAGGGTGTGCGGTGTGAGCCCCTGAATTTTTCCGGTCTCGTCAATTTTTTCGGTGAGGACGGTGATTTCAAGTTCGGGCTGTTGGAGCAGTTCGGAGGCGTTTTCCGAAATAGGCCCCAGCCAGCGATTGACTTTTAATTCGGTGAGACGTTTCAGGAGACGGTTTGCTTTGTTGATGTTGAGCTTGGCTGAGACGTCGGTGGAGCCTTGCTGAGCAGTCCATTTTTCGCGCACGAAATTTTGATTTAATTGAAGGACGGGTTGTCCGGCACGCTTGATGACGAGGCCTTTGACTTCGAAGGCGTCGATATTCCAGAGCGCGGTATTTTGCCAACGAAAAGAGGCCAGCGGCATGGAGATAAGGCTGCCGGGATCAATTTCGACCACTCTGCTGGAGCCCATGCGGTGGGCGTAAAAATGAGCTCTTCCTTTCACAGCGACTCTGAGATCTGCCGATTGGGTCTCGTTTTTCACGGTGACTGTTCTGGCTTTTTCCAAACCGTAAAGAGCGAGGTTGATTTGGGTTTCGGAGAGAGGAGATTGCAAGATTCGCGAGGTGTTCGTGGTGAGCTTGCCTTTGAGGGCATCATCGTAGTCGGTCTTGGTGATTTCCATCACCTTGCTGCCTTTTTCGCGAACGGCGTAATAGTGGGGGAGGATCTTTTGTCCGATGATAAACTCGGCAAGTTCGCCGTTTCGGAGTGAGAATTCGATCTGCCTGATCGGTTGATCAAGGCCGTAATCGGGGAGTTTCATCACCGTGGCAGCATCATCGGTGAATTGCTTGATCTTGTCTTTGAAGAGAGTGAGGAAGAGTGAATTCACTTGTTCTTCGTTGCACGGTCCCTGGTAGTTAATTTCGCGTCTCCCTGATTCGTCGAGGAATTGATAGGCCTCGGCGTGCCAACGAAAGGCGCGTTCGTGGGGATCTTTCTCGAGCTTGAGCTTGAGATGGCGGCCCAGGCCGTCGGTCATTTGCAGGCCGTCGATATCGGCAACCTGGAGCGAGGTGATGGTGCGGTCTCGGAGGTCGTTGACGTTGCGCGGAATGGAGGCGAGGGGAGTGCCCTGGACGCGGGGGATACGAAGGATGGCGGGCCGTCGGTGCCCGGGTTCGTCGTGAACGACTGCGTAGACGAAGGGGTCTTCTTCCTTTTCCGGAGGGTAAAACGAAGCCTTCACCGGAGTGCCCAGCGTGCCGTCGGGATTGTAGAATCGGAGGGACACCGAGAAGTCGATATTCTCGGGAAGGGGCTCGGGGAGAGTGAGGGCCGATTCGTCGAAGACGGCATCGGCTGAGAGATTGGTGAGGCCGAGGACGAGTTGGTTCGCGGTTGCCTCATTGGCCGGGAGGTCGAAAGGTTTGGTGATGAGCCAGGAAGCTTTGGTGCTGGGAGCCGAGCGTCGCAGGATGATTTCGGAGTTTTTTTCCTGAAGGGTAATCTCGGCGGCGATGATCGCAGGATTGTAAAAGACGCGATGATCCCGAAAGCGGAGGAGTCCTTGGGAAAAGAGGGAGCGGATTCCCTCGCGTCGGATTTTGGGATCAACGACGTCAGCGCAAACATAGAGGTAGTCTTTTTTGTCATCTTCCTTTGGGCGGATAACGACGGTGGCGTAGCTGGTACGGTCCTTGGCCTTTTCTCCGGCGTTCGCGAATCGTGTTTCCTCTTCGGCTAGGCTGCGCCAAGCGGTGTATCGACCGATGTCGAAGTGGCAAAGGTGGCGTCCGGATTTGTCGAAGAGCTTGATCTCGATACGGGTGTCCCGAAGTCCGAAGTCGGAGAGGCTATCTACTTTTTCCCGCTCAATAGTGTCTTCGATCTTAAGCTTGCTGGAGAAGTTGAGGATGGACTGAACAAAGCGGGCGTCGGCATAATCCTCCTTGGGGGACTCCATGATCCAGGTGCCACCTTTGTTGATAATAAGAGACTCGGCCTCGTTGGTGAGGATCTCGATCCGTCCAACGTCCTTGGGGTCGAATTGGTAAACCTTATCGCCTTTTCCCAGAGAAGGTGAGCCAAAGAGAAAGTCGAGATTGCCATGCATCTGCTGCAATGTCACCAGAGTCCCCAACGCGATTGCGATGAGGCCAAAGCAGATTGTAGGCAGGTGTTTCATGTGACTAGGCACGTCGGGAATTCCATACCATCATACCGACCAAGAAGAGTCCGAAGGGGATAAAGAATACCGCGATCCGCTGGAGTTGGGTCACTTCTTCCTTGATGAGATTGAGCCGGCGGCGTTCCAGGCCTCGTGGGCCGATGCCGATGAGTTCCTCGCGTCCAAGAAGCCAGTGGGTCGAGTTTTTGACGAAGTCCAGTTGCGCGTTGCGAAGCCCCGGCTCCAGGAAGTCAGTGGTGGAGAGGATGATCATCTTGCTGACCTTGTCGGCGGTGAGGTCGTTGTTGGCATTTCCCTTGATGACGGCGGCTCCGATGGAGAGGGGGCCGGGGTTGTCGGTTTGATCGTCGTAGGTCGGTTGGGACTGAGTGTAGTTGGTTTCACCCCAGTAGCGGGGGTCGGCCTCGATGAGTGAAATGCAGGTGATGCCCCGGGTGGCGAGGTCTTCCGCTCCTTCCCGGACCTCCAGGCTGGCAACGCGGCCCTCGAAGGTCGTCGATTTTCCCTCCAGCTTTGCCGAGACATTGGCGAGCGAGGTAAAGGCTGCCTGGACTTTGGTTTCGGTTCGTCTATTGCGGGTGGTGAGGACTCGGTCGTCTTGCAAGGTGACTCCGTGATCGCGCATGAAAGCCCGTAGGTTGTCGGGGCGCGCGCTGGGATCTAGGTAGAACATGAGCGAAGCTGATTCACGACGCCAGTATTCCTTAAGAGCCTCCATTTCTTTGGGTTCGAAATCATATTGAGGAGCGACCAGAACGACGCCTTCGGCATTGTCGGGGATTTTTTCGAGTTCGGAAATGCGGACGGAGATGAGGAGGATATTTTGTTTTCCGAGGGCGTCGCGAAGAACAACCCAGGGTGAATTGGCGTCGCCGACATCGATATCGCTTTTGTCTTCGAGGAGATACATCACGCGGGGACGTCCTTCCAGAGCGGACTGAAGCGCGGAGCTGAGAAAATCTTCGTCCCGGTATCCAACGATCCGGCGTTGTTTGTTTTCATCGATGCGCATGACGAGCATGTCCTGGACATTCAGGTAGCGTAGGCCGCTATTGATGGCTTCGAGGACTTTTTCGTCTTTGGTTTGGTCCGGCTTTTCCTCCGGAGTGCTTTGGCGGGCGTCGATGATGAATATTTCGTCGCTGAACAACTGGTCGGCGAGGACCTCGCTGTAATTGTTGGCGACTTCGGCAGCCCGGTCTTTGTCGAGGATGGGGTCGAGGTAGTCGACCTTGATTTTACCATCGGCAAGTCGTTCGTATTCTTCGATAAGGGTGCGGAGTCTTGGGTAGTGTGGCGATCCTTTGCGGAGAGCTGCGATGATCTTTACTGGTTTTTCACGGTCCTGAAGAGAGGAGGAATCGAGAAGCTTGATGGTAGCTTCCGAGAGAGTAAAGGCGCCGCTTTGGGTGAGGTCTTTTCGACTGTGATGTGTGATGCCGAGATAGAAGACGAAGCCGACACAGAGGACGGCGAAAATGATTTGCAGGACCGAGCGCAATCCGAGGCCGAGACGTCGGACAGGTTGCGGCGGCGGGGCCATTTCGAAATTGGAATCTTGTTCAGACATGGATCAGGGCTTCCAGCGCCGGTAGTCCAGCAAGTGGTAGGTGAGGAAAATGAAAAATCCGCTCGCGGTGAGGTAATAGACGAACGGTCGGGTATCGAAGAGGCCACGCGAGAATGAGCGGAGATGCTCTTGCGAGGAAATGAAATGGAAGAGAGGGGCGGCGGCGATTTGATCACCAAAAAAGTAGGGGATTAGTCCCAGAAGAAAGTGCACGAAGAGAATGCCGACACAAACGATGCCCGCAATGATTTGGCTGGAGGTCATGCAGGAGGCCAGGCAGCCCATCGCGGTAAAGAGTGAGCCCATGAGAATCACGATAGTGAGGGCTCCGTAGAGTTCGCCATTGTTAAAGGGCGGCGGGATGTCATTGAGCATGGCGAAAAGCCGGAAATGAATCAGGGCGGGAATCCACAGAAGAATGAAGGTAAGGTAGGCCGCGAAGTATTTTGAAAGGACGACCTGCCAGATTTTGACCGGAGCGGTTAAGAGACCTTCCAGAGTGCCAGAGCGATTCTCTTCGGAGAAGAGGCGCATAGTGAGAACTGGAAAAAGAAAGAGGAAATAGAACCAAAAAATGGGTGATTGGAAGGTCGCAAAGACGAGGTTCTCGGACATCGCGCTCTCAGAGTATTCCTTGAGGGTGGTCGAGAGGGAAAGTCCCTGCATCATTGCGGCAAAGGCCATGATCAACCAGCCAAAGGGAGTGAGGAAGTAGCTCTTGAGCTCTTTGAAAAAGAGGATTCGGAAGGTGCGCATCGGACAAAATTGAGGGGTTAGTCCCGGCGGGTGAGTTCGACAAAGACTTCTTCGAGAGTTCCGCTCCGGCGAGCCAGCGAACGAAGCGGCCATTGCATTTCGTGGGCAAGGGCCGAAATGCGGAGCCGGGTATCGGTATTAGGAGCAACAAACACGGTGTAGCGGTTCCAGCCGTCCTGAAGTGGTTGACTGGTGACCTTGGTGACATCGCCGACCGCGCTGAGTTTTGTTTCAATTTCCTCCCGCGGGCCCTGAAGTTCGGCCGAAATGCGACCGGCGCGCCGCATTGAGTTGACGAGATTTTTTGGAGTGTCGGCGGCTTTGACTTTTCCTTCGTCGATAATGACGACCTTGTTGCAGGTCATTTCCACTTCGCTCAGGATATGAGTGGAGAGAAGGATGGTGTGGTTTTCACCGAGATTCTGAATCAAACTCCGGATGGCCCGGATTTGGTTGGGGTCGAGACCATTGGTGGGCTCGTCGAGGATGAGGAGATCCGGCTCGTGAATGAGGGCGTCAGCCAAGCCGACCCGCTGACGGTAGCCTTTCGAGAGAGTCTTGATCATCTTGCGGCGAACGTGGCTCAACCCGCAGATGTCGAGGGTTTCTCCGAGGCGCTTGCGGAGCTGGCTGCCTTTGAGCCCGCGGAGGGATCCCCGGAAACGAAGGTATTCCTTCACCCGCATGTCGGTGTAGAGCGGGACGTTTTCGGGCATGTAGCCGATATGACGGCGAACATCGAGTGATTCGCGGAAGATGTCGTGGCCTGCGATACGGGCGGCACCGGAGGTCGGGGGGAGAAATCCGGTCAGCATCCGGAGGGTGGTGGTCTTGCCGGCACCATTGGGCCCGAGGAATCCGACGATCTCTCCTCTGGAGACTTCGAAGGAGATTCCGTCAACGGCGGCATGGCGACCGTAGTTTTTGCTGAGATTGGCAACCTCGATCATGCGAAAAATAAAAGGAGAATCGTGTGGTGTGCGATTGACTCGTTAGGGTGTGCCATCTACCTAACGGCATAATTTGCGCTGTCCAAGTCATATTCTTGACTTAGAGCCAAATAAAGAGCCATTCAGCCAGCCATGTCATCTCACATTTCCCCACGGTTTAATGCCGCGCTCTTGGATGAAAAATACGCCCAATGGTGCGATGACCCTCAGTCGGTTGAGGCAAATTGGGCCGCATTTTTCGAAGGATTCGAGCTCGGATCGACCCAGCCGAAGAAGGGCGGACCAGCCGGAGTGTCCGTCAATGATGCCCCGGTGGACCAGCCTCTGTCTGAGGAGCAGCTTTCCTTCCGTGGAAAAGTGGTGAGTCTGATCTACAATTATCGCGTTTTGGGCCACACGCAGGCCCACATCAATCCACTGCATGAAGCGGCGGAGCGCAATCCGCGTCTGGAGCTTGAGAAATTTGGGATTTACGAGTCGGATCTCGACCGCGAGGCCATGACGCGATTTTTCCGGAAAGGAGAGCCGTTGAAATTACGCGACCTTGTTTCGGAGCTCGAAACGACCTATTCGGGAAAGACTGGATTCGAATTCATGCACATCCACGAAACGGAAGTGCGGAACTGGATTCGGACCCGGATTGAAGGGCGCCCCGCGACGCCGATTCTTGAAACTGAGTCGAAGACCAAAGCCTTGCGATGGCTTTTGGAGTCCGAGCTCTTCGAAAGTTTTCTCGGGAGGAAGTTCCTTGGCGAGAAGCGCTTCTCGCTGGAGGGCGGTGAGGGCCTGATGGTCTTGCTGAATCAAATTCTCGAAGCATGCCCCGGGCAGGGGGTGAAAGAGATCGAAATGGGAATGGCCCACCGGGGGCGCTTGAACGTCCTCGCACATTTCGTGAAGAAGTCGATATCGACTCTGCTTTTTGAGTTCACTCCGAACTACGTGCAGGATCTCGTGGCCGGCGACGGAGATGTTAAATACCATCTCGGCTATGAAAAGGTGCGTGAGTTACCCGATGGCAATGTCCGGGTGAGTTTGGCGGCCAACCCAAGTCATCTCGAAGCTGTCAATGCGGTGGTGGAAGGAAAAGCGCGCGCGCGTCAACGGCTCATCGGTGATGATGGTGCGAAGACGGACCGAAAGGTGGTCCTGCCCATCTTGGTGCACGGTGATGCCGCTTTTGCCGGACAAGGTCCGGTAGCCGAAGTGCTCAATCTTTCCCAACTCGAGGGCTATCGCACGGGAGGAACGATTCATCTCATCGTGAACAACCAGATTGGTTTCACCACGATGCCGGAAGATGCCCGCTCATCTGCCTACGCGACCGATGTTGCCAAGATGATCGACGCGCCGATTCTTCATGTGAATGGAGAGCGGCCGGAGGAGCTAATTTGGGCCGCTAACTTTGCCATGGAGTATCGTCAGATCTGGGGAAGGGACGTCGTGATCGATATGCTTTGCTACCGTCGTCAGGGGCACAATGAAAACGATCAGGCGGCGTTCACCCAACCACAGATCTATCGTCAGCTCAGCGGACGTAAGACCGCGGGGCAGCTTTACCGCGATGAATTAGTCGACGCCGGAGTGATCACAGCTGCCGCCGGACAAGCCTTGCATGATGAGATCTGGCAGGACCTCGAGGACGGCTTGGAACAGATGCGCCGGCGAGAGAGCGGGGAAGAGGACCTTACCGTGTTCACCGGCTCGACGGCTGAGGAACAGTTGCCGTATAGTCACGAACCGGTCGTTACCGGGATTGGCTTGGAGACCTTGCAGCACATTGGTTCGACCCTCACGACGATCCCCGAAGGCTTTCGGCTTCATCCGACATTGGCCAAGCGTTTTGTTCCTCGTCGTGCCGAGGCCCTGGAAAATGGCGGGCCGTATGATTGGGCTTTTGCGGAGGCATTGGCCTTTGGATCTCTGTTGCTGGAGAAATTTCCGGTGCGTTTATCCGGACAGGATTGCCGAAGGGGAACCTTTAGTCACCGCCATGCTGTTTTCTATGATTACGACACGAGGGAGCGCTTTGTTCCGCTTCGTGAATTGAGTGACGAGCAGGAGCGATTCTGCGTCTACAACAGTCTCCTCTCCGAAGCTGCCGTGCTCGGATTTGATTACGGGTATTCCTTGGGATGTCCCAACATGTTGATTCTTTGGGAGGCGCAGTTCGGTGATTTTGCCAACGGAGCCCAGGTGATCATTGACCAGTTTATATCCTCTGCGGAGTCAAAGTGGCAGACGCCGAGTTCCATCGTGATGTTGCTTCCTCATGGCTATGAAGGAATGGGGCCGGAGCACTCGAGTGCGCGCCTGGAACGATTTCTTCAGCTCTGCGCCGAGGAGAATATGATCGTCGGAAACTTCACGACGCCGGCGCAATACTTCCATGCATTGCGACGCCAGAAGCATTCGCCGACTCGTAAACCATTGATCGTGATGACTCCGAAGAGCCTTCTGACTCATCCTCGGGCGGTCTCTCACGTGGAAGACTTTCTTGATGATTCCCGATTTCAGGAGATTCTTCCTGATGCCTACGAATTTGATCATCCGGAGCGGGTGAGTCGGGTGATTTTCTGTTCCGGGAAAGTCTACTATGATCTTTTGACATACCGTGAAGAGCAGCAGATCAAAGATGCTGCCATCGTTAGAGTGGAGCAGCTCTACCCGCTCAACAGAGAGGGCGTTAAGATGGCCATCAGCCCATACTCGAACGCGAAAAAGTTTATTTGGTGTCAGGAGGAACCGCTGAACATGGGGGCTTGGTCATTCATGCAGCCTCGCCTTGCCAAGCTTACCAAAGCCCGCGTTCGTTACGCCGGACGTGAGCGGGCTTCCAGTCCATCCACCGGTTCCAAAGCCGTTCATAAACGCGAGCAAAAGAAACTCGTCGAGAAAGCCTTCTCTGTCTGATCCCATTCCTTAACTACCATCATGGCTCAAGAAATTATCATCCCTCAACTTGGAGACTCCATCACCACTGCGCTCATTGCCCGATGGCATCGGGCGGACGGGGAAACTGTGCGCAAGGGAGAGTGTATTGTTACTTTGGAATCTGATAAGGTGGCACCGGAGTTGGAAGCCGAAGCGGACGGGGTTTTGAGTATCGCAGTCTCTGAAGGGGAAGAGGTTGCAATAGGAACCGTGATAGGATCGATTGCTGAAGGGGCCGTCGCTCCTGCTCCGGCAGTGACAACTCCGAAGTCTGTTGAAGAGGAAGTCCCGGTAGCTGAAGCCCCGAAGCCAGTGGTAGCACCCAAGCCTGCTCAGCCCAGCCCTCCGGTTGATGATGATAGCCGGGTCTCTCGAAAGAAGATGTCTCCCTTACGTCGCAAGATCGCATCACATCTCGTTAATGCTCAGCAGACTGCGGCAATTTTGACGACCTTTAATGAAGTCGATATGACTGAGGTGATGAAGCTTCGTAAGTCGGTGCAGGAAGACTTTATCGCCAAGCATGGCGTGAAACTTGGCTTCATGTCCTTCTTTGTGAAAGCGGTGGTGCAGGCACTCAAGGACGTGCCCTCCATCAATGCCCGTATCGACGGGACGGACATCATCGAAAATCATTTCTACGACGTCGGAGTAGCCATCGGCACCGAGAAGGGGCTCATCGTTCCCGTGTTGCGCGACTGTGATCGCAAGAGCTTCGCGGAAGTGGAGCAGGATATTCTCGATTACGCGACGAAAGCCAAGGAAGGAAGAATCGACTTCGAGGATCTCTCCGGCGGTGTCTTCACCGTCTCCAATGGCGGGGTCTATGGCTCGCTCCTCAGTACTCCGATTCTGAATCCTCCCCAAAGTGGCATCCTCGGAATGCATACCATCCAGCAACGTCCGATGGCGATTAATGGAGAAGTGGTCATTCGTCCCATGATGTATCTTGCAATGAGCTACGACCATCGTCTGGTCGATGGCAAGCAGGCCGTGACCTTCCTAATTCGCATCAAGGATTGCCTCGAGAATCCTACCCGGATGCTTCTGGAAATGTAGGCAAAAAAACAAGGGCGACCTTCTTGAGTGGATCGCCCTTGTTGGATGAGAGGTAAAGTTTACCAGGAGAAACGGATTCCAGCGGTAATCCAGTAGTCGGACCCAAGTTGGGGGCCGTCGAGGTCTTGCCAGATCGTTTTGCCAATTTCCAGGCCGGCGCTTGTTTTGGTGCCGGATTCAAAAAAATTGAGGCCCAGCGAGAGGTCTAGTTTGGAGCCTCCGCGGAGGTTGGGCTCAGCCGTGGGAACCGGGAGTGGACGCAGATCGTTGTCCTCTCCATCAATGTTACCCCAGTCTGAAAAGGTTGAGCGGATCGAAACGGAAAACTGCTCGTTAATCGGAGCGGCAGCCCAAGTGGTGAATTCGAATTTGTTTCCGAGACGGTATCCCTCGTCGTTGTCATCAAGAAAGATCTTGGCGCTGGTTTGGGCGCCGAAGGACCAATTTTCGTGATGTTGTTTGAAGGTGAGTGAAGGAGCAATTCCCCAGCTTCCGGAACCGAGTTGCATCGGATAGGGGAGGCGGGTTTCGCCGGGGCCGGGAATGAAGTCCTGTTCGTCGACTTCTGCGGTGGGCAAGAGAAGACCCAGTCCCGCGTGGAGTGATCCGCCGTTGCCTCCCCAAAGGCCAAGCAGAGCGTTGATCGAACTATCGCCAATCCCGGAGGACTTGGTCTTGAATTCCAGCCCGTCCATGCGGTGGTGATTCATGGAAAGCTCCACGATATTAACCATGGCCATTAGGGTGAAATTGTCGGTAGGCGCATACATAAAGCCGACCATATGCATCTCCATGTCCATGTCTGCGGGAGCGACCATGAAACGTGGATCAGCGAGGACGCTGCCATCGGAGACAGAGCCTGTGCCGACGAAGTTTTGCTCCATGCGCATGTTCATGTAGCGGTAGGAGGCCATAAATTGATCCTTGGCGTGGAGGTGTTCCCCCATCACTCCGATTGGGGCGAAGGCGTCGGGACGATATTCTGCAAGCGCGAGAGGCGCGGCAGCCAGCATGATAAAAGTAGATTTGAAATTCATTGAATAAATAAATGGTTGGTCGTCAACACGAGCGACGACGAAGGGAAAAAGAATCAGAACTGCCATCTGGGCGGTCCGAGCACGAGGGGAGGAGGGTAAGTTAACTCAGACCCAACGCGGTGGTGGCGTGGGGAGTTCAATGTACATCGAGCGTTTTTCCGAAACGGGTGTGGGTATTAGTTCTCCGATGCCGTTTGGAGGGGTGGCTTGCAGTTTATTTGTGGCGAGCCAAGGCGAGTAAAGTTTGACGAAGTTCTCACAGCTCTCACGGAGTGGGGAATCTCCCGGGGATCGATAGGAGTTTTCCTCGATGGCTTCGCAGATCTCACAAGGATG
Organism: Akkermansiaceae bacterium; assembly: GCA_029253285.1. Lineage (GTDB taxonomy): Bacteria > Verrucomicrobiota > Verrucomicrobiia > Verrucomicrobiales > Akkermansiaceae > SW10. The sequence goes on along the minus strand of JAQWZU010000054.1, from coordinate 4,396 downwards.
TTCACCCGATAGAGTGTCCTGAATGGCGGCCTCGACCCCCATTTCGGCCGAGCGGTCCTGGACCATGGTGAACCAGGCGTAGCCTTGCACAAATGCCCGATCCATCCCACTCAATGAGAAGAGCGCGAGGAGAAGGGTAAGACGACCGAGCCACATGGCGGGCGTTCTTTGAGCGAAGGAGGAGTTTTTGTCAACTCGTGGAATGATTGAGCGAATAGCGAATGGCGAGAATCCGGATCGTCGCGATGGATAAAGTCGCGATGGCAATGGCTGCAGGAGAGGCGACACCCAAGTCATCGAGGCCGAGAAGAATAAAGCCTCCGATGATAGCTGCAGTGGCGTATATTTCCCGTCGAAAAATGAGTGGCACTTCCATACGCAGGAGGTCGCGAAGGACTCCGCCGAAGGTGCCGCTAATGACACCGAGAACGATGAGAGCCCACCAAGCCATGTCGTGGCTTTGTGCGACGCGGATGCCCAGACAAGTGAAGAGTCCGAGCCCGAAGGCGTCGAAGATGGAAATGACGCGCTTGATACGATTCCACAGTGGGGCGCCCACGAAGGCAAAGACGGTTGCGGCAATGGCGATGAGGAGGTAATTGGGGTTTTGGAGGAGGGCAGGCGGGGTGTCGCCGATGAGGAGGCTGCGCAAAGTGCCGCCGCCCGTTCCGGTAATTAAACCGACGACGAACATGCCGAAGTAATCCATTCCTTTCGCGCGCCCAGCGAGGGCACCGGAAACGGCAAAGATGAAGACTCCCAATTGGTCCCAGAAATCGAACATGGCGGGGGGAGAAGAGCGTGAGATAAGGAAAAATACGAGCGATTTCGCGCTCAAGAGCCTCTCTTGACATCCCATCGCTCACCATTGATCGTGGAGGTGTGGATAAGTCAGCAATTCCTGGAAAAACAATTTATCGGCTTTCGATTTATCATCGCTGTCTTCGTCGCTTGGCTGAGAATCATATCGAGACCGTCAGTTCATCGGCACTGGCCAAAGCTGCCGGAGTGAATCCTTCGCAATTGAGGCGTGATCTCACCTATCTCGGGCAATTTGGAACCCGGGGCCTGGGATATCCAGTGCAGGAATTAATTGATGCGATCCGAGAGGTTTTGGGCCGGGAGCAATTGCAGCCGGTAATTTTGGTCGGTGCGGGAAATCTGGGAGTGGCGCTCCTTCGTTACCAGGGATTCCAAAAAGAGGGGTTCGAAGTGGTGGCCGCTTTCGATGCTGTTCCAGATGCCGTGAAAAAACGGGGAATCAGCGTGCCGGTGTACCATGTCGATACGATGCGTAAATTTGTGATCGAGAACGATGTGAAGCTGGCCATCCTTTCTGTTCCGGTGGAGCACGCTCAGGAAGTGACCAATGAATTGGTCGATGCGGGTGTGCAGGGCTTGTTGAGTTTTTCGCCAACTGTTTTGCAGGTGCCGGAATTTGTGACCGTCAATAGCGTGGATCTGGCCTTGGAGCTTGAGCAGGTGAGCTTTTTTGTGAAAAGCGAGAAGCCTTTGGTAGATCCGGATGAGCCGGTGATTCCTTAGGCCTTGCGAAAGATCGCAAGGTGTTTGTCGACCGATTTTCCTGGAGCGTCGCTCAGGGCGCGGGAGTGATCGTTCTCGATGGAGCCAACTTGCATGGCTCCGAGTTTGGTAAGGGCTTCGACTGCCAGTTCGTGTTCCTTGTCGAAATAAGAGGTGATGACGAGGTGTCCGTCTTCGCTGAGACGTTGCAAGGCTTGGTCGAATATGCGGGTCCAGACCGGTTTGTCGTTCCAGAAATTTTGATGGCGGAGGAAGGCAATATCGGGGGTGCCGGCTTCGGCGAGGTCCAAGAGTTTATCGCCCCGATGGACGATGAAGTCGGCTTCGGTTTTTCTTCCGAGGGATTTTTTCCAGCGCGAGTTGGCCTGATCGATTTCGGCGGCGCGGATATCAAGCCCTTGCAAGTGGGCCGAATTTGATTTTTCGGCGAGGATTTTGGCGAGAACACCCGTTTCGTCGCCTCGGCCGCAGGCCAGATTGAGCAGGCTGAGATGGTCCTTGGCCTTGATGTGAGGGGAGATGAGATCACGCAAATTTTTCTCAAGGCGGGAGAGGTCTTGCTGAAGGAGATCGCTAAATGGGGTGTGGGCCACGGGCGGACCTTAATTTAGGAATCGGAATTTCGAAATTCGAAATTACTCTTTCGGGGTGGATTTACCGATTAGAGCCCGCCGAAACCGAAAATCAGCCGGAGTGAGAGCTCTGGTTCGTGAAACCTTGCTGAGCCCGGGGGACTTTGTCCTGCCCTTGTTTCTTCATGATCAGGAGGTGGACGAGGCAATTGAATCGATGCCAGGATGCACGCGTTGGTCCCTTGAGGGTCTGGTGAAGGAGGCCGGGGAGGCCCTGGCACTCGGGATTTCCTCGGTAGTATTGTTTCCGGCGATTGAAGAGGAATTGAAGACGAAAGGGGCCGAGGAATGTTATCATCCGGGTGGTCTGGTTCCGAGAGCGATCAAAGCTCTCAAAGCAGCGCATCCGGAATTGATTGTGATGACGGACATCGCGCTCGACCCTTATAATGAGGATGGGCACGACGGATTGGTGGAGAACGGCGAGATTTTGAATGATGAGACGATCGCTGTTTTGTGTCAGCAGGCAGTTTGTCATGCCAGGGCAGGGGCTGATATCGTGGCGCCGAGCGACATGATGGATGGCCGGGTGGCCGCCTTGCGGGAGGCCCTTGACGACGCCGGGCATGAGAAGATTTCGATTTGCAGTTATACCGCGAAGTATGCTTCGGCATTTTACGGCCCGTTTCGAGGGGCTCTGGGCTCAGCTCCTAAAGCGGGGGACAAAAAGACCTACCAGATGGATCCCGCTAATAAGCGGGAGGCGGTAAGGGAACTTCTTCTCGATGAAGAGGAAGGCGCGGACATCGTGATGGTGAAACCAGCCGGTCCGTATCTTGATGTCATTTCCGAGTTGCGGGAGCATACCACCTTGCCGGTGGCGGCGTATCAAGTGAGCGGGGAGTATCTCATGATCAAGAGTGCCTCGGCCGATGGTTGGTTGAATGAGGAAGCCGTCATGATGGAAAGCCTGATGGGAATTAAGAGGGCGGGAGCTGATGTTATTCTGACCTACTTTGCCAAGGATGCGGCGCGGATTTTACGAGCGGAGTGAATTCGGAAGAAAAGACCGCTTGCGTGAAAATAGCGCCCCATTAGTTTGGGGGCGTCATGAATTCCGCACCTGATTGCCTGCCGTCTTATCTTCACAAAGAAATTCTTCTGAACCCTGAGAAACGTGATTTCCCCGCCTTCGATTTGAGGCGCTTACTAGAAACTGTTTTTGCGCCGACACAGGGGTGTAAGGTTTGTATCTTAGTGGATTTTGAAAATCCGGTGGAGTGGATGAAGGGCTACGCCTTTCGGGGTCAGGAGCAGTTCGAGGTGCAGAACAATGCCTACGATTATTTTTACGAGAGGCTGCAGGGCGGCGTTCTCGAGGAGTTGGGAATGACTGGAGGTGAGATGTTTGCCTATCGCTACACCTACGGGTCCAACCTCGACATGGCCGATGAGGTTTGGGATGCAGAGGGGAAGGAGCTTTCCTTGGATCGCGATATCTATTCGAACTACGACATTGTCTTGTGCGTCTCAACCTGGTCCGCGACTGCTCCTCTGACGGAGAAGTGCAAAAAGTTTAATTTCCGTGGTGCCACGATGCATGGGATGAATGACGTCATTCTCAATTCCGGGTTGGCGGTTGATTATCAGGAGGTATCGGATGATGCCGAGAAGATGCGCAAGGCTTTGACCAATGCAAATGAAGTAGAAATTGATTTTGAAATGGAGGATGGCGTGATTCTCACTGCTTGGCTGGGTTTGGGGGGTCAGGATGCACAGAAGTCGCACGGCTTGTGCCGTGGGACAAATCCAGATATTGCCAATCTCCCAGCCGGGGAGGTTTATTTCGTGCCACGCGATGCGCGTGGGAAGTTTCCGATGAAGTATGAGGATGGTACCCTTGGTGTTTTAGACGTTGAGAATCGCGATGTCGTGCGCTCTACGCTGATCGAAGGAAATCAATCCACGGTCGATGAACACAATGCGCGGCTTGCCGATGATCCGATGACAGGAACGCTGGGAGAGCTTGGATTCGGAACTCAGGTCTTGCCGGTTTCCTATCAGGATATTCAGGACGAGAAGGTGCTGGGCACCTGTCACCTTGCGACGGGGCGCGATGATCATCTCGGAGGCGATATCGTTCCAGGTATGTTCAAGAAGCACGAGAATAGCACCCACGATGATATTCTCTTCGCTCCACACAAAACGCCTAATTTCAATGTGAAGGAGGTGCGCATGATCTGGGATGACCGCACTGAAGTCGTGATTGAGAACTTCCG
>JAQWZU010000070.1 GCA_029253285.1 Akkermansiaceae bacterium | reverse complement strand
GCCTATCTCGGGGCCGTCACCATGCCTACCCAGATTGGACTCATTTCCCTTGGCTGCGCCAAGAACCTCATCGATTCGGAAATCATGCTCGGTCACCTTCAAGAAGAAGGCATGACCCTTGTGCCCGATCCCGAACTCGCCGATGCCCTGATCATCAACACCTGTTCCTTCATCGATGTCGCCAAGGACGAATCCGTCGGCACCATCATCGAGGCTGTCAACGCCCGTCAGGAAGACCCTGCGCGTGAAAAGCAGAAAATCATCGTCGCAGGTTGCCTCTCGCAACGATTCCAAAAAGACCTTCCCGGACTTCTTCCCGAAGTCGACGCCTTCATCGGTCTTGACCAAATTACCGACGTCGCCGGCATCGTGCGCAAAACCCTCGAACGTGATGCCGAAGAAGGCTCCCTCGACACCGTCACCGCCAAGTCCCGTTATATCCCCGACTACACCACGCCCCGCTTTCGGCTCACTCCACAGCATATGGCTTACCTCAAAATTGCCGAAGGTTGCAACCATACCTGCGCCTTCTGCATCATCCCAAAAATCAGGGGCCAGCATCGTTCGCGCACCCAGGAATCCATCGTCAAGGAAGCGAAGGGCCTCATCGCGCAAGGCGTGAAGGAAATTAATCTCATCTCGCAAGACACCACCTACTTCGGCATGGACAAATGGCAGGGCCGCGGCAACCGCCCCAACCCAACCTCCCCCGTCGATTCCACCCGTGGCGAATCCCTCGCCTCACTTCTTCGTGCGCTCAACAATCTCGAAGGCGATTTCTGGATTCGCCTCCTCTACACCCACCCGGCCCACTGGTCCGACGAACTAATCCAAACCATCGCCGAGTGCCCCAAGGTTGCGCGCTATGTGGATATTCCCTTGCAGCATATTTCCGACCACATGCTCGACACAATGAACCGCAAGACTGACGGAAAATATATCCGCGATCTCCTCGACCGCATGCGGGCCGGCATTCCCGATCTCTCCATCCGGACTACCTTCATCACCGGATTCCCCGGCGAAACCGACGCCGATCACGAGGAGCTCCTAGAGTTCATCAAGACCTTCAAATTTGAACGCTGTGGTATCTTCCAATATTCCAAGGAAGAAGGGACCCGCGCTCATAAGATGGACGACCACATCCATCACGCCACAAAGAAGAAACGTCACCGCGAGCTCTCCTCCGCCATCGACGCAGTGGCCCAGCAAGTCAACGAAGCCCAACTCGGCCAAACCAAACGCGTCCTGGTCGAAGAAGAAGGTATCGCCCGGTCGATGTGGGACGCCCCCGATATCGACGGCCGCATCTTCGTACCCATCGATTGCGAAGTCGGCGAATTCCTTAACGTCGAAATCAAAGACCATCGCGGCTACGACCTCGTCGCTGGCTGAGGTCGGCCTTGCTCAATTCGCCACTCCGCGCCTATCATTACCTCTACATGACAGATTCACCCGCACTCGTCGTTCTCGCAGCAGGAATGGGCAGCCGCTATGGCGGACTCAAGCAAATTGACCCGATGGGCCCCAATGGCGAGACTGTTCTCGACTACTCGGTCTTCGACGCCATCCGCGCGGGCTTCTCGAAAGTCATCTTTGTTATCCGCGAAGACTTCGCCGAGGCTTTCCGCACTTCCGTTGGCTCCAAATTCTCCGATCAAATCGAAGTTGCCTACGCCTTTCAACAACTCCACGACCTACCTGAAGGGTTCACCATCCCCGAAGGGCGCGAAAAACCCTGGGGAACGACTCACGCCATCCGCGCAGCTCGCCACGAAATCGACCGCCCGTTCGCCGTGATTAACGCCGACGATTTCTACGGATCCGATGCCTACGTTCAAGCCGCCGAATTCCTCACAAATTCTCCGGACGACGCAAACAAATCCCACTACGCTCTCGTCGGCTATAAGATCACCAATACCCTTTCTGATCACGGGTCCGTCAATCGCGGTATTTGCGAATGCCAGAACGGTCTCCTCCAAAGCGTAGCCGAAGTAGTGGAAATTGCACGGAACAGCGAAGTGGAAATCTCCGGTCGCTCTCTCGATGGCTCGTCCTGCCTCGTTGATGATGACGCCATCGTCTCGATGAACCTCTGGTGCTTTCCGCAAAGCTTTCTCGAGCAGATTGAAATCCACTTTAAGAATTTCCTCAAAGAGCGAATCAACGAGGAGAAGAGCGAGTGCTACATTCCCACCGTCGTCGACAACCTGATCCATGAAGGTTTCATCGACTGCCACGTTCTCGAAACGATCTCATCATGGTTCGGTGTCACCTACCCCGAAGATAAACCACATGTCGTCTTGAGCATCCAAGCTCTCGTCGACGCAGGCTCCTATCCAACTCCCCTGGCTTAATCACATTCGGAAAAGGCCACCCTTTTTCCCTCCCAGGACGACGGCTCCAATAATGGAGATCCCCAGAAAGACCATGGCCCAAACTCCCAACGCGGAGGCCAGCTCGTAGCCATTCCCCAACATACTAATGAGCGAATAGATCGCCTTGGTAATTGGAAAATGCTCTGATTGCTGTGCCAGAATCAAGCTGTCACTCACTTCAAGCATTGCGAAGGCAAAGGCAAGAATACCTCCCGCGATAAGATTCGCTCCCAGGAGAGGAAGTGACACACGCCTTAAAGTCCTCGCCGGAGTGGCGCCCAGTGACCGAGCCGCCTCTTCCAACGCGATATTCGCCTGTTGCAATCCCGCCACCGCTGCTCTCACCACATAAGGAAGCCGTCGCACCGCGTAGGCGATAATCAACAACCACATCGGATTCCCATCAGAGCCCACCAGAAAATGAAAACTTTCTCCATCCTGCGACAGCGCAAGATATCCAAAGGCCAAGACCAAGCCCGGCACGGCCAAAGGCAACATGACCAACGCATCCAAAATCGCGCGACCCCTGATCGTGCTTCGCACAATGACCCAAGCAATCGCCACTCCTAAAACCAAATCGACCAAAGTCGCCCCCGAGGCATAGAGAAGGCTGTTCTTAATCGAAGGAACCACCAATGGATGACCAAGAGCTTCCTTGTAGTGCGCCGCCGTCCAAGCTTCCGGTAGCACCGAGGCATACCAATCGTGCGACATCGAAAGAATCACCACCCCCGCATGCGGCAATGACGAGATGAAAAAGACCCCAAAGAAAAACAACGTGCACAACCAGGCTTTTCCGGACCTCGGACGCACTTCATTATTCCGACCTTTTGGCCTCGGAGCCGTGCCCAACTTTGATCGACCGAGCACTGCCTTCGAGGCAATAAACACCAGAGTGGACACGACCAGCATGATCGCAACCAGCGCATACGGAAAAGGATTGTTCCCCAGGTCCTTGATCCCATCATATACCTGCACCGGAGCCACCCGCGTGTAATCAAAGACCAGCGGCACCCCGAGTTCGGTAAACGACCAAATAAAGACAATCGCCCCACCAGCAAAGATCCCCGGCGTCGTCAGCGGCAGGGTAATACGCAACAACCTCCGCCACGGCGGGCATCCCAAATTCTGCGCAGCCTGCTCCATCGCCGGATCAATGTTTGACAGCGAAGCCGCCACGTTCATGTAGAGAATCGGGTAAAGGTGTAGCGCATTCATTACCACCACCCCCCAGAAACGCCCCTCGCCCAACCAATCAATCGGCATGGCCGCATCGACAATCCCCAAATGAACCAAGAAGGCATTAAGCGCTCCTTGAATCCCCAGAATCTGTTTAATCCCGACCGCTCCCACAAAGGGCGGAAGAACCAAGGGAATCAAAATCAATGCAGAGAGCGATTTCTTGAACGGAAACAAATAGCGATGACCGATTAAGGCCAACGGGAAAGCGATCAACAAACTCGCTCCCGTGCTCGCAACTCCCAGCGCAAAAGCATTCCACAAACCCTCGACATAAACAGGGTTTTTGAAAACCTCGCCTACAAAGCTCAATGTCCATCCTTCGCCCTCAACATGGAAAGCCTTCTCCATTACCATCGCTGCCGGGTAGAGGAAAAACACCCCAAAGAAGAGGCAGACGATAGCAGTGATGCTATAGGCGAATCCCTTGTTCATCGCACTCCTCCCTTCGCCAGCTTTTCAGCAGCCTGATAATTCTCCCTGAAATGCCTCCCCAGTTCGTTGGTCATCCTCATCACGGAGACATTGTCACCCGACTTCATCGTCACCCGGACTTTATCGAGCGCATCCTGATAACCAATCGGACTCACATCGAAAAACCGCTCGCTCGCCTCCTTCGGAAAATCCGCCTCGATCAACGCTCCCCAAGCGGCCTTCATTTCCTGGTGGGAATCGATACACATCACCCGAATAATCAGACGCAACGGCGAAAAATGTTTTCCGGTCAAACTGGAGTCATACATAAATTCATCGGCGGTCTCATAAGGCATTACCTCCGCGTCGATCATTTGAGACAAATAGGGTTCCTCGTAAAGATCCCGTCGAATCGGCAAGCGTCGCAGAGCTCGATGACGCGGCCCCATCTCTTCACCAGGCCGGGCATTCCAAAGCATCTGCCCCTCCTTCGTGTATAAAAAGCGCACGAATTCCTGCGCCAATTCCTCATTAGGTGCTCCTCTAAATATCGCCACCGGGTCCACGCTGATGGAGGTCCCACCCACCGGGGAAACAAATTCGATGCGCGACCGGCCGTCTACTTTTTTCAACGATTCATTGTAAGTTCGCCCGTAGAAATCGATACACATCCCGGCAACGGCATCACCCTGAGCGACATCATGGGGAACCTTCGAAGCACCATCGGTAAAGTATCGCGCATTCGCCCCAATGCGCTGAATCAAATTCATCCCTTTCCGCCATCCCTCCTCACAGGCCTTTTCTCGGGATTTTCCAGC
>JAQWZU010000068.1 GCA_029253285.1 Akkermansiaceae bacterium | reverse complement strand
GGTTTTTCGAGTGGGTAAGTGAGCTTCTTTCCGTCGACATAAAAGTCCGGGAGATGACTACTCCCGTGTTTTGTGATCAGGCTGGCCTTCTCTCCGACCAAAATGACTCCGTTGTCCGGGATTTTAGTCTTTGGTGGGAAGCCTGCTTCTTCGGCCGTTGGCTTCTGATTTCCATCATACCAAATCATTTGAAAGTTCTTACCCGAAGTATATTTCGTGCCGGCAAAATCGTAGTGGATACGCTCCCACTCGGGAAAGGTTTCCTTCATCGGCGCGGGGCCCTCATGTTTCACGCTTCGCGCTGGTCCAAGCTCGAGCGCCCAGACCACGGGATCGATGATGTGACATCCCATGTCGCCGAGTGCACCTGCCCCAAAATCATACCAGCCGCGCCATGCGAAGGGATGATAGATCTCTTGGAGAAAAGGGCGCTCCGGGGCTACGCCAAGCCAAAGATCCCAATGGAGGCCATCCGGAATCTTACTGGAGCCATTCGGTCGCTGGTGACCCTGGGGCCAAATCGGACGATTTGACCAAGCATACGCCCGCTCGATCTTCCCAAGAAGGCCAGCGCGAACCAGGTCTACGAGGCCCTTGTAGTTCACCCCGCTGTGATTTTGGTTGCCCATTTGAGTTGCCACTTTTGCCTCGCGCGCCGCCAAAGTAAGAGCGCGCGCTTCGTGCACCGTGCGAGTGAGGGGCTTCTGTGTGTAGGGGGAGATTCCGAGCTTCAGCGCGGTCATCGTCACCGGCGCGTGCATATGATCAGGCGTCGATACCGTGACTCCATCAAGCTTCTCCTTCTCGAGCATTTCGCGCCAGTCGGTGTAGCGTTTTGCCTTCGGCCACTTTTTTGCCGCCTCAACGAACCCTCCTCTTCGTTTTTTTCCGAGTTCATCAACGTCACAAAAAGCTGCGATTTCTCCGTGCCTCGATGCCCCGAGTGAGTCGACCCATCCCTTTCCGCCAACCCCTACCGCGCCGAGGGTTGGTCGTTCGTTTGGTCCGCCCTTAGCGCCAGGTAGACTCAAGACTCCAGCGCCATATCCTAGAAAAACTCTCCTTTTCATTAAGGAAATAGACGATCTCGTCGGCATGATTCTTTCGTGCATGGAGCTTTGACTCTACTTTTGGTGAGATGCCCTTGAGCTCGCCTTGCGGTCAAATTGGAAAAGGAAGAGATACAGGACTAGTCAAAAGATTTCCATCCACCGCCTATGAATAGCAATCGGCACTTTGGCGCTTGGAGATTACCTTCGGCGATTTTAAGAGTGAGCCTGTAGGGTTTCCCGCTTTCCGGTATAAATATGGTCTTGGGAGTATAAAGATCACTTTGGGAAGCTCCGACTGAGCCTGACCAAGTCCAGTTTTTCAGAGGAGCTTTCTCCGAAAAGATTCCTCTACCGTTGCTATCATCCAAGGAGATTTCGACTGTCACGCCACCAGCGCTAAAATTCTCAGGTTTTCCTGAAACTGGAAGAGGGTGTTCGATCCGCAAATAAGAAACGAATTCAACCTCTGGAAGTCCCTCCAGCACGTATATCTTTACGCTGGCTTCTTTCAAATCAACCGCACCAAGATCCAAGCCGAATCGTCGAATGCCAGACTGTCTTCCACGATCCGTAAAGTTTCCATCTCCGGTGTAATTCAAGTTTGGAAACTCGCGGTCCATACCAAAACGGGCGACTTTATCATTTGTCACGGACTGTTTAATTTCCTGACAACCAAAGGTGAAAAAATACACGGGGAAAGTTACAGCAAGCAGACCTTTCCTCCTTGAGAGATAGGAGCCTCTTTGTCCGCGAGATTTTCCGTTAAACAAGAAGGTTGTCGGTAAGATTGAGAGGCAGATTCCTTTAGCCATTAAATAGACCGTTTCCATCACTAAAGATTTAACGTCGAAAATATGGAGCTACTTCGAATTTTAAACGTTTATGCGCGTACATTTTTCACGAAATGTGAATATTGTGATGAACATGAAGTAGTAAGTGTATTCGACAATTGCGAAGGCCCCATTCGGCAGAACGACCATTGCAGAGTATCGATTTAACAGGAATAAAAAACAGTAAAGGACGGAAATTAAAAGCCATGATAGACCAAGCTTTTTCATTCCAAGCCGGAAGAATAAAAATGCGCAAAATGCCATGAGACATCCAGACAGCGCGTAGTGTGATAGCTTGAGAAATTTTTGTAAATCTTGATCAAATGAATTATTAAAAACAGCCAGTTGGAGTCCCGAAATAACGGTAATCCACCAAATGATGAGAGATAATATGGTGAGGGTTAAACCTACTCTGTCACGAATTGATTGAAATAAGGCAACCGGAACACTGAGCCAGAGCGCCCATCGGATGGCGAACGTCAGAATTGTATCTTCACCCCAATTGAAGATTCCGGAGATGAAAAACGGCTCGACTCCGTTCTTTGATCGCATCAAGAAAGTGGCAATGAAGACAAACATAGCCCATAGGAAGGCGTAGTTTTTTTGTCGTAGATAGGATGGCTTCATCTCAATGATGAATGTTAGAGGGGTTCGAATGGGTTAGAAGGAAGAATTATGCACCGTTCGGTAGTCCCAAAGTGATTCTGGAGCTGAGCCTAGCCACTTTCTGACAAAGCGGCCAGTGGCTTTTAGCTGACCCAGAGAGCCCAAGCGTTTCAATTCTTTGTCGACTTGACCGAGGCGTGGACTGGGGCAGCAGGGGGAATTGATCTCGACTCCGCATCCCCGTCTGGTCATGGTATTGTCACAGTGACGTTTCCATCTTCCCCCCTTCTCGCTTCCACAGGCATGCTTCTTGCCATCGCTTATTCCTGCCATGCTGCCGTGATTCCGATCTTTGGTATCGAAGCCTTTCACCAAGGCGACAGCCTCGATGCCAATGGCTCTGTCCTCAGAGCGATCGACGCCAGTGGCATGTCGATCCCTGACTCTAACGATCCCTCAACTTGGACCGTCAGCAGCAATGCTTGGGTCGATGACTGGCAGGGATTTGCGTTGCCGACGGCCGGCACGAACAATACTTGGGCGGTGATCGATCTGGGAGCACCCGCCGCGAATATCGAGACGATGTATCTCTGGAATGTCCAAGAAGGCATCACAGCTCCCGGTAATGGCCAGTGGGCACGCGGTAGTAATGAGCTTGAGGTCTTTTATGCCACGGCACCGACGATTGCCCCACCGGCTACCAGCGGGGCAATCACCCCCTACGATTTCACCAGCGGCGGCTGGACCAGTGCAGGGGCGACCGTGCTATTTAGCGGAGGTGGCGTTGGCGATACGGGTCAATCTTACGACCTCTCGGACGCCGCGGGTGCGCGCTACATCGGGCTCAAGCTGTTAAGCAATCACGGCGGTGACCGTACCGGGTTCGCCGAGATTGCCTTCACTGACGTGGTGGACGCCAATGCCATCACGCTGGGTGAAGAGGGGCCCATCCCCATTGCCGAGGTGTTCGCCTTTCATCAAGGGGATAGCTTCGATGGTAATGGCTCGATCTTGAGGGTGAGCGATAATTCGATCAACACCACGGCAGACCCAGCCGCCTGGACACACTCCAACGCTTGGGCAGATGATTGGCAGGGTTTTCAGGTGCCCGGGGCGACAGAAAACGGCACCTGGGTAGTGCTCGATCTCGGAAAGACCGTGAGCAACATTAACAGCATGCTGCTTTGGAACGTCAATGAGGTAGCTGCGTTGGACCGCGGCATGAATGAGTTTATTATTCATACCGCAACAACTCCTACCGTCACCCCTCCGGTGGCAAGCGGTGTAGCGACCCCGTATGATTTCTCCAGTGGTGGTTGGACGGCGTTCGGAGGCACCCAGACACTCGCCCAGGCGGGCGGGACAGCCAACGAGCCTGTAAGCGGCACTTATGATCTCAGCGGGATTGGTCCGACGCGCTACATCGGCATCCAGATTTTGAGCAACCATGGGGGGACTCGTGTGGGATTTGCACATGTGGTGCTCCTTTCCGCCGCGGGGCCAGCGCAGGGACTTGAGATCGTTGAGATCGATGTCTCGGAATATTCGGAAGACCGGATTGGGATCACCTGGCGTTCCCGGCCGGGACAGATGTACGGATTGAACGTATCGTCCGACCTCACGAACTGGCTCGAGGTGTCCGACAATCTGATCGGGGAGGCTGGCCAAGAAACCACCACTTTCGTGGATGTGGATTCTGGCGGAGCCGGAACTCCGGCGATTTCAGAGCAACCGCGGCGATATTACCAGATTTTCGAGATCTCGAACTAAAGGCAGCGTGGATATAGATCTGCATCCCTGATCCCGTATAAGCCGGCAGAATACTGATCATAGATTGGAATGGACTTCGGAGACTGCTCTGGGCAGGTTTCCGCCCAACCCAATCAATATCTGCCCATGCTCCCTCTTGCCTCTGTTGAACCGCTTCCCATCATCATCGGTGTGGTTACCATCGCTGTGATTGCCATCATTGCCTACTACGTGACCCGCGCAATGAAGGGGAAGGTCGAACTCGAATTGCCAAAAAATGGCTACAATAGTGGCGAGGAAATCACGGGTAGGGTGACTTTGACCGCCAAGAAGTCGCTCCAGCTGAATCGCATGTATGTTGCGCTGATCGGCTACGAGATTGTCGAAAGACGTGACAACGATGGTGACCGCAAGACCCGTCGCAACGAAGTCTATCGCAACGAGGTCAATATTCTAGAAGCCCAGTCGGTGCCGGCGGGGACCAATCAGGCATTTGATTTCACCATGAATGCGCCCGGAGGCGAGGCCACGCCTGCAGGAGACATGGCCCAGAAGGTTGCAGGAGCCGCCTCTGCCGTGGCGGGAGCTCTTGGAGCCCTTGGTATGAACACGACCACTCGCCGCATGGAGTGGAAAGTGGAAGTTCGTGCCGATTTGCCTGGCGTGGACATTGCCAAATCGCAGAAGGTCCGGGTCAATCTGGTCTGAGATTTTGCGATCAATTGGCGGGTCGATGATTGTCTCGGACGGCCCTAGGAATGGGTGCGGGCAGCTTGGTGCCGGCGAGAGCTCGTGATCCCCAAGTGCTGGCAGGAGCGCGCATTACACTCTTTCTGGAACGCACCAAAAATACCCGGGTCTGGATCAGTGATACCTTCTGTGGCTGGAGGGATAGTGATGTGAGCGAAAATCAAACCAGCCTCTCCAGCTACTGCGACTACGAGGAATTTGCTTTTTGCGGAAAGGTCGCTGAGACCCGAGATTGGGGGCGTGCAATGGGGGAGACAGGGCGTTGACACAAGTTTCATGGATCGCGGTTCAAGGGCGGGGTTGCCCCGCACCATGGTTCCTGCACGGGGAGAGACGTGCTCTTGAAGTCATTAATGACGCTTCTCCCACACTGAGCGCCGGTTCTCGGGCGTCATAGGGGCGTCGGAAACCTTGATTACTTTGTCGTTATCCAAGTCTTTGAGGACAAGATTTACGGAACTACCTACCGTCTTGCCCATTCCTGATAACACCTCTACCAAGTCTTCGGCGAATCGCTTTTCCCATCGGGCAGCATAGGTTATGTGGCAAAACTCTAAGATCTGCATGGCTGGAAGTCCGTCGATGCTTACTAGTTCATAGCGCTTACCTGAAAAAACTACCACAGCGTTGTCATCGTGGCAGGAAACTTGGGTGAACGGAGACAACTTTGGAAAGGGTTCTCCAGCAGGTTTTGTTTCAGACTCAACTGCTCCCGCATTGTTGCCGGTTGCGCCGTCATCAATCGACGGAAAGGGTTCTCCAGAGGGTTTGGCTTCAGACTCAACTGCTCCCGCATCGTTGCCGCTTGCGCCGTTATCACTCGATTCCGTCTTTTCCCCGCACCCGACGAGCGCGAAGGTGCCAAGTAGTGT
>JAQWZU010000064.1 GCA_029253285.1 Akkermansiaceae bacterium | reverse complement strand
CGCGTAACGGGACGGGTTCTACCCAGATCCCCCCAGCCGGGCAAGCTTTTGATCGATGGAAGGTCGGTGAATTCTCGTGACGGACGATCCTGGGGGCCGTCTTTAAAAGACGATATGCTTCAATTTCAGCGGTACTATTGTGAGCAAGCTCGGGATGCCGAGTTCCTCAAGCGCTGAGGAGGGATACTCCCGCAAACGAGAGATCGGATGGAATGATGAAGAATTAGACTCATGAAAAATTGGGGGTGGGAAAAGACGAAAAGGACCGCTCCCGTGCACCCGGAGCAGCCCTGAAATGATTGCTTAAGGCAAATGATTACTGCTCACCACCTTCGCGAACCGCGAAGAATCGCTGCGCATCCGAAAGCGGAATAAAGTTGGCATTGAAATCGATCTGCAAAGTCGTGGTGCCGGCCTGGCCTGTCACGGTGGTCAACTCCGCCGCATTGTTGATCGTGAAATCCGCGAGGCTGGTGGACGTGAGAACGGTGTATTCCTGCCCCTCCCTGGAGGTGAAGCTCAGGGTTGCCACACGATTTCCCGGAGTGCTGCTATCAACCGTAAAAGCGACCACTTGAAGGCCGACCGGGCTGCCGAGATTTCCGACCGCCCAATCAAGAGCATTGAGGAAGAGCTGCAGACCATCCGGAGAGAGGTTGGCGAGAGTGTTGTCCGTGAAGGGCATCATGACCCGTCTCGCTGGAGCGACTCCATTGAGCGTGCCGCTGCCGGGATCGACTGCGTCGCCCTCTTCGATGGCAATCAGCATGGCATTGCCGGTGACGTCCACTCTACTTCCGGCACCTGCCGCTGCAGTGCCGTCGGCAGCAGTTCCCACCGCCGTAACATCGTCTCCAAAAAGAGTTGG
The DNA here is from genome assembly GCA_029253285.1 of Akkermansiaceae bacterium. Taxonomy (GTDB): domain Bacteria; phylum Verrucomicrobiota; class Verrucomicrobiia; order Verrucomicrobiales; family Akkermansiaceae; genus SW10. Next base: position 1,944 of record JAQWZU010000064.1, on the reverse strand, counting down.
TGTGCTCGTGCTTTCACCACCGGTCCCCTCATTATAAAGGTTGATGGTTTCCGGAAGACCGGCTGCAATCGGATGATCCCCAAGAACTATCTGGGTGGTTTCGATGGACTTGAAAAGGCTCACCGAGCTGGCTCCGAACTCACCTCCGCCATTGTCCACAACCGCCTCTTCCCAGTTGATTACTGGGATGGGGGAGTCGATATACTTGCCACGAATGTCACCCGAGCTAGGTGTGGAGGAAGTCACGAGAAGGTCAAAAGCCTGTTCGCCACCCGCAGCAATGTTTGCTGCGGAATCAACGGTCACTTTGTCCAACCCGAACTTATCTTCAAGAAGAGCAACCGCGACTTCGTCGGCACCTGCTGTTCCTTGGACATTACCACCGACAAAGAGGACTGAGATGTTACTGGTCGGAGCGCTATTGGCCTGATTGGGATCAGTGCCATGAATCAAAACTTCAGCGGAATCCCGAAAGTTATCTTCGTCGGTATCCTGCTTGTTCGGATCACTTCCGGTATCATTGGCATCCACGAATATGCCGGTGCCGGTCTCGGCCCCGTCAATGAGCCCGTCTCCGTCTGTATCAGGGTCCAAAGGGTCTGTTCCCGTATCGGTGACATCAACAAAAATACCGGTGGTGCTTTCAACACCGTCTTTCAAATTGTCATCGTCCGAGTCGTCATCACCGGGATCTGTGCCGTTCGTGAATTCGTCCAAATTTGAAGAGCCATCATCGTCTGGATCAGCTGCTCCATCGTTGGTGTTCGGATCCAGAGCATTCTCTGATTCGAATCCGTCGGGAATGGCATCGGAATCCGAGTCCGCATCCAGCGGGTTGGTGCCGGTGTCGATGGCGAGATCATCAAAGGTCCCGTCATTGGTTTCAACCCCGTCCTTAAGGCCATCTTCATCAGTATCAGCCTTGAGAGGGTCAGTGCCAGTGTCGGTGGCGAGATCATCAAAGGTCCCATCATTGGTTTCCACTCCGTCGAGCAGTCCGTCATCATCGGAATCCGGGTCGTTCGGGTCAGTCTTGGCACTAAACTCGTCCAGGTTTGTTGAGAGGTCATTGTCGAAGTCATCCCCCGGAAGCACATCGGCGAGCGTCGTAATTCCATCGTTCTCGTCGGCATCGATGATCCGTTGCTCGAAAAAATCGCCCATCCCATCGTTGTCCGAATCAAGGTCAACGGCTGGCTCGGCATCAATGACAATCGAATCAATATCCATGTCGCCCGATCCCTGACCGCCACAATACCAGAAAAAAGCAATGGTCTGGTTAGCGAGGTTTTCGTATTTCGGGTCAGTCAAGTCGAGGCTCACCGTGGTCACGCCGGGTCGAATGACTCCCACCTCACTGTAAATCAGATTATCATCCAGACTTGTCCGAAAGGCAATCCAACGGATATTACCCGAGCCTGTTGCCTTACTATGAAGAAAGGAAACGTTGGTTAAATTGACGGCATCACCGCCGATCGTAACCGAAAAAGTGTGGATGCCATCAGCGGGAGGAGCATCACCGACCAAAGGAGCCACTCCGTCACCGCTCGGACCATCAAACTTGGCGAAGGGAGCCGAGTCACGGCCGGCATTGGCGTTTGCATCGCCCTGAACGATGCGACCGGTTACTCCCGGAAAGGACCATGGCGAGACGGTAATGGAATCACCGAGTTCCAAATCCTCCGGAGCATCGGTGTTACCACCAAATTCATCGCTGAAATCAACCCCGGCAATCGGGGATGCGACCACAACTCCGGGAAGAGCCAACAAAAATAGAGATAATGAATGCCTTTTCATAATTTTGAGGGTTAACCTGCAAGCTAGCTCATTTTTCATAATGAATCCAATCAAAAATCAAGGAAGCCATATAAATTTATGATCTCGACTGGCCTCAAAAACAATCTGGCTGCAACGACTCAGATCTCTAACAGAACTGATCACCCG
>JAQWZU010000059.1 GCA_029253285.1 Akkermansiaceae bacterium | reverse complement strand
TCTGCGAGTTCGGGAGAGGCGTGGGAAGGGGAATACTTGGTGGTATTGAGATCGTTCAAGAGGTCTGCGGCATCCTTTGGGAGATGAACATCGCGCTGGGAAAATTCCTCAGTCGTTTCATAGAGCGCGGGTTCGGCTAGAGCTCCCGCGAGAAAGCCGCGAACAGCCAAAGATGCTTCAGCCGCAACTTCTGCAAGGGAACGGTTGCTGAATTGTTCCTCGAGAAGACCGAGCCGTTTTTTGGCAATGCGATAATAGTCGGGAAGTGGTGGGGCTTTTTCTTCGGTCGGTGGTTGGATTCCTTTTCTAATCCATAAAATCCCAAGGAGAACGAGAATGATCGCCACTCCGATGACCGACCAGACCCACCATGGCGTTGGAGGAAGAAACTCCTCGGGAGGAGCAATTCCGTGTTCCAGGATTGGGAGTGGCGCGGGTTTGTCAGCCATGATTTAGCGACGGCGGTGGGCTCGTTGTTTCAAGAGGCGGTGAAGTGAGGCAAGGTAGTCGTCCTTGGTGGAGATCACAGCGTTGTCGATTCCATGCTTTTTGAAAAATGCCGCAAGTCCTTCGCGATATCGGCGGGAGAGCTTCTCAAGTCCCATGCGGGTGTTCCGGTTAGAGGTGTTAACGATTACTTCCTGGTCGCTTTCCGGGTCGCGCAAATAGACCCGTCCGACATTGGGTAACTTCTTTTCGAGGGGATCAATGAGCGGGAGAGCGATGACATCGTGGTGTCGGGCGAGGGACCCCAAGGGCTTTTCAAATCCCCAATCAATGAAATCAGAGATCAGGAAGATGAGCCCCTTCCGTTTGAGGGTCTGGAGCATAAAAGAGCAGGCTGCAGAAAGCGAAGTGCCTTCCTCCGGTGGTCTTGCGGTGAGAATTTCCCGAACGGCCCGGAGGACAGACTTGCCGCCTTTGGCGGGGGGAAGGTAGAGGACCGGTTCTTTGGCAAAGAGAAGCAAGCCCACCTTATCGCCATTGTAGCGGGCGCTAAATCCCAGGAGAGCCGCAATTTCGGCAGCGCGCTCCCGTTTGCTGAGAAAGTCGCTCCCATAGTTTGTGGATCCGGAAATATCGACGGCGAGAATGACGCTCAGTTCGCGCTCCTCCCGGAATTTTCGGATGTAGGTCTCCTGCATCCGGGCACTGACATTCCAATCAATGAAACGAACTTCATCGCCCGGTTGGTATTCCCGGAATTCGTCAAAATCCAGCCCCTGACCGCGAAAGGAGGAATGATAATCGCCGGAGAATGATTCACTGGCCAGTCGACGGGCACGAATCTCCAAACGCCTCACCCGGCGCATGATCTCCTCGATGCTTTCCTCTTCTTCCATGCGGTGGCTGTTTTTAATGCCCGACAGGCCACGGTGCAAGAGAGGAGCGGCTAAATGTCCTCCTTATTCGGGGAGCTGATTTGCGGTGTAGCTTTCCTCCCTACTGGCTGGCGAGGCGCCGGGTGATGGGGAAACGGGGTTGCGAATGGTTGAATTGGCACGATCTATGCACAGGTTCCTTTGTGTTGAATCGACAGGGAATGATTAGAGTGCTGAATTGCGCTGTTCTCTTGGAAGAGCAGGGAAGAGATCAGGGGATTGAAAGAGCAGAGGGAACACCAAAGGGCACAAGTGATGGGGAAGGGAGTTCGGATGAAAGACTTGCGGTAAATACCTCCAAAGATGAGCAATTCTACGACGAAAGAGCGAAAGGCTCCGCGTACAACGGAGACATAAAAAATGTATGAAAGTTTTGTTCAAATGAGAATTTTCACGTATCATCTGAGGCGGAGGGTTTTCAATCCTTCCGGAACACAATGATGCCCGAAGGCCGTAAAGCTCATTCGACGCGCATTTTGGTGGCTGCTGCGAGTACGATTGTCATTATCGGCGGCCTCAAACTAGCGCAGGGATTTTTCGTACCCATTCTCCTCGCAGTTTTTATCGCGACTGTCAGTTTTCCGATCACCAATTGGCTGCGCCGTCGCAAAGTTCCTCGTTTTTTTGCTGTTTTGTTAACTGTCTTGGTGGATTTCGCCTTTTTGACGGGAATTGTCGTCATTGTAATTTCGTTGATGGGGGATTTGGAGGACAAGTGGCAAACCAAGTATTTCCCGGCGGTGAATGAGAGGATTGAAGAAATCTCCCTCACCGCGGTAGGTCTTCTTGAAAATTGGCAGGTTAAAGATGCCGAGGGTTTGGTCCGTCAATATACTAACGTGGAGATTCCCCAGAAGTTGGGTGCCAATCTGGATGTCTTTGGAGTCGGGGCCAACGTGGCATGGGGATTAATTTCGTTTTTGGGGACCACTTTGCTGGTGTTGATTTTGACGGTCTTTATGTTAAGTGAAGCTCGCATGTTTGGGCGGCGCAAGAATGCCATTCTTGAGGCCCGTGGACCAAACTTTGATCGGTTCATGAATTCGTCAGCTGATATTCAACGGTATCTGGCTATGAAGACGGTGGTGAGTCTCGCGACGGGATTGCTGGCTGGTTTTCTTTGTTGGGCCGCTGGGCTCGATTTTTTCGTTCTTTGGGGGATTGTGGCATTTACGATGAATTTTATCCCGGTGCTTGGATCGATCATTGCAGGGATTCCCCCGGTAATTTTGGCGTTCCTTGTGAATGACGCCGCGAGCGCTCTTGCGGTTGGGATTGGCTACATTTCGATTAATATCTTTTTGGGTAATTTCCTCGAGCCGATGCTGATGGGACGTCGCTTTGGTCTGTCCACTCTGGTTGTTATCATTTCAGTTCTCTTTTGGGGGTGGATCTGGGGTCCGGTAGGAATGTTGCTTGCGGTCCCACTCACCATGGTGGTGAAAGTGATGCTTGAGAATAGCAATGAACTCCGTTGGATCTCGGTTGCCATTACCAAAGAAAAGCGCCGCCGGATCCTCTCGAGCGACGATGATGAAGATCTCGAAGATCATCTTCTGGAGGAAAGCTTGGAGATTTCACCTCCATTTTCCGAGACCAGTAAAAGCTAGCCTGATTACTTCAAGGTCCGGATGTAGGTGAAGAGATCTGAGACTTGTTCGGGGGAAAGATGGTCGATGAGTCCTTCCGGCATGAGCGGTAACGGAAAATTGATCTTTTCCCACATGAGCAAAAACAATAACTCGGGTTGTCATCGCAAAAGTCCTAGTTAGACTGCGCCCGTGCGAAAGAATGCTGTTCAACGACTGGCTTTATTGTCTCTTTCTTTACTCATTCTTTTGATTTTGGCCGGAGCTACTGTTCGGGTAACAGGTTCCGGATTAGGATGTCCCGATTGGCCGACGTGTTGGGGACAATTGATCCCACCGACGAATCTCGATCAGGTCGATTTTGACGAGCTGGATGTCGAACGCTTTCAGCGGTCCGCGAAGCGCTTTGGCCGTGATCCCAATGAAGTAACGGTGGAGAGTTTGAAAAAAGACTTTAATCCGACCCATGTCTGGATTGAGTTCGTAAACCGCCTGCTCGCGCTGCCGACCTTGCTGGCGGTGTTTTTATTAATGGTGGTGGCGCTGAGGAGTAAAACGGCGACTCCGAGAGTTCGGAAGCTGGCGGTCGGAGCATTTGTGGTGACAATTTTAAATGCGCTCTTCGGGATCGTGGTGGTGGCGAGCGGTTTGAATACCGGCGTGGTCACGGTGCACATGGCGCTGGCTTTTTTGCTGCTCTTCTTTCTGGTCTACATCGTTTGGGGTGGCGGGGTGAGGAAGGCCGAGATTCCGGGCGCCAGTCGTCGAGCTGTCATGCTGCTGCTGGTTGTGGTAATGCTGGAATGGTTCATGGGGTCGCAGATTCGTGAGATGACCGATGAACTCCAGCGAGAGTTTGGGACGGCATCAAGGCCGGAATGGATCAGTCAAATTCGCGACTCATGGTGGTTTCTGATTCATCGAAGTTTTTCGTGGTCGATTCTCATCGTGGCGCTTTATGTAGGGGCGAAGGTGAAATGGCAGGGCTTTGTGCCTCGCTTGGTGCTCTCGGTGGTAGGCGTCTTGATGGTGATGGGAGTGGTGCTAAGCTACGCGGGGATTCATGCTGTGACGCAGGTTTTTCATGTGGGGTTGGCCGGGGTGTTGGTGAGCGCGGTGTTTTATTGGTACTTGGCCGCAGCTGGGGAAAAGGGAGGTGATGGTGTCTGAGGGAGATCAGGAATTCCATCGCAAGACATTTGCTCTCGATACGATTCGGGCTGTTCCGGCCGGAGTGGTGGAGACCCTGGGGACGACCTTTACCATTTTGCTGGCGAACCGGGTGTTTCAGGCCGGGGATATGGCCAAGGCATCGTTGGTGGCGATGCCGAGCCTGGGTTTGTTGCTGAGTTTATTCGTGGTGCAAGGTGTGCGGCGGAGCGGGATGTCGGTGAATGCGATGCTGGCCCTGATCTTTGCTGTTTCCGGGGGCGGATTCATGGTCGCTTCCTTCGCCGGAGATCGCTTTGATATTTATCTTATGGGGATGACGGTGGCGCTGATCACGGTGACCTTAAATATTCCGCTCTTCTCGCAGATCTATCGAAAGCATTATCCGAACAGCAGGAGAGGAAGTTTGTTTTCTGCCACGGCATTTCTTCGGAAAATTTTCGCGATTGGAACGGCTGCGCTCTTCGGATGGATGCTCACCCAATCTCTCGACAACTATCCCATCCTGCTGTGGTCCTATGCCGGGGCATCCTTCTTAATGGCGGTTTGTGTGCTTTTCATGGACCGGGTGACATTGAGTAAAAGTCGACAGGTGAAGCTTTTTGAGGCCTTTCGCCATGTCTCCGAGGATAAGCCTTTTCGAAAGATGCTCATTTCCTGGATGATTTTGGGTTTGGGGAACCTCCTCTGCTTTTCGCTCTTCGTGGAGTATATTTCGAACAAGGACTACGGCTTCGATTTTGATGAAAACAAGATTAGTCTGATCACCACGATCGTCCCGGAGTTTCTCTTCTTCGTTTTCGTCCTGGTTTGGGGACGGCTTTTTGACCGCATGAATTTTTATGTCCTGCGCTGCCTGATCAATGTCTTTTTTGCGTTAGGAGTTCTGTTTTACTATCTTGGGGATGCGGAGTGGTGCCTCTTCGTGGGAATTGGATTGCACGGAGTGGCAAGGGCCGGGGGAAACGTGGCCTGGAGTCTCTGGGTGACGAAATTTTCGCCCGCCGAGCACGTGGCTGAATACATGAGCGTGCATACTTTTCTCACTGGCTGTCGGGGAGTGATTGCTCCCTTTATCGCCTTCAAGCTGGCCTCTGAAATTGGTCCGGCATGGGTCGGGGGGATCGGAGCGGGGTTGATCTTCATCGCGACCGCGATGTTGGGGACGTCTGTGGCGCAGGGTGCGGTAACGAGGGAGCCCTAAAAAATCTCAAATTCCGTGAGATCAGGGCTTGCCACGGGGAGGCGTATCAGTAGGATCCGCGCCGTTGCAGAGAGGATCTCGTTCTTCCTTTTGTGATAAGCCACCTTAGCTCAGTTGGTAGAGCTACTGATTTGTAATCAGTAGGTCGACGGTTCGAGTCCGTCAGGTGGCTCCATTTTTCCATCCACTGGCCTCTAGGAGTTCAGTGGATTTTTCTTGTGGGGGATGTCTTCGTTGCTTGAATCGAGATCGGAAGTGAAGAATTGCGACATGACCCCATTACGACTGAGGGAAATAGGGAGCCTTTCAGGCTCGACTCGCAGCATGATTGCGATGGCATTCGCCTGCCTCTTTGCGATTTACTTTTTGTATCCCTTGGAACCCGTCATTCAGGGCAGAACCATCGCCGGTTGGGCATGGTTGGCGTGTAATAGCATGAATGGATTCCTCCATGGTCGCCTGGTTGTTTTTATTTTTCCGATTTTGGTTTGGATTGCCTGGCAGAGAAGCAAAGACAAAACGATGAGCCCATCTGGCTGGGGGCTGTTGTGGATGGGGATAGGGTTTCTCTTTTTCCTGGTCTCGCTGAGAATAGAACAGCCAAGGTGGGCAGTGGCGGGAGCTCCGTTTGTGGTGGTGGGCCTCTCGCATTTTCTCTTTGGCTGGGAGATCACGAAACCGATGATCTTCCCTGCTTTTTTTCTTTGGTTCGCCATTCCGATTCCGGGAATTGAAAACTACATGGCTGGATACCCCAGGGTGTTCACGGCCGATCTATCGTATCATGTCGGCCGGTTTCTTGGGATGGACCTCGCCACCAGTAAAGATGCTATTGAGGTCGCTGGGACAGAAGTCGCCTTTGGGATAGGATGAATCCCAGATTGGTATTTCGCCTGGACGGCGATGATTGGGTCACTTTCCGCTAACTACACTCAAACGGGTTCCTTGAAAAAAGGCCTCTTGTTTTTGTCCTTTATCCCACTGTTCTATCTTAGCTACCTACTTTTAAATCTAGCAATTTTGGGGCTTTTGTCTCTGGGTCAACCTAAAGCTGCCCGACTGGTCTATTTTGAATTTTATGAGACCCTACGATTTTTCCTCGTTCTCGGAGGATTGTTCATTCTTGGAAAACTCCTTAAGAAAGTTCGTTTCCCTAAAGACTCCCAGGATCTTGTCGGGGGATGAGGCCTGCTGGTTGGGCAACGACTCCGGAGTTTGATATCAAAGTCCGGAGCCGTTGTGGATTGCCCAGGAAAGGGGGAGAGGATCGTTGATCAGGTGTGAAGAACAATTGCGGTGGATCCTACATAGGAATCACCTTTTGTCTTGTCCCCGAAAAGGGGGGCACTAGCGATCCGGGTTCTGCAGGGAAGCGGGTTTGAGCTGGTTGTAGATTGCGGTGGCCTGAGCGCGGGAGTGGACGTGGAGTTTCTCGTAAATTCGCCGGCGGTAGGTGTCTACGGTGTGGGTGCTGATACCGAGTTCCTCGGAGATCTCTTTGCACAGGTAACCCTGGGCTAGGAGGTTGAGGACTTCTTCTTCTCGTTTGGAAAGTTGGCTAAGCTCGTTTTCTTCGCTCTCGGGAGGAGCCTTGCGGAAACATTGCACGACCTTGCGGGCGATTCCGGAGCTCATGGGAGAGCCTCCATCATAGACTTCGCGTAGAGAGGAGAGTAGTTGTTCGCGAGGAGTTTGTTTGAGAAGGTAGCCAGTGGCTCCGGCTTCGAGGGCTTTGAAGATTCTGTTGGAGTCTTCGTAGACGGTGATCATAACGAACTGGACTTTGGGTAACTGTTTCTTGAGGCCGCGAACGCATTCGACGCCGTTAAGGCCGGGGAGATTGATGTCGGAAAGAACGACGTCTGGTTTGTCCTTTGGGATACCCTCAAATGCCTCCTGACCATCTTCATAGAGGCTGACTAAGGTGAAGCCTTCCGCTTGCTCAATCCAATCAGCGTAAATGCCCCTCAAGGAGAGGTCGTCTTCGATAATGGAGACGGCAATGTTGGATTGGGAATTGCTCACTGTTTTAACTATAGGTGAAAACGGTTGAAATGGCTTGTCACGCGTTCTAGTGACAGAACGGGATCTTGAATTCGATGGTGGTGCCTTCGTCCGGTTCGCTTTGGAATGTGCAGCCTCCGTCGATTTCCTTCATGCGGTTTTCCATATTGGTCATGCCATTGCCGGCATTGGAGCGTTCTGGAGCTGAAGGACCTTCGGGGTCGATTCCTTTGCCGTTGTCCTGAATCGTGAGTGTAAAGGACTCGGACTCCGCCCGTAGGGAGATTCTGACTTCAGTGGCATCGGAGTATTTGACGGCGTTGTTAAGGGCTTCCTTGAAAGCGAGGAGGAGATTGTGTCTCAGTTGGGCGGAGAGTTGGACTTCAGGAAGGTCAACGGGAAAGATGAGTCGGCATCTGATATCGGCGGCACTGAGGAATTCCTGAGCGTAGCTGCTGAGATAGTTGGCGAGTTCGTCGAAGGAATCGTGCTCCGGGTTGATCGCCCAGACCACTCCGTCCATGGAGCGCATGAGGTGGCGGGTGGTGGATTGAATGTTGTCGAAGGCGGTCCTGGTTGAGCTGTCTTCGGGATGGGGTGATGTTTGGCTAAGGAGGGCAATGTGGGTGAGGCTGGCTCCGAGGTCGTCGTGAATGTCCCGCGCGATGCGACTGCGTTCCTGTTCGAAGGCTTGCCTGGCCGCGAAAGTTCGGAGTTGAGTTTTGTGTTTTCGTTTTTGGCTTAGGAATACAAATCCACCTGCGATAAGTGCGGTGAGGCAAGCGATGCCAAATTTGAACCACCAGGTTTCCCAAAAGAAGGGCTTCACGGTGATGTTGACGGTGGCTCCACTCTTGCTCCAATCGCCGGTGCCACTATTGGCGATGACTTCAAAGCGATAGTCTCCGGCGGGGAGGCGAGGGAAGGTGACGCGGCGTTGTTTGTCGATGACCTGCCATTTTTTATCCACGGGGTGGAGGCGGTACCGGAGGAGAGAGTTTTCAGGAGTGGTGAAGTTGAGGGCGGCGAAAGAAATGACAAGGTTATCGTGCTCGGGGGGGAGTTTAATAGTGGCGTCAGGCGCGCTGAGGTCAGTGGTCACTGCGTCGATTTCCGGGGAGAGCATTGAGCGCTTTTTGAAAAGGGCGATGGGCTTGCTATCAAGAGTCACGCTTTCGAGATGGACCAGAGGTGGCGGGCGTTTGTTGATGGATTCGCCGGGGTTGACTTCGAGA
>JAQWZU010000055.1 GCA_029253285.1 Akkermansiaceae bacterium | reverse complement strand
TTTGCTCCCGCCCGCCGCATTTCCTTTCCGAGGCTGAGCGGAACAAGGTCATCGGGGTGCCAAATATGTTTGTCGACATCACCGCGCGCTCGCAAGCCGAGGCCGAGGAGTGGGGAGTTCGCTTGGGCGATCCAATTTGCCCGTGGAGCCCCTGGACGCCGATGCGGCAAAAGGGATGGTATATGACCAAGGCCTTCGACAATCGCGTCGGCATGGCGGGAGCGATTCAAGTCGGCCAGGAAGCCGAGGCTCAATGCTGTGAGTTGATCGTTGCCGGATCGGTCCAGGAAGAACTCGGTCTACGCGGAGCCAAGACGCTTGCTAATGTCACCAAGCCAGATGTTGCGATTGTTTTAGAGGGCCCGCCCGCCGACGACACTCCGGGCATGCCTCTTTCCGAGAGTCAGGGGATGATCGGTGGGGGAGTGCAAATTCGTTTGCATGATCCGAGCGCCATCATGAACCCACGTCTTGGCCGCTTTGCCATTGAGACGGCGCAAGCGGAGGGCATTCCTCATCAAGTGACCGTGCGCACGAGCGGCGGAACCGATGCAGGTTCATTTAATATCGCCAATGAGGGAATTCCTTCGGTGGTGCTGGGAACGCCTGCTCGCTACATCCATTCGCACAACGCCATTATCTCCGATCATGATTATCACGCCATGGTGGCCCTTTCGTTAGCAATGGTTAAACGTTTGGATCAGAGCACGGTGGATGGCTTCACCTCCTATCTTTAAGTGCGGTATAAATTCTCAGATTTTTTGTAGTGGAGGAGAGGAACGATATTTGCTTTCTATATCACCGTGAAAGAAATTTGGGAACAGGCCCTACTGCCTTACAATCTGCCGCTGACGATTTTGTTGGGGGTAGTGTTCCTTTTTTGGATTTTTAGCCTGTTAGGATTGGGGGATGCTGACGCCGAGGTGGAGGTCGATGGATCGATAGGTGCCGAAGCCGATGGCGATGTTGATGCCGACGGGGTGTTTGCATTCTTAATGCGATTGGTGAACGCCCAGGATGTCCCGGTGATGCTCGTGCTGAGCTTACTCACTCTTTTTATGTGGGCTGTTGCGATTTCTTCCAACTATTATTTTAATCCGGGACAGAGTAGCGGGTTGGCTTTCATATTCCTTTTTGGAAACTTCATTCTCAGTGTTTTTATGGTGAAGCTCGCAACCCAGCCGCTCCGTCCGTTTTTTCACTCAATCAAAAATGACAAAGAGCACCAGGAACCGCTGATCGGGTCGTCCGGAGTGGTGAAAAGCCGGGTGCTCGATCGAGATTTTGGACAGTGCGAGGTTGTTCGGCCCAAAGGGGCTCCGGCCTTGCTTAATTGCCGATTGGCGGAGGAGGAAAAGCCATTGGTGAGGGGTGATCAGATTTTGATAATTGGATTCGATGACGTGAACCAGAAGTTCATCGCGAAAACAGACAAATTAAACGAAAAATAAAATGATGAAAATAAATGAAATAATGCCCTTGGCGTTTGGCTTCGAGCTACTTCTTGCGATTGGGGTTGGGACGTTGGTCTTAGCTGGATTAGCAGCGTTTTTAATGCTGACATTTTACCGCAAGGTGGAAAAGGGAACCGCATTGGTTCGAACAGGTTGGGGCGGGACAAAAGTCTATTTCAACGGAGGAGTTGTCTACCCGATCATGCATCGGATCGACCATATGGATATTTCGCTGAAGCGGATCGAGATTGACCGGACCGGAAAGAACGGACTGATCTGTAAGGATAATCTTCGCGCTGATATTAAAGTCGCCTTCTTCGTAAGGGTGAACAATGCCTCGGAAGATGTTCTTCGGGTTGCCGAGTCGATCGGTTGTGATCGGGCTTCATCCGAGGAAGAGATTCGCGCTCTTTTCGATGCGAAATTCTCGGAGGCGCTCAAAACCGTAGGTAAGCGGTTCGACTTTATCGCTCTCTATGAGGATCGCGATACTTTCCGAGACGAGATTTTGAAGGTGATCGGAACAGATCTTAATGGTTTTGTTCTCGATGATGCTGCGATCGACTACCTTGAGCAAACTCCGCTCTCAATGCTTGATCCGGATAACATTCTCGATGCGGAAGGGATTAAAAAGATTACCGAATTGACTGCGACGCAGGCCAAGCTTGCGAACAATATCCAGCGGGATAAAGAGAAAGTCATCAAGCAGCAGGATGTCGAAGCTCGTGAAGCCATTCTTGAACTCGAACGTCAGCTCAAGGAGACCGAAGCCAAGCAGCAACGTGAGGTGGAGACGGTGAGGTTCCGTGAAGAGGCCGAAGCTTTAAAAGTTCAGGAAGAAGAACGCCAGAAGGCCGAGCAAGCCCGGATTTCCGCTGAGGAAGAGATCCAAATTTCCGAAGAAAACAAGCAGCGCCAGGTCCTGGTTGCTCTGCGCAATAAAGAACGGACCGATGGCGTCGAGCTCGAACGTGTCGAGCGCGAGCGCATGCTTGAAGAGATCGAACGCAAACGCGTCACCGAGCTGAAATCCATCGAAGCCGAGAAGGTGATTGAGGTTCAGAAGAAGGAGATTCAGGAAGTGATCCGTGAGCGGGTAGCTGTTGAAAAAGGGGTTGTTGAAGAACAGCAGCGCATCAAGGACACTGAAGAATTTGCCACGGCTGATCGCTTTAAGCAGGTGACCGTGACCACTGCCGAGGCGAATGCCGAAGAGCAACTCATTAGAAGAGTTAAGGAAGCTGAAGCTGGTAAGGAAGCGGCACAACTTAAGGCTGATGAAGAGGCCTACACTGTTCTCAAGGAAGCTGAAGCAGCGAAATCGGCAGCAGAGATGCGTGCTGAAGAGCGCGTGATTCAGGCTGAAGCCGAGCAAACCGCATCCGAGAAGGAAGCCGAAGCCAAGAAGATGATTGCCGAAGCTGTCGTGAAGGAATCTTCCGCCGAAGGATTGGGTGAAGCCGATGTCATTCGCGCCAGAGGAGCTGCGGATGCCGAAGCGATCGAGCAGAAAGCTGCCGCGATGAAACTCTTCGAAGAGTCCGGTCAGGAGCACGAAGAATTCAAGCTCGAGCTGGATAAGGCGAAACAAGTCGAACTCGCCGAGATCGATGTCCAGCGTCAGATTGCCGAGCAGCAGGCAGTCGTGGTGGGTGAGGCTCTTAAGTCAGCCAAGATCGATATCGTCGGTGGCGAGACCCAGTTCTTCGATCGTATCACCAACGCTATTACTACTGGTAAGGTTGTTGATCGCACCGTGGGGAACAGTGAAGTGCTCGACGATGTGAAGGAGACCTTCTTCAACGGAGATCCTGATTACTTCAAGTCGCAGCTTGCGACCTGGATTGATGACTTTGGAATCTCAACCGAAGACATCAAAAATCTCAGTATCAGTGCTCTGCTTGGAAACTTGATGAGCACCGCCAAAGGAGAAGAGCGTAAGAAAGTCGTTGGTCTCCTCGGTGCTGCCGAGCGCTTCGGAGTAGGCGATATGAAAGCCGCCGACCTCCTGAAGAAGTTGGGTTAATCAGAATGCGGATCTGGCAAATTTGGCAGATCTTGGTTTTGGAATCAATACGGCATATTGGAGATGGATCTCATTCACAAAGACGAGTCATGCGAACTTATTGGAGCCTTTTTTGAGGTATCCAATGAGATCGGGCCTGGTTTTCTGGAGGAAGTTTATCAGCAATCGTTGAAACATGAGCCGGGACTTCGAAAGATTCCCTTTGTCGAAAAGTCCAAGTTTGAGGTTCGATATAAAGGGATACTGTTGAAGGAAGGATACGAACCTGACTTCGTTTGCCACTCCAAGATCATTGTCGAATTGAAAGCAGTTAAGCTGTTGGATGATCCGCATCATACCCAAGTCTTCAATTACCTTAAAGCTACGACGTTCCAAGTGGGATGCGCCGAATAGTGCACACTCATAAATAATCCGTAAAATCCGCACGATCCGCGTTTTTTTCCCAATGTTGAGGGAGAAGGCCGCAATCATAGAAGAATAGAATGTCAGAAGAAAAATCCCAACAACTCGAGGGCGGTGCCTATGAGGTGATCCGTGCCCGGCTTGAGAAGGGCTCGACGGAGCTGCAAGCCCGGATGGGTCGGCTCAATGAACAACGCCAGGAGGTGTTCGGTTCAGTCGAGACGGCTTTGGTCTCAACCGAGCGGGTGTCAACCGAACATAGCTGTGTTCCTCGCGATATCATCGCGATCGGGCACAATCGCTTTCTCTTCGGATACAATATCCAGTTTGGGCTCAAGACCACGACCTCGATCGAAGACGTCTTTAATGTCTACGACTACGATCAGGAATCGCACACCTTCTCTCCGGTTCCCGTTGAGGAAGTCCTCTCCGACTCTGCCTTCCTGGACGATTTTAAATATCTCTACAAATACTATCGTCAGGCGGTCTTTTTGAAATTCATGGTGATCGGGCCGAACCTCTACATGGGGCTTCGGATCGGGAAAACGATCGCCGACCTCAAGGCCTTTAAGTGGCTTATGAAGGGGGACGGCACCCTTGAGTATATTGGGAACCGTTTCGACCATGAATACCAGTTTCCGCCTCAACAGGAATTTGAGTGGAAACGGGCGCATCGTGATATGCAACGTCCGGGCGAGCACCCTCATGTTTCGATTGAAGATCGGGTCTTTGTCGAAACGGTGGGAGGCGATCTCACCATCAAGGTTGAAGATAACACCGAGACCGGGTCCGGGATTTATGAAGAGCCAGTTACTGAAGCTGATCAAACGCTTGATGACGCCGAGATCGTATACGCCGTAGTTGGTTCTTTGATTCTGCTGAAGATTCTTCCTTACCGGGAAGAACTCTATCGCTATCTCGTCTTTAATGAGAAGACCCAGACGGTGCATCGCGTTGATGCCATTGGGCACTCCTGTGTTCTGCTGCCAGACGAGCAGGGCATCATTTTCTCAAACGGTTACCTGCTTCTCACCGGTGAGTCGAAAGTCTTCGAGACGGACCTTACCGATATGCGCTTTGAGCGCCGCATCGCGAGTGCGAATGGCGAGGATACGCTCTTCGTGTTCTACAACCGGAAGAGCGGTGACTACGTCCTGCTTTCCTACAACATGATTTCGCAATCCGTGGACACTCCGGTGGTCTGCAACGGATATTCGCTCTTTCCGGACGGGCGGATGATTCTTTTTCGGACGGAAGAAGAGGCGCAGAAGCATCACGCGCTTCAGATTTGGCAGACTTCGTATCTCTCCGATGAGGTGGCCTCCAGCCAGGCTTCCAATAACGAGTCGTATCTCTTTAAGATCGGCAACGCGGAGTTGGTTCGCGGCATGGCCGAGTGCCGTGAAGTTTTGACGCTTCTCCGCAAGGACGACAACTATGGTGATCTCTATCTGGATCTATCGAAAAAAGCCGGCGACATCATCGATTCCTACTTTTGGTTGGGGCAGGAAAATGCCGGGAACCTCGCCGAGCCGCTGAAGGATATTCGCGGTGCGGCCACCTCGGCCATTGATGAGTTTGAAAAAGTCCAAGGGCTTCGCCGATCGACCAAAGAACGGACAGGTTCTGTTCGTGAAGTAGTTGAGGTTTTGCTGAAGTCGGTTCGGCATTCACCACCCGATGACATTTTTGGATTTGTCCATCATCTTTCCGAGTTGCGCAAACGACGTGGGGAAGTGATCGGCTTGCGCGACCTGCGTTACGTCGATGTCGCGCTGGTCGATGATCTTGAAAAAGAAGTCGCGACGGCCGCAGATGATACCGCAGCCAAAACGGTAGCCTTCCTGCTCAAGCCGGAGTCGTTGAATCCCTACCGCGAGGCGGTCGAATCCCAGCAGGCCAAGCTTCCGAAGTTGGCCAAGGTTATCGACGCCGACGAAGTGGCCGAGGCTCTCGATCAATCCGGCACCGAGTTGGAAATGCTCATCGATGTGGTAGGGAACCTCAAGATCGAGGACGCCACTCAGACCACCGCGATCATCGATAGCGTTTCGGGAATATACTCGATACTCAATGGTGTTCGCGCCGAGTTGAAGAATAAGCGCAAGGACCTCGCGAAGGGCGAGGGCGTGGCGCAGTTCGGAGCGCAGATGAAGTTGCTTGGTCAGTCGGTGGTCAACTATCTCGATCTCTGCGATAGCCCTGAGAAGTGCGAGGAATACCTCACCAAGGTGATGGTTCAGCTCGAAGAGTTAGAAGGGAAGTTCGCGGAGTTTGATGAATACATCGAAGAGCTCTCAGCGAAGCGCGAGGAGATTTACGAAGCTTTCGAAGGCCGGAAGCAATCACTGCTCGAGAAGCGCAGTCGCCGCACGAATCAATTGGTGAAATCTGCCGAGCGGATTCTTTCGGGGATTAAACACCGACTCGAAGGATTTTCCGAGATCAACGAAATTAATGGCTACTTCGCCGGAGATTTGATGATCGAAAAAGTCCGCGACATTATCGCGGAACTGACCGAGGCCGGGGATGCCGTCAAAGGAGACGATATCCAGACCCGCCTTAAAACAACGCGCGATGACGCGGTAAGGGCTCTCAAGGATCGCAAGGAACTCTTTGTCGATGGCCAGGCCATCATTAAGTTCGGGAAGCATCGTTTCTCGGTGAATGAGCAGGATTTGGAATTGTCCATCGTGCCTCGTGAAGGGGAGATGTGTTTCCATCTTTCGGGCACGAATTTCTTTGAGGAGATCAAAGAGGAATCATTCCTCTCAACCAGTGCGGTTTGGGATCAGGAAGTGATCAGCGAGACTAAGGAAGTCTATCGGGCCGAGTATCTCGCTTACAAGTTTTTGAAATCGGGAGAGGAGGATCTCAATGCCTTCATGCAGCCGAGGTATTCCGAAGGCTACCTCAAAGGGGTTCACGATCTCGACGCCGCCAAGATCGTTGAAGTGCTCAAGCCGATGCATGACGAGGCGGGCTTGCTACGATACAGCCCCCGCACTCGTGCCAAGGCTTTGTTGGCTTGGGAAGAATGGGACGAGGAAAAGAAAGCCGTCTTTAAAGGACGTTTGCTTGCCCATGGTCAGCGGAAGAAGTTTTTTGGAGATGATGATACTGCTCAGACTTGGGGACCCCTTCTAATGGTCGAAATGGAGGGTGACGAAAACGTTCATCTCACCGAAGAGCAAGGAGAGTATCTTTACCATGAGTTGACGGGCAATGAGAGCTTCGTGGTTTCCCGCGAGGCTGCTGATATCTACAAGCACTTCAAAAGCGAACTCGCCGCGAAGAGGGCCGATAAGGCCTTCGCGTCAGTCCTCGAACCGTTTCAGGATTCAATCTCCGGTCGCTTTGGGGTGATCCTCGATTGGTTCATGGCGCTTTCCACGGAAGACGCCATCTACGAAGCCGCCTTCTGGTTGGCCAAGGGTGGTTACGAAGAGCGTTGGGTGCAGACGGTAGAGTTGACTGCTGAGATCGAGGGCTTGAAAGGAAGTCATCGCCTTGTTGAAGAGGGGAAGCTTTCGCTTCACTACCATGAATTTATGGATCGTTTGGCAGCTTTCGAGCAGTCGGAGGTGCCGACCTTCCAGGCTTATGTCGAAACCAAGCAGACTTTGGTAGAGGATAAGCGGGAAGAGATGCGTCTCGATGAGTTTAAGCCACGGGTCATGAGCGCCTTCGTGCGAAACCGTTTGATTAACGAGGTTTATCTTCCCATGGTCGGAGACAACCTCGCCAAGCAAATGGGCACGGCGGGTGGCGATACCCGGACGGACCGGATGGGGCTCTTGCTTCTCATCTCACCTCCGGGTTACGGAAAGACGACCCTCATGGAGTATATCGGGAACCGTCTTGGTTTGACCTTCATGAAGATCAACGGCCCGGCTCTTGGGCACGAAGTGACTTCGCTCGATCCTGCCGATGCTCCCAATGCCTCGGCGCGGGAGGAAATTTGCAAGTTGAATCTCGCTCTTGAAATGGGGGATAACGTGATGATTTACCTCGATGACATTCAGCATACTCACTCTGAGTTTTTGCAGAAATTCATCAGTCTCTGTGACGGACAGCGGAAGATTGAAGGCGTCTACAAGGGCAAGGCCCGGACTTATGACCTACGCGGGAAAAAGGTTGCCGTGGTGATGGCGGGTAACCCTTACACCGAGACTGGTGGCAAATTCCAAATCCCCGACATGCTCGCGAACCGTGCAGACACCTACAACTTGGGTGACATTCTCGGCGATCATGAGGATGCCTTTAAATATAGCTTCATCGAAAACTGTCTGACTTCGAACAGCGTGCTTTCCAAGCTGGCTTCCAAGAGTCAGAAGGATGTTTATGCCGCCATGGCCATTGCCGAGACTGGGAGCCAGGAGGGCGTTGATTTTGAGGGGAATTACACTCCGGCTGAGATCGAGGAATTTTCCAAAACTCTCAAACATCTCTTCCGCATTCGCGATACCATCCTTCGCGTGAATCTGGAATACATCGACAGTGCAGCGCAGGAAGACGCCTATCGCGTTGAGCCCAGCTTCAAGCTCCAGGGTTCTTACCGGAACATGAACCGCATCGCTGAAAAGGTGATTCCGCTCATGACGCCGGAGGAAGTCGAAGGTCTCATCTTTGATCACTATCAAAACGAATCCCAAACCCTCACCACCGGTGCGGAAGCAAATTTGCTGAAGTTCAGGGAGCTCGAAGGTGTCCTCACCGGCGAGGAACAAGCCCGCTGGGATCAGATTAAGAAAGACTTTGGAAAGCAGAAGCTCCTCGGCGGAGCAGGGGAGAACGATCCCGTCGCCCGCGTAGTCGCTCAGATGACCCAGTTCAACGACGGACTCGAAGCGATTTCAACCGGCCTAACCCGACCGCAAAATCTCGCCGAAGCCAGCATCGAACAACTCCAGAAAATCATCGAAGGACTCAGGGCCGTCCCCGTGAAAGTCGATATCAACGTCGTGCCCGTGCAGGATGAAGGTGATTCGATCGAGAGTATTGAAAAGAGATCCTCTCCTCCGATCGATATTGTGCCTGAGGTGAGTCAGGGGGACTGATAGTGAAATGAAAGCCAGAAAACGGTCACTTCTTTCGCGTGTTTTTCTTCTCCTTTGAATGTTTCTTTCCATAGGCTTTGGTGAAACCCTTTCCCTGAGACGAGCGGGGGCTTCCTTCGATGGACTAGAAATTGAACTCGGTGTCTTGTAGAGTGGTGTCGCCCTGCTGTTTCTTTTCACCGTGGCAGGGCGTGCAATGACTTTCGAAGAATTTCGGGGCTGTTGTAGTATTGGCGGCATTTTCGGCGAGAGCATTGGGGCCGAATAAACCTCATTCGCCCGGGGCCGCAGCGTTGAGAACCCTCCTCGGAAGGTGCATCAGGCGTGGACCGTATTACGTCTTGATTGCCCCCAAAATGATAAATACTTGCTGTCGCTATTCCGGTGCTTTTCGGTCAAGAGAGTAGATTTTCACATCATCGACGATGGCCTTTTTCTTAACGGAAAGACGGAGGGTTGTCTTGGTGGGGTGGCCGATGCCGGTGGAGGAGAGTTTTCCGACTTCTTTTTCGTTGATGGTGACGGACATGACGTTGGCATAAATGCGCACGCTGAGTGTGTGCCATTTACCCGGCTCGAGTTTGTGATCAAACTTCTTCGTCTTGGTCATGAGCATTTTGACGAGGGTTGGGGAGAGCTTGTTTGACTGGCGAAGTTGGCGGACTTTTAAATCCATGACGCCCGTCTTGAGGTCGGAAATGACGAGGCTGGAGGTTCCAATGCGAGTGACGCAGAGGTGTCCGGCGTGAACTTTTTTGTAGCCGAGGTCGGCGAAGTTGAGCCCGAGGCTGTCGTCTTTATTTTCGAGCTTGAAACGAAGATCGATGCGGCCGTTTTTGAATTTAGCCTCGTGAGTGACTGAAACGGCGTGATCTGCTTCGGGATGGATCGCGATGTGCATCGCGCCGTCCTTGAGGTCGACCTGTTTGTTGCCCTTTGCGCGCTTCTTGCTATTCGAGCCCCAGTTCCTTCCAATCTCCTCGGTTTTTCCCTGAGATTCCTTTCGCTCGAAATCGTCTTCGAATAGCAAGGTGGCTTTGTCCGCGCCGTGGAGGAGGGAGATCGACAGGAGTGCGAGGAGAGATTTCTTCATGATGATTTAACGGAAGATTACGGGCAGAGTTTTCTCAAGATGCGCGCGGAGTTTGTCGTGGGAGGCATCGATTTGCTTTTGCTTCAAGGTGCCTTCGCTGGAGCGGTAGGTGAAGGAATAGGCGATGGATTTTTTGTCGGCGGGCATTTTTTCGCCGGAAGAATCGCTGAACCGGTCGAAGCAGGTTGCGGAGACGAGAAGCGGATCGTTATGCTTGGCGAGGACTTTTTCGATCTCGGCATTCGTGGTGGTGACGGGAAGTTCCATGGCAATGTCGCGGCTTGAGCCGGGGAATTGCGGGAGGGCTTCGACCTGAAAGAAGTCTTTTGCGAGAGCGAGGACTTTCTTGAGATCGAGTTCGGCGAGGTAAAGCGGCGTCGAACAATCGAGTTCGCGGGCGCGCGATGGGAGCGCCTGGGCATAGGTGCCGATGGGCTTGCTGTTGAGTTGAATGTCACCGGCGATGAGGAATCCTTCGCGCGGTCGGGGTGAGAACTGAATGGCATTGCCTCCGAGGAGAGCCTGAATCGCGGCCTTGAGATCGTAGAGGTCGACCTGGCGGTTATCTCCTTGTGACCAGGATGGTGGTTGGGCTTCGCCGCTCATGAGGAGGGCGAGAGAATCAGCTTCGAGGTCGGTCGCCTTGCCGCCACCGGCATTGCGGAACTGGCGACCGGCTTCGAAGAATCGGAGAGTCTTGGCTCCCTGGCGGAGGTTGTTTTCGGCGGTCGCAATGAGTCCGGGAGTCAGGGAAGGTCGCAGGATGGCGTGGTCTTCACTGAGTGGGCGGGCGACTTTGACGAGATCGCCATCGATGAGCGGACGGATGGGCAGGCAATCGCGGAGTTGTGATTGCGCGATGAGCTTGATGGTTTGGGTCTCGAAGAACCCGAGCGCAACGAGCTTCTTCTTGAGGTCAAGAAGTCCGTCGTAGTCGCGGTCGATGGGGCTTTCATCAACGGCGGTGCCGCCAACGCGGGAAGGCACGTTTTCGAGTCCGTGAACGCGGGCCACCTCTTCGACGAGGTCAGCGGAGCGTTCGAGATCGGCACGCCAACTGGGAATGTTCCAGGAGCTTCCGTCGCTCTTGCTCAAGCCGAGGCGAGTGAGAATAGCGCTGGCATCTTCGAGTGAGATGCTGTGGTCCATCAGTTGCATGAGGCGATCGACATCGAGTTCGACGGAAGGAAGGTCTGCGGGAAGAGTTCCAGCGGTGACGGTATCGGTGGAAGCTTCGCCCCCGGCAATTTCGAGAATCAAGGCTGCGGCGAGGGCCGAGGCAGGAAGAACATTGTTGGGATCAACTCCGCGCTCGAAGCGGTAGGAGGAATCCGAAGTGAGGAAAAGGCGGCGAGAAGTGCGGCGGATTTCCGAAGTGGCGAAGTATGCGGATTCGAGAAGGATATCGGTGGTGCCTTCGCTGACTCCGCTATCGAGTCCTCCCATCACGCCGGCGAGGGCAAGGGTGGCTCCGTTTTCGTCGGAGATGAGGCAATCGTTTTCGTTGAGTTCGTAAGTTTCTTCGTCGAGGGCGAGGAACTTTTCTCCCTCGGTGGCCTGTCGGACGATGATCGCGCCCGAGACCTTGGCGGCATCGAAGGCATGAAGAGGCTGGCCGAGCTCGTGGAGCACGTAGTTGGTAATATCGACGATGTTGTTGATGGGGCGCAAGCCGATGGACTCGAGCTTTTTGATCAACCACTCGGGGCTGGGAGCGACTTTGACGCCTTTGATCGAGAGGGCGGAATAGAACGGGCAGGTCGTGGAATCGGTCGCGGCGACGGAAGCATCCTCCTTGGTGCCGGTGGCGTGGGTTTTTTCAACCGGCGAACATTCGGTGTGAAGGAGGGCAGCGAGTTCACGGGCGAGGCCGGAGTGTGAAAGGAGATCAGGACGATTGGGAGTGATTTCGACTTCGATGAGAGTGTCGGAATCGAAAAGGTCTTTTACGAGCGTGCCAACGGTGGGGTCACCTTCGAGAATGAGAAGTCCGTCTTCTTTGTCGGTCAGCCCGATTTCCGAACCGGCAGCGAGCATGCCCTTGGATTCCACGCCGCGCATTTGGGCTTCGCCAATCACGAATCCTCCGAGGTCGGCTCCGGGGAGACAGCAGGGGACTTTGTCGCCGACCTGGTAGTTTTTCGCTCCACAGACAATCTGGCGTAACTGGCCCTCTCCGGCATCGACCTGGGTGACCTTGAGCTTGTCGGCATCGGGGTGCTGGACGGCTTCCTTGATCTCGGCCACGACGATCTGATCGCTCTGCACCCCCACGGTTTGGAGGCCTTCTACCTCAATGCCGGCAAAGGTCAGGAGGTCGCAGACTTCGTCGAGTGAGCGGGATCCGAGATCGAGGCGTTCTTTGAGCCAATTGAGCGAAACGTTCATGTGCGCGGAGCCTTTGGGGAGATGGCGGGATTTTCAATGGCGAAATGAGGGAAATCTCGCCCGGCTTGTCCGGCGGGGAGCATTCGGAAGCGTGAAGATTGGTGATCAGAGAGGCAAATGCCGCCATCGGATTGCCTGGATGGTGGCGTGAGTCTGGGAGAATGCCGCTGAAACCAACCGGTCTAACCCGATTCAACAGGCCGCATTTCGCCGAGGTCGTCTCAGCTCTCCATTTCACAATCCACCACTTCCCGTTTATCAGGCATTGGAGGGCAGTCGGACTGCGGGTGAGTGATTGAGGGCGGAGGTTTTGACAGCTCGATTGGTCAGGTGAATCTAGAAGGTCGCACCGATCGCGAAGTGGAAGGCTCCGGCGGGTTCGTCGTTGTCGCGGGTGAGGGAGTAGCCGTATTCGAGACGGACGGGGCCAACGGGGAGGTCGAGGCGGATTCCGAGTCCGGCGGCAACTTCGATGTCAGCATCGAAGAGGCCATCTGGGTCGGGAGAGAGGGCTCCGGCATCAATGAAGAGAGCTCCTTGCACCGGGCCGTTGATCTTCCGGGTGTATTCGGCATTGGCGACCCACCAGGAGGTGCCGCCGATGGGGTCGTTTCCGTATTTGGAGCCAAGGTCTCGTTCGGTGAATGAGCGCACGGTATTGGCTCCTCCAAGGAATTTACGAAGGTCGATGGGGAGGTTGGAACTGTCCCCGGATGGTTTGATAAAGCCACCTCGAATGCCCAGGGCGTAGCGACTGTTTTCGCTTAGCTTTTTGTAGTAGCTAATCTTGGCTGTGGTTTCGAAGAAGGGGACGCTCTCATCTCCCAGGGAAATTCCGAGGGAGGTGTCCAGTTCTGCAAGCAGGCCCCTGGTGGTGAGAGTGGGATCGTCGCGACGGTCGTATCGTTGCCTGAATGACAGGCGGGAGACTCCGTAGTTCTCTTGACCGATAATATCGGTAGGAATGCTGCTGCTAATATCGGCATACGAGTTGGAGAACCCCAGCGTGCCGGTGTAGTAATGCTCGGGAAGATCCCAGGAGAGCTCCATCGCGAAACCCGACTCCCACTTCGAATAAGCATCGTGGTCGCGGGTGAGGGTAAAGAGGCGTCGGTTAAATTGGAGATCGCGGTCGAGGAAGTAGGGATCGGTGAGTGAGACCTCGCCGAGGGCACCCAGCGAGGTGATTTCGATTCCGGCGTTAAGATTCCAGAGTCGGCCCCAGAGATTGCGGTTGTAATAACGTGCTCCGAGGATGACTCCTTCGTAGGATCCAAATCCAGCTGAGAAGGAAACTCCGCGGGCTTTGGCTTCCTTGAGGTGAAGAGTGAGATCGAGTTCCTTGTTGGGGGTTTCGGTTTTTTCAAGGCGGGACTCGGCGAAGGCTCCGGTGGTGATGAGCTTCTTGATGTCTTTGCTGATTTGGTTTTCGTCGAAGGTGCTGCCAGCGATGTTCTTGAAGCGAGAGCGAACGTGTTTGGGGAGCGTTTTAGCGAGACCCTTGATGTCGAATGAGCGAACGTTGAAGCGGGTTCCGGGGCTGACTTTGAAGAAGAGTTGAAGGCTGGTGCCTTTGATCTCCTTGGCCATTTCGAGTTTCAGGCCGGCGTATCCACGCTTGCGGTAGTGTTCGCTAACGGACTTACGAATCCTGATGATGGTCTCTGAATTTGCGGTGGTTCCTTTGACGTCCTGGAGCTTCCTAGCGAGATTGCTTCCCGGAGAAATGGACGACTCAAGTTTTGGGAGAGCGAGAAGATACCTGGGGCCTTTGTTGACCGTGATACGCATCGGGATTTTTCCGCTGGCATCTCTGGGGAGCGGGGTGGCGACGGCTTTGGCAGCCCAGTGACCCTGGGATGTGAGAAAGTCAATGACGCGGGAGGTTCCTGAGGAAACCGAGTCGGTAACAAGAGCGCGTTTTTTGTCATCGCCAGGGAAAGCGGCCTGGAATTGTTCGGCGATTTTCTTGATGTCATCCGAGCCTGCGACCGAGACCGTGCCGAGGAACTTGGGTGGGCCTTCGTTGACGGTAAGAAGGATGTTGTCGCCGCCGGGTAGTGACCATTCGACGAGAGCTTCCGGCAGGCCGTGGGTGTGGAGATAGCTTTTTACGAGGAAGGCGGCATCGTCGGCACGTTGCGGAGTGGCATCGCGTTTTTGGATGTATTCCAGTCGTCCCGCGATTGTTTCGAGGAGGATTTTTTCGGAGTAAGATCGCAGCCCTACGATATCGATGTCTGCCGCCTGGGTAAGGGTGGAGAGTGCGAAGAAGAAGCTGGTAAGGAGACGGCGCATTTATCGGAATCGGATGGAGAAAACGACGAGGGCCCGGGTTTGTCCTTGTTCGTCGATTTGCGTAGTGAAGTCCCATTGGTCGTCGATTTCCAGGGTGGCCGACGAGAATTTGCGACCGGTGAATTGGTTGGCGTCGCCGAGGGAGAGTTCGATTTGGTCGGAGTTTTTGAGAAGGCGTTGCAGGACGCTCTTGTCCTTGTTGCCGTAGCGGCGGCGGAGTCCTTCGAGGAGGTATTGCAGGGCCTTTTGCGAGGCAACCTCGCGGTCTTCGAGGGCGGCCGATGGGGAACCCGTGGCGATGAGGAGCATAATTTCGCTTTCCGGGAGCGGGGGATTGGAACTCAGGGTGAGGTTGGGGGTTTGCACCGGTCCGGAGAGGAAGGCCTGCACGGTGTATTGTGAAACTTTGGAAGTCCCGCGCAGGCTAATGATGGGATTGTCGTAGTCGTTAGGCTGCAGGGTGACGACGGCGCTGGTGATTTCGAGGTCGCTGAAAGGGAGGTCGGCGACGAGCTTGTTGGTGACGATGGTGCCGGATGGGCGGGGCGCGCCAATGGTTCCTAAAATGCGTGCGTTGGCGGTGAGATTACCTTTGGCGAGGTTGCCTCTGATGAGTATGGGGTCGGCGGTGGTGACGGTAATGTTGAGAGGCCAATTTCCGTAGGGAGCGGGGACAAGAAGGGAGGAGCCCTTTGATTTCGAGCGGGAAGAAAAGGTGGGCAGATTGGGTCGGGGGATATCGGTGGTGGTGGGAACGCCGAAGGGTAGGATTTCGACGTCCTTGTAGATGAGGCTCTCAGCAATGGCGAGGGTGCCGGAGAGAGTGGCCTTGGAAAGAGGACCACGGAGATTGAGGTCTGGATGGCCGCGAAAGGTATAGTCGGTATTGCGGGTGAGAAGGACGTGTTTGCCCTTGAGGGAAAGATCGAAAACCGGTTCTTCTCCGGCGAGTTCGATTTTCCCGCCAAGGTTCAAGGTTCCTCCGGCTGCCATGAACGTGGAGGGCTCGATGGTGATGGTTTTTCCTTTGGCGGTAACGCGGAGTCTGGAGTCGCGGAAGTCGGCAACGGGCGAGTCCAAGAGGATCATCCGATTGATCGAGGCCGTTAGTTCGCCTGAGTAGTTTGGCTTGGCAAGGGTGCCTGAAATAGTGGCGTTTGTTTCGAGATCTCCAGATACGGAACGAATGGACGGTGCGAAGGGTTTGATGCGATTGAGATCAAGCTTGGTCGATTTAATGACGAGATTGATGGTGGCATCGTCCGGGCTTTTTTCACGCTTCAGCCAGACGGCTGGGAGGAAGGCAAGGTCTCCCTTGATGTCGAGAAGAGGGCCTCCGGGTTCGCGGGCATTTCCTTTGAGGATGAGTTGCTGGTTTTCGGTTTGAAAGGAGGTGCGGAGATCGACCGGAGGGAGTTTGGGTTGGTCGCTTTGGTGGAAATCGATGAGAGAGGCCGTTCCTTCAATCTGGGGTTCCGAGGGAGTGCCGGAAAGGTTCAGGTTGGCTTCGACCACACCTTTGAGGGTTTTAGGAATGGGGACGAACTTGCGAAGTCGCTCAAAGGAGAGGGGTTGGGAGACGAGTTTAAATTCGAAGGGTGTGTCGTTTTGAAGGACATCGTCGAGCGACTTGAGATTGAGCGGAGCGGGAAGTGTGCCGGAGGCCTTGAGCAAGGTGTTACCGGATTCGATGAGATTGAGAGAGGTGACATTGAGGAAATCATTCTGCCATGAGAGGGCTCCTTCGAGGTGCCCCTCGGGGGCGAAGACTTGAACGTTGTTTAAGGTGACGGACTTGGGCCAATCCCAGGATCCGGTCGCAGTGGTGACGATCTGGGGTTCTTTGAGATTGGCCTTCAGGAGGTCGAGAGTTCCCTGATGGGCTTCATTTGGGAGGTCTCCTTTCGCAGTGAGGTCGAGGGCCAGAGGCCCGGTGAGGGTTTCGTGAATAAGTTCGCCATTTTGAATTTCACCATAGAGCTTGGCGGAATAAGTGGAGGACTGGAGATCGTAGTTGGCCTCGAGTTGGATTTCTTCCAAGGCAACGGCATTCAGGGAGGCTTTTTGGTTGGCGAATTCCAATTGCCCCGAAGTCTCAGGGACCTTTGGGTAGGTGAGATTGAAGGAAAGTTGAGCGGTGCTTTCGAGGATTTCTTCGTTGAGGAAGACCGAGCCTTCAGCGGTGAGCTGATCCTGATAGTTGAGTTCGATCTTGGTTTCGTTTCCAAAGACTTCGAATCGATTTTCTCCGGAAGCGTTCAGTGAGATTTTTTGGTCCTTATAGATGGTGTCGAGCTCGGCGCGAATTTGTTGGTCGTTGAGCGAGCCATTGAGGTCGATGGATTGAATGAGCTGTTCCTCCCATTGGACCATCGTGCCGGTCAGGTCGACTTCGTTTTGAGTAAGCGAGAAGCTGGAAAGAGTTCCGCCAACGGGGAGTTCCGGGTCGTAAAGTGAAGCGGCTTTTTTGAGGTCAAGAGAGGGTGAGTTGAGCGCGAGCGAGAATTCGGTTTTGAGATTTGATGATGCTGAGAGCATGGCGCCGGCGAGTTCCATCCCGGTGGTGATTCCGCCATCGATTTTATAAGCGAGGTCGCGTAAGCCCAGGGCCTGAAGGATTTGGAGTTGGTCGACGGAGATGGACCCGTTGTTCCAGGTAATAGTGCTTGATTGAGTGCGGGCGGTGCGCCCCAGATGGTCGGTGATGCTGAGATCTTCGAAGCGATAGTGTTGTTCGGTTGGAGAATGTTTGAGGGCGGCAAGAGTAAGTCCAAAATCCATTTCGGCGGCTTTCGCTTTGAAATCCATTTGGGTGATGGTGATCTTGGCTGGTTCGAGAAATCCGCGAACGAGGTTGAGGGTTTCGGAGAGAGGGGCGGGATCTTCGGCCGGCGATGGGGGGGCTTCCGGCGATGATGGCCTCGGAGCGTCGAAATCGAGATAGATGACGAGATCCGCGATCTCGATTTCCTGGAGTTCTTTAGAGATTAGCGATGAGAGAGACCAGGAGAGGGCGACCTTGGACGCTTCGGCTTTCTGAATGAGCCCGTCGCTTGTTAGGGCGATGTTTTCGAGGGAAAGGCCATCGAGGAGGGATCCGGAAACGGTGAAGTCACCGGAGAGGTTTTGTTTCTCGAGTTGGTCGGCGAGGGTCGTTTCAACGGCCCAGCGGGCACCGGGGCCATTGGTCCAGATTCCAAGGGCGATCAAGAGCACAAGAAGAACCCCAAAACGCTTCTTCCAACGGTGGCGTGGCTTGGGCTGGGGTTCTGATTTTTCGGGCATCGCTCGGCTGTCGTCACTATGACGAAAATTCGGGACATTTTATTGCCCGAATCGATCTAAATAGCGAGTGACATTTCTCCAGCGATCCCAAGAGCGCTACTTGGCAAATTTTTGGTAGGATTTTGCGACGGCTTCTTTATCGAATTTGCCGCTTTCCAGAAGAATCCCGTAGCGCTGGGTGAGGGTCTTTCCTTTCTTTAGGTTGTAGTCACCGGATTCCTTTTCGCCGAAATCTTTTTTGCCGAAGGGATTGGCTGCGATGAGTCCGTATGTGCGGGCATGCCACCAGGTTGGGTGGCGGAGGTTTTCGGGGTGATCCATCATGGTGATGACGGTGGCCTGGCCTTTAGAGTCGGGTCCGTGAACCGAGACCCACTTGGCGCGCTTACCCCAGACCTTCCCGTCAATTTGGCCCTCGGAGTTGGCGAGCTGTCCCTTGGCGACATTTCCCTTGTGACGGAGAGTGGGCGCGATACGGAGGGCGAAAGAGCCTTCCTTGGTGTCGGCAAACTTGGCGTCGATTTCGGCGGTGATCTGGGAATTCACCACGATGGAGAGGGCTTTGTCGCTGAGCTTTTCAAATTGGTAGGTCCGCTTTTCCTTGAGGATGATTTTGTCCTTGTGAGTCCAGTGGAGATTGGCGGTGAAAGTGCCGCCTTTGACGTTTTCGAACGATTGATGCTGGATCTTGGAGTTGTGTTTCGGGTCGTGCCAGAAATCGTGACCGTTGACATTTCCGTGGGTGAACCAGAAGGAACGGTGGTGCGGGTGGTCGCCTTGTTCGCCCGCGACGTCTTTGACCATGGGGAAGCTGCGGGTGAGCCCGGTTCCGCCGGGGCCGATGAGTGGATAGAGGTAGGGGACCGAGCTATCGGTGCGATATTCGGTGATCAGTTTGTCACCGTCGAAGATTTTCAGGGAACTGTCGGTTTTTTCCGAACGGAGTTCAGCGGTGGAAATCCCGGTCAGGGCTGCGGAGAGGAGGAAAACAAGTGGTTTCATGGGTTTATTAGATATCGGGATTGTTCTTCGGATAAAAGAACGGATGTTGAGGGAATAAAATTCCGGCCATCTGCTCTTAATGAGCATAACAGGGGAAAGGATGGAAGAATTCGAAGATCTCGTCGATCAGTATTACCAAGCGCTTTACCGCTTCGGGTTTTCGTTGGCGAAAGATCCCGACCGCGCCTCGGATCTGGTGCAGCAGACCTTTGTAATCTTTGCCCAGAAAGGCCACCAGCTCAAGGACCGCAGCAAAGCCAAGACCTGGCTCTTCACGACACTTTATCGGGAGCATTTGAGCAACGCCCGTCGCTCCCAGCGTCATCCGGAGATGGAAATCAGCGGAGTGGAGCATGAACTCTCCGGCCATGAGGACCAGCCGGACCGTCAGATGGACGGACAGCGCGCGGTGCATCTGCTCAGTCAGCTGGATGAGACCTTTCGCGCTCCGCTCACTCTTTTTTATCTCCAACAACATTCCTACAAGGAAATCGCCTCTATTTTAGAGGTGCCTATCGGAACGGTGATGTCGCGTATTTCACGTGGCAAAGATCAGCTTCGGAAGAAGATGAACAGCGACCCGACCCGGATTGTCGAATTTAAACCCCAGGCCCAAAACCGGACCAATGGATAATCAACGTGCTCAATTTATTTTGCAGAGCTTCCGTCCTGATGGAGCGGATGCCCATGACCCTGATTTCGCCGAAGCGCTTGCCTTGGCGACCGAAGATCGTGAACTTGGAGAATGGTTGGCCCGGGAGCGGGCGCAGGACGCGGCTTTTGCACATGCGCTTTCTGATCTTGAGATTCCGGAGGATCTTCGCGATGCCGTAATGGCAATGTTTGAAAGTGATGATGGGGAGTTGACTGAGTTTGACGGCGGATTCATCGGAGCGCTTGCTTCGGTGCGTGCTCCGGAAGGGCTGCGCGATCAGATTCTCGATGCAATGGAAGTAGAGCGAAAAGTGGTAGCGATCAGGCGTTCTCCAAAGATTCTCAAATGGGCTTCTTCAGCCGTTGCCGTCATTGCGGTGATGGCGGTTGTCTTTGTCTTTTTCGGATTCAGTGGTGGAAGTGTCCTGGCGGGATCGACTCCTCAGGAAGTAGAGTATTCTGCGATTGAGATGTTGGAATCTCCTTTCTTTTCGCTCGATCAAACCAATGATCGACAGGCTGCTCTTTACGAATGGTTGAAAGGTAAGGATCTTCCGTCCCCTGAAGCTCTTCCTGAAGGCTTACGTGATCTTAAGGGAGTGGGCTGTAAACTTCTTAAAATCGGAAAGAATGAGTATAAGGCCTCCCTTGTTTGCTATCGTCAGGAAAACGACAACATTGTGCATCTGGTGATGATGGAGAGAGTTGCTCTCAATTGTAATGATCTCTGCGAAATCAATTCTGCGGTGGGGAAATGTCGTGACTGTGACAAAAATGACGAATGGGCAGTGACCCAATGGGCCGACGCCGAGCACGCGTTTTTTTTACTGAGCAAGATGAAGCCTTCGGAAATGGCTTCGTTGTTTGAGTAGGCCTGACTTCTCCACCCGTAGTAGGGGCGAGGATTCTCTGTTACGCTCGATCCTTAAAACTCCGGAAGAGGGCTGCCGAGCTGGCGGTGGTGCTGTCGAGGAGCCGCCAAGGCATGTCGCGTCCGGCGAGCAAATAGCTCTTCGTATTGTTGGCGGTTTTTCGGGCGGCCCACCAGCCGATCCCCGAGCTAATAAGGAGGGAGGCGGCGATGATGATCCAGTCTGCGGTATCAATTATAGTGACTTAGGTTTTTGGAATGTCCCAGGCGGTGAGCCATTGGTGCGATTGTTTTTTGAAGCCCCGGGAGAGGAGGGTCTTTTCGATGTCAGGAAAGTGAGCCGCGCCGTAGAAGATACCGATTTGTTTTGAGCCCTTCTCGATTTCCTGGTCGAGGACGGCGAAGCATTTTTTATTTCGGTCGGTGATGATGACGGATTGCCCGCTGGGACCGCCCATTTGTTCATCTCCCTTGCCCAGAGAGTGGATGACTTCGAGCTTTACTGCGTTGGAGTTGCCGGAGAGGAGGGTTTGCAGGAGCTTTTCGGGAGAGAGTTGTGCTTGTTCTTCGGCCCCTTCTGCAGCCTTCATCGCGAAGGAAAGGATGGTCTCGCCGCGTTCTTCCTGAAGCTTTTCGAATTCCTTTAACGTGAGGTCGGCGTGGACGAAGTTCCTGGCGGCATAGTCGATTTCCTTCTTTTGCTCCGAGAGATTGAGGAAACGAGCGAGCATGGCGTAGGTTTTTGCCATGGCGGAAATGTCGATGGCTTCATTTTTGGCGGCGTCTTTTTGGATTTTGGCCATCTTTTCGCCTCCGATCATTTCGAAGAGGAGCTTGTCTTGCTTTTTGAAGAGGGCGTTGAGTTTTTCGAAGTAGGCCTTGTCGGCGATGTGAACCGCCCCGATGAGACTGACGGAAAGGTCTTCTTTTTGGTAGGTGGTGATGCCGGTCTGCAGACGGGCGGCCTTTTCGTCCTCATCGACTCGAATGAAGTCGGTGGCTTTCTCGGCTTGGGCATTGAGGGTGAGGGCGCAAAGAAGGGCCGGAATCCATTTCATCCTGAAATGCTCGGATAATTGCTGATTTGGAGCAATCCCAGAAATTCCGGCAATGGCTGGCGTTGCGGTTAGTCCGATTTTGGCGTAGGACTGGCGGTAGAGCAAATGTCTGGCGAATTACGATACTGTGAGGATCTTTTTAACTACTCGCGACGGGAGTCGAGAGAAGTGACGGTGGGGAATGTCAAAATGGGGGCCGGGCATCCGGTGGTGGTGCAGTCGATGATTACTTCCGATACCCGCGACACCGAGGCTTGTGTGGCTGAAGTGCTGCAGCTGGCTGAGGCCGGATGCCAGATCGTGCGGATCACGGCGCAGACCCGCAAATATGCCGAGAACCTCGAAAATATCCGCGATGGAGTGCGGGCGGCGGGTTGCGAGGTGCCGTTGGTGGCCGATATTCACTTCAAACCCGACGCTGCCTTCGAGGCTGCCAAGTGGGTGGAAAAAGTCCGGGTGAATCCGGGAAACTACGCGGATAAGAAGAAATTCGAGATTCGCGAATACACCGACGAGCAATACGAGGAAGAGCTGGGACGTATTCGCGAGGAGTTTGCGCCGCTGGTGCAGCTTTGCCAGGAGCTCGGCCGGGCCATTCGCATCGGCACGAATCATGGCAGCTTGAGCGATCGGATCATGAACCGCTACGGCGATACTCCGCTTGGAATGGTCGAGAGTGCGCTGGAATTCGCCCGCATTGCCCGCGACGAGGGCTTTCACAACTTCGTTTTCTCGATGAAGGCTTCGAATCCGAAGGTGATGATCGAAGCTTATCGCCTTTTGGTTGCTCGTCTAGCCGACGAAGGGCCGGATTGGAATTATCCCCTTCATCTTGGCGTGACCGAAGCCGGTGACGGAGAAGATGGGCGCATAAAAAGCGCGATTGGAATTGGCAGTCTCCTGGCCGACGGAATCGGAGACACTATTCGAGTGAGTCTCACCGAAGATGCGGTATACGAAATTCCCGTAGCGCAGGCATTAGTGAAGACGATTGATCAGTTTTCTGGGGCGAAAGTTGAAGAGCAGGTCATGCCGAGTTGGAATCCTTTTGAATACGAACGTCGTCACTCCGAAGTGATGGAGGTCGGAGGGCACGCTCTCGGCGGAACCGAGCTGGCGCGGGTGTTCACCTCGCAAGGAAAGTGGGATGCAGTTTCCCACAAGATTGAGCAGATGGGAGATTTTAAGCCCGAGGTCGTCTTGGAAGATTCCGGAGTGATCGCCCTCGACCCACGAGATACGGCTGCGATTTCCGAGGTGAATGAATCTTCCGCTGCCAAACTGGTCACAGTGGCCGATGGACTGGATCTTGCGGCGATTGCGGCTTTCCGCCTTTTGGCATCCAAGATAGATGCGCGACACCCCATCCTCCTGAAAGATACGCTCCATCCAGAAGGGGGGCGGGATTTTCAGCAAAACCTACTTCAGTCATCGATCACGATTGGTTCGTTGATCTGCGATGGCATTGGCGATGCCATCATCGTGCAGAGCGAAGAAGCACCAGGGCAGTCGCTCCGACTTTCCTATAATGTTCTCCAAGCGGCCGGTGCACGGATTTTCAAAACAGACTATGTGGCCTGCCCAAGTTGTGGACGGACCTTGTTTAATCTTCAGGACACGACGCAGAAGATTCGCGAAGCGACCGGCCATCTCAAAGGTGTGCGTATCGCGGTGATGGGATGCATTGTTAATGGACCTGGAGAAATGGCGGATGCGGATTTCGGCTATGTCGGTGGCGCGCCGGGAAAAATTAACCTCTATGTCGGAAAGCAGGCCGTGAAATTCAACATCCCGGAGGGGGAGGCGGTGGAGCGCCTGCAGGATTTGATTCGGGAACACGGACGATGGGTCGAAGCTCCGGAACAAGCAGTGGAAGTGTAGCGGGCGATGAATGCAGTGGAAGCACCGGCGCGGAAGAGTAAGTCTCAGACGCGCGAGAAAATTGCCGAGCCCTGGCAGGTTGTCGTGCTCGATGATCCAGTGAACTTGATGGAATACGTCAGTCGGATATTGATCCGCATCTTCGGGTATTCCCGTGAGAAAGCTGATGCCTTGATGATGGATGTGCATACCAAGGGGAAAGCCATCGTGTGGAGCGGTGGGCGGGAAAGGGCTGAAATGTATGTGAATCAATTACACAGTGCGCAGCTCCACGCGACCTTGGAGAAGACGAAATGATCGTGCTCCCAACATTGAATGGCGGCATAAAATTGGTCATCGAAAGTGAGCAGGATTGGGACAATCTGAAATCCATCAGCGATGATGCCGCGGAAGACTTCTCGAAGCGCTTTTCGCTTTTAATGGATGAGGATTCGATGTGGGGCGAAATTGTGGAGCCTGAACTGAAGGATCAGTTTTCGAGTCAGGTAAAATTCGTGAAGAAGCAAGTGGAACTGGCTTTTGACAATAGCGTCGATGATTTTGAGGAAGAGCTTCCTGAAATACCTATTACCAAGGAGGAGGCCGAACTTTGGTATGGTGCTCTTAATCAGGTCCGTTTGTCATTTGAGGAGAAATTCCGCAAGGAAATCGAGGCCTTGAAGGAGACGGGGAAAATTGAGGATGGAGAGGTGGTGCGGGCGTTATTTCGAAATCAGTTCTATTTCGGATTTCAAAGCGAAATTATGGCTCACACTATGGGCTGAATAGAGTGCGCATTTCGCCGAGCACTTCCTCCACCGTAATTTCCATCATGCATCGATGATCGAGCGGGCACTTTGCGAGGAGGCATCCGCTGCAAGGAACATGATGACGGATGAACTGGTGTTGCTTCCCAAGCGGGCGTTTCCACAGCGGTTCGTTGGGACCGAAGAGAACGAGTGACTTCGTGCCCATAAAGGCGGCGAGGTGGGGAATGGATCCGTCGTTGCCAACCAGGCCATGACAAGTCGCGAGATGATCGAGGATTTCACCGTTATCGCCTTGGAAAACAAATTCAGGACGGCCTACTTCCTTGCCTAGAGCAATCGCGGGACCGGGGCGGTCTTGCGAAGGAATGATGGTCACGTCGGCGTAGTTCATGAGCGTTCTCGTGAGCGTGACATAATTGGCGAGCGGCCATTCGGTGGAGTCTCCGAAATCCGATCCAGGAACGATGGCGACGCGAAATTTTTCTCCACCGAGCGGTCGCTCGGGGTGGAGGAAGTTGGACTTGTCGAAGGGCATTGCGCCGAGCTTCTGCATGAAGAAGAGGTAGTGGCGTACGCGGTGTTCGATCGGGCCGATGGGACGTGCGACTTCCACCGGATGAGTGAGGTGGGGAAGGAGCTCCCTCTCGGGAATACCCATTCTGATTGGAATAACCGCCTGGGCAAATCCACCTGTCGCAGGATTGTTTTCCCAGGCGATGGACTTCGTAAATTTAATTTCCAGGTTTTTGATAATCTGACCAACGTTTCGGGCCGAGGCGTGGGCATCGTATGCGATCACTTCGTCGACTTCCTCGACTTTCCGCCAGAGCGGAGCGACGTCTTCGGGAGCGAAGACCACGATGGTGCCATTTGGATAGGCATTGTGAACAGCGCGGACCGCCGGAACGCTGAAGCAGGCTTCGTCGATCGCATCTGGCGAGGAAATGGCGATATTTCCTCCGTCAATCTGCGCGAGAGATTGATCTGACGAGGAAAGTGGGTGCGACATGGAAATTAAAGTAGCGAAGGTCGCTTACAAAGTCACGTCCGAGCGTATGCGAACTCCCGGAAAATCATCGGGGCGGTGAAAGTTAGGCTTTCCGGGGGCTGGAGCTCCTGCAGTGAGGAAGATTTGCTCCGGCGAATTCAGAATGAAGGTCGCATTGAGCATGCTGTCGGGACCGAAGTCGAGGTGTTCGCGAAGAAAGGAAAGGGGAATTTTGGCGTGGGCGTTCCAGCCATCAGGAGCGACTTCTCCGGAGGCGATCACGCCGGGGAGAGGTGGGTTATTTTCTTCCATCGGAACAAGGGTCTTTTTGAAAAGGCAGGACCACCATCCTCCGTTCGGGGCAAGATTGAATTCGAGGTAGTGATTCGAGTCGGGCGCGCGGAGAAAAAACTCGGCGACGTCATACTTCCAAAGCTCGGCTTGAAATTCTCCGGGGCGACTTTCGGGATGAATCACTGCATGTGAATTTCGCGAGGCGAAGAAGTGCAGGTGATCGCGATCCATTCCAAAGAGATAGTGAACGGGTGGAGAGAAAGATTGTCCAAACCAGTCGGAAGAAAGAGAGCTATGGTAGGGCTCTAACTTTTTAAATTTAGGTAAAACTTCCGCGCTGATGATCTCTACCGCCTTCACTTATTCACAAAAAACGAAAAAAGATGGATTTAGCAAGACTGACGATAGGAATTCCCTAGCCACCCGTAGAAAAATAGTTAAGAAATCTTATAGGTCTTAAGCGACATGATACCCATTGAATACATCGGCGCAGCACCGGTGAAGAAAAAACGCCGAAGCTCTTTGGGAGGATGGGTGTTGGTGGCATTCGCTCTTTCGCTCGGCGCGGTTTTTCTTCGCCCGCTGATTCCGTTCTTGAAAGCGCAACAGGAACTGACCTCGGATGCCAATGTCCTCGAAGCAATTGAGCTCTTGGAATCTGATGGCGACTTTGGCTCTCGTCTGGCCGCCGCCGCTCTCAAGCGGACCCAGGCCAAGGTGACCTACGATGCCGCCTACTATCAGATCGATTTTCCCAATGGTGACGTTCCCGCTGAGAAGGGAGTGTGCACCGATGTCGTGATCCGGAGCTTCCGGGGGCTTGATATCGACCTTCAGGAACTGGTGCACAGTGACTTAAAGGCGAATTTCCGCGCTTATCCTCAACTTTGGAAGGCCAAAGGTCCAGATACCAACATCGATCACCGTCGCGTTCCCAATCTCCAGCGCTTTTTCAGCAGAAATGGCCAGGCTTTGGCCATGACGACCGAGGAATCAGACTATTCCGTGGGTGATTTGGTGGCTTGGCGCCTCGTGAATGGCCAGACCCACACCGGGATTGTCGTTCCTGGCCCCGGAGCGCGGAAGTCGGAGAAATGGATCGTCCACAATATCGGCCGAGGTCCGGTTTGGGAGGAAGCCCTTTTTGACTTTAAGATCATCGGGCACTATCGCTACGGGAAGTAGGGAGTGCTTGTCGCGGGATGGAGTTGATTCCAACCTGTGGCTCGAATGATGAGACAAGTTGCTGGGTTCGGTCGTCAGTGAATACTCACTCTCCTGTTTTTGTTGGGCCGACCTGTCTCAGTGCCAAAGAGACAGTTCTCAAGGTGGCCTGTGTAGGAGATAGTATCACCGAAGGAAGGGGCTGAAAAACAAGGCGCTCGAGAGTTCTTCCGCGCAGTTGGCAAAAATCCTTGGTGAGAGGTTAGAGGGGGTTATTCGCTCATGCGGCCGCAGCAGGCTTTGTATTTTTTGCCTGACCCGCAGCTGCAGGGCTCGTTGCGACCAACCTTGGCGATGGGGCGGCGCTTGGGAAGGTTCAGCTTGAGCTTGCCTTCGTTGGGTGCGCCGGCCGAGGAGCCTGCGGATCCGGAAGAGGCGACGTTGTCGTTGGAGACGCTGTCTTCGGTGCCGCCGGAGGTTTGCTGGGGGGCATCGGCGAGGACGGAGTCCATGGGCTGCACGGTGGTGAAGCGGAAGATGTTGTGCGTCGACGCATCATCGATGCTGTCCATCAGAGTGACGAAGAGTTTGTAGGCTTCGGTTTTGTATTCCTGAAGCGGATCCTTCTGTCCCTGGGCTCGGAGTTGGACGCCTTCCCGGAGGGAGTCCATCGCGTAGAGGTGTTCCTGCCATTTTTGGTCAATGGCGTGGAGCATGATGTGGCGTTCGAGGTTATCGAGGTGCTCGGGATTTTCCGAATCAACTTTGCGCTTGTAGGCTTCGTGGATCTTTTCGGTGATGAAGGTGATGTTGCCTTCGACGTCTCGGGTTTCGAATTGCGCCGAATCCAGGGTGAGGTGGAGCGGGAAGGTCATGTTGGCCCAGTGGAGCATTTCGACGAAGTCAGGTTGTCCGTCGTCACGTTCCTCCGTGAAGTGGCTGACTTGGGCTTCGACTACGCGGTCGATGACTTCCATGATTAACTCGCGGGGATCCTCGGATTTGAGAACCTGGTTGCGGTATCCGTATACAACTTCACGCTGGCGGTTCATAACGTCATCAAAGTCGAGGACGTATTTCCGGCGGCGGTAGTGAAGTTGCTCCACGCGCTTCTGGGCGGTTTCGACCGAGCGGTTGAGCCAGCGGTGTTCGAGAGCTTCGCCGTCTTCCATACCGAAGCGTTCCATCATGTTGGTCATGCGGTCGGCGGCGGCGAAGTTACGCATCAGGTCATCTTCGAAGGAGAGGAAGAACTGGGATTCACCGGGATCGCCCTGACGGGAACAACGACCGCGCAGCTGACGATCAATCCGGCGTGATTGGTGGCGTTCGGTGCCGATGACGAAAAGCCCGCCGGCATCTGCGACGCCCTCGCCGAGCTTAATGTCGGTTCCGCGTCCCGCCATGTTGGTGGAGACGGTCACGGACCCGAGTTGGCCGGCGTTCTTGATGATTTCAGCTTCCTGGAGGTGATACTTGGCGTTGAGGACCGAGTGTGGAAGCTTCGCGCGTTTGAGCATGCGCGCGAGCGTTTCCGAGGCTTCGACAGAGGCGGTTCCTACGAGGATGGGTTGGCCTTTTTTGTGGCATTCCTCGATGCGGTGGACCACAGCGTTGAATTTTTCACGGCGGGTCTTGAAGACCTGGTCGTTGGAATCCTCCCGCTGGTTGTCGCGGTGCGTCGGAATGGGGAGAACGTCGAGATCGTAGATGTCGTGGAATTCCGCCGCTTCCGTTTCCGCGGTTCCGGTCATGCCGCCGAGTTTTTCGTAGAGGCGGAAGTAATTTTGAATCGTGATGGTTGCGTAAGTCTGGGTCTCGCGCTCGATCTCCACGCCTTCCTTGGCTTCGACAGCTTGGTGGAGGCCGTCGGACCAACGACGTCCGGCCATTTCACGACCGGTGTTTTCGTCAACGATGACGACCTTGTTGTTTTTGACGACGTATTCGTTGTCTTTCTCGTAAAGGCAGTAGGCTTTGAGGAGCTGGGAAATCGCATGCACGCGGGTGCCCTGGGCATCCATGCTGGTTTGGATTTCTTCCTTCTTGGTAATACGCTCTTCGTCGCTGAGTTCGAGGTCGGCGTCGATGTTGGCGAAGGCTTCGGCAAGGTCGGGGATGACGAAGGCTTCGGGTTGGTCGGGTGAGAGGAATTCCCGGCCGTTTTCCATGAGGTCTGCGTCGTGGCCTTTCTCATCGATGGTGAAGAAAAGCTCCTCCTTGATGGCGTAGAGGTCTTTCTTACGAGTGTCCTGGTAAAAGGCGAGTTCGGTTTTTTCGAGAAGGCGACGGGTGTCGGGATCCTCCATGAAGCGCATAAACTGGCGGTTACGCGGTTGGCCGAGCTTGATTTTGAAGAGCGCGCGGCCGGCAGTATCCTCGTCCTCTTCGTCCATCGCCTTTTTGGCTTCGGCGGCGAGTTCGTTGCAAAGGTGATTTTGCTTTTTCACCACCTGCTCGATCATGCTGCGGTAGCGCTTGTATTCCTCGGTGTTGGA
>JAQWZU010000046.1 GCA_029253285.1 Akkermansiaceae bacterium | reverse complement strand
AAGAATACCAAGACCCCGGCCATTGACCAATTGGCCAAGGAGGGGTTTCGCTATCTGTATTGCTTCGACAATGCCGCGGTGTGTGCTCCGACCCGGTCGTGCTGGATCACGGGGATGTATGGTATTTCCAATGGCACCCAGCCGATGCGGAGCCGGAATGAGATCCCTCACGACAAGATTCCGTATTATCCGGATCTCTTGAAGAAAGCTGGATACCATACCTCCAACCCCGGAAAGACCGACTACAACATTGGAGGGCGTGATGATTATGAGGCTTGGGATCTAGGAAAGAAAAAGGGGAATGGAAAGAGGTCACCGTATGGGTGGAAGGCCCGCAAGGAAGGCCAGCCTTTCTTCTGCGTCTACAACACGACGACCAGCCATGAGAGCAAGGCGCATGGAGCTGTGAATCAGGTGAAGAAAGATCCCGCGAAGATGACTCTCTTTTCCTATCATCCTGATCTTCCGGTAATTCGCCAAAACTACGCGAAGTATGCCGATGCGGTGGAGCGGATGGACGGCGATGTTGCCAAGTGCATCGCAACTTTGAAAAAGGATGGGCTCTACGAGGACACCATTATTATTTACAATTCCGATCACGGCGGAGTGATGGCACGGAGTAAGCGCTTCCTCTATGCCAGCGGAGTGCATTGTCCCTTGATCGTGCGGATTCCTGAGAAATACAAGCATCTCTATCCCGCCGATAAGCCGGGCTCGACAGTGGAACGCCTCGTGAGTTTTGTGGACATGCCTAAGACCTGGTTGAGTCTCGCTGGTGCGGAAATCCCCGACACTTTTCAGGGACGGGTCTTTTTAGGTAAAGGTGTGGAAGCCGAGCCGAAGCACCATTTGGGATTTCGTGAGCGGGCCGACGAGCGTCTCGATCACGTCCGCCTAATGCGCGATAAGAGATTCGCCTATCACAAAAACTACATGCCTTACGCGCCTGCCGGGCAGCACTTAGCCTATCTTTGGAAGGCTCCCGCGACGCCGGCCTGGGAGAAGCATCATCGTGACGGCAAGACCAATGAAGTGACCGGACGTTTCTTCCGCCCCCGTGTGTCCGAGGAATTTTACGACAACGAGAGTGATTTTGATAATGTCAAAAACCTGATCAAGGATCCGAAGCACCAAGTGAGGATTTCTGAGTTGAAAGCTGCGCTTCGAAAAAAACAACTCGAACTATTTGATTCCGGACTTCTTCCCGAAGGGATGCGGATGCGTCGAGCTCAAGAGAATTCCATGACGATCTACGAGATGGTGCGGAACAAGAAACTTTACCCGCTTGAGTCTTATCTCGATGCCGCCGACAAGGCCTTGGTTCGTGATGCAAAGAATCTCGATGACTTTGTGAAGGCGATGAGCGACCAAGACGAAGGTGTTCGGTGGTGGGCGGTCGTAGGACTTCATTTGCTTGAGAAGGATGCAGCCTCAGCCAAAGCAACTTTAAAGAAAGCTCTTAAGGACGACTGTCATGAAGTGCGCATGATGGCGGCCTGGAGTTTGGTTAAGTTGGGTGACTCCACGGATGCCATGGCTTGTCTGAATGATCTTCTTTTTAATGCCACCAACAACGAAATGATGCTCCACAACATCCTCGACTGGATGGGAGAGCCGGCCTTTCCACTGGTCAAAAAATTCCTCACGGATGGCGGTAGCACGAAAGGAAAATACGGCATTAGCATTCTCGGGAGAGTCGGGGAATTGCAGGGGTGGTAGCAAAAATCCCCTGATATTGCCTGATTTGCTCTGAAAGAGGGATTGCAGATCTCGGTCGGTCGCCATACCGTGCCGCCGATTTCAGCACATACGATGAGCGAAAATTCAAAAGTCAGCATATACGATACGACTCTCCGCGATGGCACGCAGGGCGAAGGTTTTTTCCTCTCCGGCCTTGATAAGGTGCGAATTGCCAAGCGTCTCGACGAGTTCGGGGTGGACTATATCGAAGGTGGTTGGCCGGGATCGAACCCAAAAGATATCGAGTTTTTTAAAGCTGCGGCCAAGGAAACCTGGAATCACGCCAAGATCGCAGCCTTTGGCTCGACGCGTCGGGCCGATCTCACCGTCGAGGAAGATCCGCAGGTTCAGCTCCTCATCGATGCCGAGACGCCGGTCATCACTATTTTCGGGAAAAGCTGGGAGCTTCAGGTGACCGAAGTTCTCCGGACCACCGCTGAGG
The DNA here is from genome assembly GCA_029253285.1 of Akkermansiaceae bacterium. Classification (GTDB taxonomy): domain Bacteria; phylum Verrucomicrobiota; class Verrucomicrobiia; order Verrucomicrobiales; family Akkermansiaceae; genus SW10. Next base: position 10,051 of record JAQWZU010000046.1, on the reverse strand, counting down.
AAAATCAGGCGATGATTCGTGACACCGTGCGCCACCTCAAAGCGGCAGGGCGCGAGGTTATTTATGATGCCGAGCACTTTTTTGACGGCTACAAGGACGGCGAAGAACACGCCATGGCGACTCTTCGCGCTGCGGTGGAAGGCGGAGCCGATTGGCTCGTCCTTTGCGATACGAATGGAGGATGTCTTCCCGCGGAGATCTCGGAAATGAGTCGCGTGGTGATGGACGTTTTTCCCGATGTGCCGCTCGGAATTCACACTCACAACGATTGCGAACTCGGAGTGGCCAACGCCATCGCTTCGGTGAAAGCGGGAGCGACGCAGGTTCAAGGCACGATCAATGGCTACGGCGAGCGCACCGGTAACTGCAATCTCACTTCGGTGATTCCAATCCTGGAGCTCAAGATGGGATTGAAGGCCGTCGACGATGTTTCCAAGATGCGTGATTTGTCATTCTTCGTGGATGATGTCGCAAACAACCCCCACTTTGCCCGCGCGGCTTTTGTTGGCCGGACCGCTTTCGCTCATAAGGGAGGAATGCATGTCAACGCGGTGCAGAAATTGGCCCGGACTTATGAGCACATCCGTCCCGAGCAAGTTGGAAACCAGCAGGAGATCCTCGTGAGCGAGCTTTCCGGTCAATCGAACATCCTCATGAAAGCCGAGCAGCTCGGGATTACTTTGGAAAAGGGGAGTGCCGAGGCGCTTTCGATTCTCACCAAAGTGAAGGAGCTGGAGCAGGACGGGTATTCTTTTGAGGCTGCCGGCGGATCGCTGGAACTTCTCATCCGGCGCGAACTTGGAACCTGCGAGCGTCCCTGGACCCTCAACGAGTATCATTGCTCCTTCCGGCAGTATCGCGATGGGCACAATCCTGTTTGTGAGGCCACGGTGAAACTCGATGTGAATAACGAGACGAATTATACTGTTTCCGAAGGTCACGGGGTGGTGAACGCGCTCGATGGTGCCCTTCGAAAAGCGCTCGTGGCATTTTTCCCGGAGATTGAACAGGTGCAATTGGTGGACTACAAAGTGCGGATTCTCGATGGGGAGGACGCCACCGCGGCCAAGACCCGGGTTCTTATCGTGCATAGCGATGGCGAGAGCACTTGGGGGACGGTGGGCGTCTCTGATAGTATCATCGAGGCGAGCTGGATTGCGCTGTGCGATGGCATTGATCTCTTCCTGCAGCGGAGAAAAAACGCCTAAAGGGCTTTTTTTCTTGTCGTTCCGTGGATCGCCGGGCAATCTGATGCCAAGTTCATAATAGACACCTACGAACTGTTCCAATCCCAGTAATGGGCTTAAAAATATGGTTGCTACGGCGGCCTGGTAGGACTCTTAGGGTCCTACCAAATTTGAACACCATCCGATTCTGGCTCAGAGCCCCCGGATTGTGGTCTTTCCCCTAAAAGCAGGGCCCAAGTGGCCCTGCTTTTTGATTGGAAGCCTTAATCCGAGGGATTTAGGTGGTTTTGATTTTCGATGAAAATTGAAGAAATTTGAAAGAAATCACGACTTGCGAATCTGTGAATCCGTGCTTGCCGTTCTTTCCCCCGCTCGGGTAGTCTCCCCGCCAACCCCAACGGGTAAATAATAGAATTATGAGTGATAATGATCAGATAAACAGAAAACGGCTTCTCTGGGCTGGCTTCGTTGCAATTCTTGCGGCGGGAGTTGGCTTTGGAATTCGTGGAGGAATCTTTGCAAACTGGGCCGCTGAATACGGCTTTTCTGGGGCTCAATTGGGAGCTATTGGGGGAGCTGGTTTTACTGGGTTCTGTTTTGGAATCATGATTGGCGGCGTGGTCGTTGATAAAATTGGATACGGCAAACTCGTGCTCGCGGCATTCCTTTTCCATATTCTTTCTGCTTTTGTGACCTTCGGTGCAACATCGGGTCAGGCTCCTGAAACGGCCTATCAGTTTCTTTTTTGGGGAATGTTCCTGTTTGCTCTGGCGAATGGTACTCTTGAGGCCGTTGCCAATCCCTTGGTAGCGACTTTATTCCCTGAAAAACGTAATCACTACCTCAACATTCTTCACGCGTCTTGGCCTCTTGGCATGATCTTTGGCGGAATGGTTGGCTGGTTCCTGGGTGGTGACGGTGGTGCTAATTGGAGTTGGAAAGCTCAACTCTCTCTCTACTTGATCCCCACGGTTATTTACGGTGCAATGTTCTTTAGGCAAAAGTATCCCAAGTCAGAAGCTTCTGCCAAGGGACTTAAGTTTGGTGAAATGTTCAAGGATGTTGGAATGCTCGGCGGCTTTGTGGTTGCCTTCATGCTGTATCTCTTCTTTGAAAGCACCTTTGCCCCTATTTTCCCTGAAGTTGCAACGCTGATTGCTCTGGTGATTGCCGCGGCTGCTTTTGCTGCGGCCGCATTCGTAACCAAATTTGCCATGGGACATTGGTTAATTTTTGTTCTCTTTATTACCCACGCTTTAGTCGGAGCGGTTGAACTTGGAACTGACGGATGGATTCAAAATATCACTGGAGCTATTTTGACTCCTAAGGAAGGAAAGATCCTCTTTGTCATTACTTCATTGGCGATGTTCTTGCTGAGATTTTGTGCTCACACCATTGAGACCAAGGCTAAACTCAGTCCTATTGGATTGCTGTTTGTTTGTGCTGTTCTTGGGTGCTTGGGCTTGAATCTTGTATCTGCTGTTACCACGTTTGGCCCTGCTATGGGTGCGCTTCTTGTCTATGCTCTTGGCAAGACCTTCTTCTGGCCAACGATGTTGGCAGTAGTGGGTGATCGTTTCCCTGCTACCGGGGCGATTGCGATGAGCCTAATGGGAGGAATTGGAATGATGTCTGCCGGTCTGATTGGATCTCCCGGACTTGGGTATTTCAAGGACCGCTATACAGCCGAAGCTCTCACCGAAAGTTCTCCTGATGCCTATGAGGAGTATAAGGATACCTCTAAAAAGAGTGCTTTCCTTGGTTTCAGTGAAGTAGAACCAGTCGATGGTAAACGCCTCGACGAGGTGAAGAAAATCGATGCTGGAAAGCGCACGGATTCTGAGAAAGCAGTCGTTGCTGCTGATATTGAGGGAGCTCGTGGTACTTTGAAGACAGACTCGTTGATTCCTGCGGCAATGGCAGTGATCTTCTTGCTTCTGATATTCTACTTCAAGGCAATTGGAGGATACCGGGCCGTTACTATTGAAGAAGCGACGGGAAACTCTAAGAGCTAGTAATTTGATCGATACTTTCTGATTGATTAACTAACGGCGACCTGTGGGTCGCCGTTTTTGTGTGCCTACTGTGCCCAAAATCGAATCATTCGACATTATTCAATCCAAGTTCGGCTTTTAATCGGTTGATTCCGGTGAGGGCATTTTTGATATCCGATTCCAGAAGGGCAGGGCGCACATTCGTTTCGGTTTTCCAGTCAGGATCATCTGGTTTTGATGGTGGGACCCTGTGGGTTGCTCGTGCCAAGTTCTGTTTCTCCACCGAGGAGGTGGACGTAGGTTTTCACGCGTCGGCCGCGACCAGCAGGAAGTTCTTCAACGACTGGTCCGTCGGGGTATTCGATGAAGCCTTGCGGGATCTCCTCGACTTGCTCGACGAAATCCAGTTGGAGTTCGGGGAAGCGGACTACTGAAGAAGGCTCATCGGTTGTGCAAAAATGAGCTTAGCCGCAAAAGTCCGACGGCCATGGGTTTTTCAGGTGGGGCCAACCACGAAACTCACGAAAGAAACAAAATTTCAGTAAAGGATTCTTGAGCCTTTTTTGTCAATTTCGTCAGTTTCATGGTTTATCCAAGCCTGTGCTAAGCGTTGATTTCCCAGCCTTTACGGTAGCTCTTGGTGAGGAGCCTATTGGCGGCCTCGTCGTTGGTGAACTTGAAGTTCTTGGCATCCCATTTGAGATCTTTGCCGGCGCGGTGGGCCACGTTGCCGAGGAGATTGTGCTCGATGAGCGTTCCGGAGTAATCGAAGTTGCAGAGCGATTTTCCTTCGCCACGGCAGGCCGCGAGCCATTCGTTGTAATGTCCGAGGGATTTCTCGATGCTTTGCTCGGGACGCTTGTAGTCTTTGAATTTATCGGAAGGGCTGAGGATGTTTTTTCCATAGTCGGAAACGAGAACGCCGTCTTCTCCGACGAAGGCGACCCCGATACCCCATTTGCTAATCTTGGTGTCGCCACCGACGAGGGGTTGGATAAGGTCGCTGCGCCGTCTCATGCCTTCAGGTCCGTGATACCATTTAACGGTAACATCATTGGGGTGCTGCCAGGTGACTTCCTGCCACGGCGGGGCGGCAATAGGATCGGCGGCGGGGCCTTCGGATTTCACGGCGATTGGATGGCGGAGGTCGAGAGCCCACCAGGCGAGGTCGATGAGGTGGCTTCCCATGTCGCCCAGCACGCCATTGCCAAATTCCCAACGGCGATTCCAGTTGAGGTTGCCGCCTTTCCAGTAGCCTTGGTTGTAGGCGCGGTCCGCGGCTGGTCCGAGCCAGACATCCCAATCGATTGAGGCATCGGCCGGTTTGGATTCGAGGACAGATGGATTGACCGCATTGATCGAACGGTTGCACCAGACGTGGGCTTCTTTGACTTTTCCAATCGCGCCCGCCTTGATCAGTTCCACGGCGCGGCGGTAGCTGTTGGTGGCGTGAATTTGCGTGCCCATCTGGGTGGCGACTTTGCCTTTGGCGTATTCCTCTTGCATCCAGCGGGCTTCTTGCACGGTATGGGCGAGCGGTTTTTCGCAGTAGACGTGCTTTCCGGCACGCATCGCGGCGATGGCGGCCGGGGCGTGATGGTGATCGGCGGCACTAATGACGACGGCGTCGATTTTGGGGTCGGCGACGACTTCCCGCCAATCAGTGGTAGTTTTGGCATCTTTGAATCGTTTTTGGACGGCCGCGAGGGTATTGCGGTTGATGTCACAGAGAGTGTGGATGTGCTCTCGCTTGACTCCGTTGAGGTTGGCTCCGCCACGACCGCCGGATCCGATGATGCCCATGCTGAGTTTGCTGTTGGGTGATTGTGCGCGTGAGCTTGCTGTCCCGGCTGCTACAGCAGCGAGGCCGAAGCCGACGAATTTACGACGAGAGAGGTGGGATGATTCTGGGTTCATGGATTTTGGTGGTTTGAGAGTGATTTCTGTGAAGCATTAGCTATTTTCCACGCCTCGACAAGATCATGATGATGAAAAGCCCCTCTGCCTGTTCACTTTTTTCGGTAGCTGTCATCGCTACTTGCTTGTTTGCCACCGAAAGTCGCTCTGATGAAAAAGCGGGCGATGCTCCGGTGGATGCCAGTGTGAAGAAGGCTGTCATCGACGGAAACGGGCCGGGCTGGAAGGTCTTGGGAGAAGCGGATTTTGTGAATGTGAACTGCAATCCGGATACCTGGACCTGGAAAGATGGCACGGCGTTTTGTACCGGTAAGCCGGTGGGGGTGATTCGGATGAAGGGGCAGACCAAGAATTTTGAAATGGTCTGCGAATGGAAGCACAAGAAATCAGGTGGAAATTCCGGTGTCTTTGTGTGGGCCAGTCAGAAATCGATATCCCAACTCGAAGCGGGAAAGGGACGTCTTCCTCATGGGATCGAAGTTCAGGTGCTCGATCTGGGCTATGCCGAGAATTATGAAAAGAAGCACAAGAAGCCGTCGGATTGGTTCACTTCCCACGGCGATGTCTTTCCAACCGGGCCCGCCAAAATGAAGCCCTTTGCTCCGGTGGCTCCGAATGGAAAGCGAAGCTTCCCAAGCAAAAATCTCACCAAGGGAGTCAACGAATGGAATCACTACTACATTCGTGCCATCAATGGGGAGGTGCGGCTGTGGGTGAATGGCGAAGAGGTCTCCGGTGGGACTAACTGCAGTCCGGCGGAAGGTTTTCTCTGCCTTGAGTCTGAAGGAGCTCCCGTGGAGTTCAAGAATCTGAGATTGCGACTTTTGCCATAGATCACTGAGACCTTCTGCCGGTCTCTCGAAGTTTTGGACTGGTGTGAAAGCAGTTTTGTTTTTCCGGTGCTGGCGGGATCGTCAATTTTACTACTTCTACCCGATGATGAGATTCACCGGATATTCTATCTGCTTTGCGTGATTTGGAGTTCGGCGCGGCTTTATTACTTCACATTTTACGTCATGGAGCACCACGTTGATGAGCAATACAAACTCACCGGACTGTGATCATTCCTCTGTTTTCTTTTTAGGAAAAAGGCTGACGCCACGTAGTAAAAGTGAATACTGCCGACACACTCTTTAAGCTCATGAAAAAATACCTCCTGATCGTTTTCCATCTTTGTATCTTCGGTAGTTTTTCTTTCGCCGAAGAGAAGACTCGAATCTTGTTTGTTGGGAACAGCTATACCGGGCAGGTTCGGGGAACCGTGACGAAGTTGTTTGCGGCCTCGCCGGAAGGGAAGTCTACCGAGCTTGAGTTCGTGACGCCGGGAGGGAAGACATTGGCGTTTCATTTGGCAAACGAGGCCACCACGAAAAAGATTAAGGAAGGCAACTGGGACTTTGTGGTCCTGCAGGATCAAAGCCAGACTCCGGCAGTCTTTCCGAAGAAGTTTGAGGAGGCGGCGGTGAAGCTTGATAAGCTGATCGATGCCAGCGGAGCGAAGACGGTTTTTTATCAAACCTGGGGACGACGGGATGGCGACAAAGCGAATCCCAAATTGTTTCCGACTTATGAGTCCATGCAGAAGAAGTTAAGCAAGAATTACCTCTCGGCGGCAAAACGCTGCAAGGCGCGATTGGCCCCGGTGGGCGACACTTGGTCTCTCGTTAGAAAAGAGAATCCCAAATTGGGAAAGGAGCTTTATAAGAAAGACGGAAGTCATCCCTCGGCCAAAGGAGCGTATCTGGCAGCATGTGCTTTCTACGCCACGATTTTTGAAAAATCTCCCGGGAAGATCGGGTTCACCGGTGGACTTTCAGAGGATGAGAGACGGGTGATTTTGCAGGCCCTAAAGAAAGCTCTTTAGGTCTTCGGCCTTGTGGAGAAGGGGAGTGTTTTCGGGCGTTCCGTAGCCCCAGGAGAAAATAAGCGGGACCATTTCGCCAGCGTGGGCGGTGGCGAGGTCCACGGTGGAGTCTCCGACATAGGCAACCTCGCTTGGTTTGAGATTCCACTTGTCGATGATGTGGTGGGCCATGGTGGGATCGGGTTTCTTGGGGAAGCTTTCCTGATGGCCCATGACCTGATCGAAGAGATGGTTCGGAAAAAGCTCCGCGACGATTTTTGAAGTATGCTGATGCGGTTTGTTCGAGAGGACCGCTAGAGGGTATTCGTTGGCATGAAGGTCCTTGAGAAGTTTAAGCATACCTGGATAAACCAAGGTTCCGGACTTCCAGTCCTCGGCGTAGTGCCGGTGGAAAGAGGCGAGGATTTCCTCAGTGTGTTCTCGCTTGTGCCCCAGAGCCAGCTCCACGAGCGCTCTGGCTCCGTTGCCGATGAAGCTCTCGATAGTTGTCTGGGAGTGGGTTGGTAAATTAGCTTCGTTCAGTGCGTTATTGATGCTGGTGGCGATTCCGGGGAGGGAATCGACGAGGGTTCCGTCGAGGTCGAAAATGAGTCCGCGAATCACGTGAGCAGCGATAGCGTGGGATGGTGAAAGATGCACGCCTGAAGATTTTCAAGGGAAGTTTTGACAGATGAGGGGCGTTGCGCCAGTAGTTCCCCGTGATGAAATTCAATTTCTCGATTAAGACTTTGGCCGTCGCATTTGTGATGGGAATGACAACAATGACTCCAGTTGTTGCGGACGACGACACTCCTCTCGGAAAAGAAATGGACGAAATGAGCGGAGCTTTAAAAGGGCTGCGTAAAGCTGAGACTTGGGCCGACAAAGTGGCACTGGCCCAGAAGGGACAGGTCGCAACCTTGAACTCGCTCAAGCATCTTCCTGTAATCTTCAAGGACATCAAAGATGAAGCGGAAAAGAAAAAGGCCACTGCAGACTATAAGCGTTTGATCGGTCTGACTTACGTTGGTCTTTGTGAGCTGGAAATGGCTTTCCTTGCAGAGGACGAAGACAAGGCTGATGCCGCAATTGACAAGCTCAAGGACCTCAAGAAAGAAGGTCACCGCGCTTACACCGAAGATTAAGTTTTGGTTTGATTATTATTTTAGGAACGTCCGGTGGAAACACCGGGCGTTTTTTGTGTCTGTGTGTATGGGTCGCTCATGCCAATTTGGTGATGTTGCCCCAGATTTTCTCCCGTTGTGGGCATCTTTTGCCTCCTCCTTCTTTTCGGGCTCCGAAGCTGCGTCTGCCGTGGTGGTTGGCGGCTTTGCCGGAGGGGTGTTTTTGATGGTGGGAGGCGGGACGGTCTTTTTTTCCCCCTCTCTCTTTCTTGTTTTTCCATACCGCATGGCATCATGAGGCAAGGGTCGCGGTCCAGTCTGATTGTGATGGGAGGACGCTAGAATGGACGTCCCGGCCCGGTATTCCAGAGGAGGTGGGCATCTTCGACGGTGGGAGTGGCGGCCGGGCGGATGACGCGAAAGCCGAGCCAGTGGGTGTCAGTGTGATACCAGATAGACTTGGGCTGTTGGGGATCGGTCATTTTCCAGTTGATTTCCGAGGCCAGACGGGCGGCAGAGCGAAGGTCTTGGGGGTCTGAGTCCCAATGTCCGCCGCGAGTGACACGAGGGTAACGTTTGGAAGTCAGGGCGAGAGGCGAAGTTGAGCCATCGGCGATCGCCTGATAGTTTGGTTGGTAGGCGTCGAGGGTCCATTCGCAGACGTTGCCGTGCATGTCGAAGAGGCCCCAAGGGTTGGGCTTCTTTTTACCGACGGGCTGATAGGAGAAGTCGGAGTTGTCGATATACCAGGCGTATTCGTCGAGCTTGCTGGCGTCGTCGCCAAAGGAGTAGGCGGTGGTGGTGCCGGCGCGGCAGGCGTATTCCCATTCGGCTTCGGTTGGGAGACGGTAGTAGTGGCCGGTTTGGAGGGTGAGCCATTCACAGAACTTGGAGGCGGCGTGTTGGGTCATCGCGATGGCGGGGTATTTGGGATCGTAACCGGCGTTGTCTCCCATATCAAAGTGCATCGGCATGTAGGGCGGAGTGGGTTGGGAGATGGCGTCGATGAGTTCTGGATTACTGGCAAGGGGAGGCTCGGGAGACATGATGTCACTGTCGAGATTCAGGGTGCCGTCCTTGTTGCGGGCTCCGCCATTTTCCATGAAGGAACGGTAGAGTCCCCAGGTGGTTTCGGTGGTGGCCATCCAGAAGGGTTCGATCTTAATTTTACGCTGGGGCCCTTCGTCGTCGGCGCGGTCTGCTTCGCTGTTGGGAGAGCCGAGGGTCAGGGTGCCGCCGGGGATGGGGACGAGGTCGAACTTTGCGCCATCGGATTTCGGGACGGTCTCGGTGTAGGGTTTCATCTCGCCGGTATGTGGCTTAATGAGAGCGTGGATTTTTTTAGTAAGAGGGAGGATGTGTTTTTGTGGATTGGGGATCTCTCCGAGGATGGTCATGGACCTTTCGGAGGCGGGTGTGGCGACATCTTCCAGTGTTTCATCTGGCTTCTTGGTCGGGTAGGATTTGCGTTCGCAGCAGGAGATGGCGAGAAGGGAGAGCGGGAGAATGGAAAGAGCTTTTAAGATCTGCATATGACGCTGTGAGGCTGAGGGGCGGCCTACGGATTTTGAAGCCTGAATATTGCAGAAAAAGGAAAAATCTTCGGAGTTGACGGGAGGTGAATCGAAGTCAATTTTGGCCCTTCATGAAACAGGTCAGTTTTTATTTAAGTGCATTGTTGTTTGGTTCTGTGGCGATGGCCCAGGAGGTTCTGGAACCTTTAGTGGTGACGGGCGAGCGTGAGTCCGAGGGGAAAACGCCGGAATTGGTGAAGATTTCACAACCGGAGCAGGTGAGTCAGCTTCAAGGTGCTTTGCCGGGCTTTGGTGCGATTAGTTCTGATTCGGCCGGCTATGGTGACATCCTGTCGATTCGCGGGACGAGCAACACGACCTTCTTCGGTCCTGCGGGCTTGGCGATGATTGTGGATGATGTTCCGTTTGGCGATGTTTACGGATATCCCACCGAGTTTTTTGATCTGGAGCA
>JAQWZU010000041.1 GCA_029253285.1 Akkermansiaceae bacterium | reverse complement strand
CGGTCTCTTCCGTATCGGGGCGGCTGGGATGACGTCATTGGCGTTGCCCGGTCAGCCCTTCAGGTTGCTGGTGTAGTCGAGCGCGTCGCTTTTTTCCGGGCGACGAAGTCCAGGTGATGCGAGCAATCTCGTTGTCTGCGTCGTAGCCGAAGTCGGTGACCCGGATCACCGTGCTGTTGATTGGTTTACTGACTGCTAGGAATTTGCTTTTGGCGGAAAGGTCGTGAAGAGCGAATTTGGGCGGAATACATAGGGGAGAAAGGGGATATGCCTCTGAGCATAGAGCTGGGTATCAGGTAAGACCGCCAACGGATACCCACCCCCCCGTGCAGGAACCACGGCGAGGTGCACGACCAAGGGAGGGTCTCCCCTACGGCTTGCTTGCTGTCGGGTTGTCTGACTCCGGGTTCGACCCTTCAGCCGCAAGGCTCTTCAGCTCTTTCAGCCAATTTGGCGCTTCCGAATGGGCAAGGTTTTCGCGGATAATACGCCCGAGATTCCGGAGAGACGCCGCCGCGTTCGATCCGTGGAGCAGGGCGTCTCGATTCTTGCCCCAATGTAAAACGGGGAGGCGGTCTTTCCTGAAGTCTTCTTCTGAAATCTTCTTCTGACGGACATCCTCGCGCTGCAGCTCTCTTTTGTTGTCCCGGCTATCAAGTCCAAAGCGACGGGCAATATTTTCTGGAATTCCTGCAGGAAGGTCGACCGGGAGGCCAAGAGCCTCCCCGCGACCTGCAACCTTGAGAGTTTTACTCTCATGGACGATGCGCTTGTCCCAGGCAGCCTGAAGCGCGGAATGGTTCTTTTCTTTACGAAAGTGTGGGAGAATCACCTCATCGTAGATTGCGCTGACTGGCAGCGGTGCGTCTGTCCACTTCTCCAGCGACGGCATGGTCAGGGTCAGTTTGAGCCGATCCGCGAACACCGACTCAAGAGCTGGTGTGATGAGGATTTGCCGGTGACCCTCGAGCTTGTCGAAGTCTCTAGTTAGATCATCGTAGTAGTCGATCAGCAGTGGCATCACTTTCTTCACACCGGCTGCTTCATCCTCCTCTAAAGCAACCGCAAGCGTAAGGAGGAGAAACTTCGCTTGATATTGCAGGGCAGCCACGTGCTCGGTGCTCTTGACCCGATCCTCGTTACGCTCCCGCCACTCTCGCCATTCAGACTCGCGTTTCCCCACGGCGTCGAACTGCAGTTCCTTGATGCAGGCCATGTAATACTGAGAGGTGGCCTTGGGGCTTTTGAGAATGGCCTGCAGAGTGCTGACAGCGCGTGAGTTATTGGTGGCAGAGCTGCCGTGCAACTTTTGATGTAGCTCTTCGATCATCTGACTGACCTGTGTCTTCTCCGCGGGAGTGAGGCTCTGGGCCGAGCTGGAGCTATCAACCAGCATAATTGCGTAGAAGGAGATGGCGGCGAGCATGCGAGGCGTTCTCATGATGCAGAGAGTCATACCACACTGCGGAACGGAAGGGAAGGCCAGCACCGCATCAGAGTGCAGGAACAATGGTGCGGTGTATCACTCTACGTTGTACCTAAAGAATGCCGCCCGGTCTTCCGCCGTGAATTCCGGGCAGATGGAGCCATCGATCTGGCTTCCTGGTCTTTGACTGCGTCGCAAGTGGACGGATTTAATGTCAATCGCGCTCCGCACGATACCAACCCGGCATCGAATGACCGACTGCTAGGGATTTGCTTTTGGCGGGAAGGTCGCGGAAACCCGGGTTTGGCGGAACCCATGGGGGTGAAAGGGGGTTGATGAAGGAAATCGCGAAAAGAAGGGTAAGGAATCGTCGCATGGCAGCCGGAGATTGGTGGGCAGAAGAGCAATTGCAACAGTTGGAGCTGCCAATAGCGTCGGATCTCAGGGGTAAAATACTGGAAATCAGTCTCTTTGGAGGTGATTCCATCTGCGAGGGAAGGTGAAGAAATGTGAAAAGGCTTGTCAAAGGCACCCCGGATTTTCTAATCTCTCACCTGAATAACCCACAGCTTCAATGTTACCCAAAAAAACAATCGCACTCTCTCTCCTGGCCCTGACCGCGACCCCCGCTTCGGCATTGGTCGTGATGATCTCAGATCTTAGCCCAGCCGGCGCTCCGATCGAGGACTTCTTCAACAACAACTTCTCGAACGTGACTGAGATTCGTCACGGAGACTTCGCGAACTTCGCCAACAGTCAGGATGCCTTAAACGGAACCGGTGCCTTTGCTGGTTCGGGGCCTGCAGACATCTTTGTCATTGGTCGCTCTCTTTCAAGTGGCGGCTACGATGCGGGTGATGCAGATGGATATAACGGGATCACAATCCCTTTCATTAACATGACGAGTTACACAGCTCGCCAAGCGGGGAACCGTCTTGGTTGGCACAATGGAAGCGCCGGAAACACAGGTTCCCGTGACGGAGAAGAAACCACATTGACTGCGGCAGGCGCAGGGCTTCTGGGCCTGCCAGAAGGAACCTATGATCTGTGGACAAATGATCCCAATTTTAATGGTGTCGGCACGAGCACTGAAGTTGGAACAGGTGATATCCTTGCGACGATCGGTGGCAATATTCTCGCGGCTCACTGGGATATCGGAGACGCTCCAGCCAACGTGGCTAGCGCAGGTGTCGCGACTTTCCCGGGGGTTCGCCTTCTGGTGAACATCGATAACGATCCAAATGCTGGCAATAATGGAGCCAATGACTTCACCGGACTCACCCCGACAGGTCTTGCGGCTTATGTCGGAGTGATTGGAGCGACCACCCCGCTTGCGCCGGTCCCTGAGCCTTCTACCGGCCTTCTTGGTTTGCTTGGTGCCGGATTGATGTTCCGTCGTCGTCGCTAGTTCGGATAGGAAACAAACAACCTTTCAAAAGTGGCCGTTCCTTCAGGGAGCGGCCAATTTTTTTGGAGCCGGACATTGGTTGAAGGTAGTGATTGTTGCTTGTCGGGCATCTACTTTTTAATGGGCTGTTACCTCCCGGATAAGTCACATGAGAGGTATTCGAGTTCTTCAAAGATTTCCTCGAGGATGGATCGATTCAATTCCCAGTGATTGAGCACGAGCCGGAAGAATTTACCGTGACTGCTAGGAATTTG
>JAQWZU010000026.1 GCA_029253285.1 Akkermansiaceae bacterium | reverse complement strand
TGGATGTTCGCGGGCTTTAATGTGATGCGTCCGAAGGTCATCAACGAACTCGGCCTGGACGGTTTCGAGTTTTCCAATGCTTATCTTCAGTTTTGGGACAAAATGGAGAAATCGAATCTTTACCTGGAGGATATCATTGAACTTCGCGATGTGGATCGGCTCGATCGCGAATGGTTGCTCGTCAACGAATGGTTGGTCGGTGACGGTGGCTGGTGGAATTATGTCACCGGATTGATCAGTAAGTATGGCGCAGTTCCTTCGTCGGTGATGCCGGAGACGCATAGCAGTGAGAATACTTCGACAATGAACAAGGTTCTCGCACGGCTGTTGCATTCGCAGGCGGCGGCTTTGATCAAGGCCGGTGAAGCGGGCTCTGGTGAGGAGGCTTTGCGGACGATGAAGGAGAAGAGCTTGAAAGAGATCTACCGTTTTTTGGCGATCAACTTGGGCGAGCCGCCGACTGAATTCGAATGGCGCTATCAGGTGAAGTCGAAAGATGGGAAGGAGGACGAGACGGTGGAGGTTGCCGACAAGAATCTCACTTCAGCGAAGAGCTATACCCCGCAGTCGTTTTACAAAGAATTTGTGGGCGTCGACCTGAATGAATTCGTCTGCCTGTATAATGATCCCAGTCAGGAGATGAATGCGCATTACCGCTTTCATCGTGCGCGCAACATCGCGGGCGAGGACGATATGAATTTTGTGAATATCGAGATCTCCGAGATGAAAGAGATTGCGGTGAAGTCAGTGCTCGCCAATCAAGCGATGTGGTTTGCGGTGAATATGAGCGAGGATCAGTCGAGAGAGCACGGTATGATGGAAGTGGATCTTTACGATTACGAAACTCTCTTTGATGTGAAGTTGGATCTCTCCAAAGCAGAGCGTTCCCGCTTTGGGGCCGGCGCCTCAAATCACGCCATGGTCCTGACCGGGGTGGATTTGAGAGAGGGCAAGCCAACGAAGTGGTTGGTGGAAAATAGCTGGGGGGACGAGAAGGGCAATAAAGGTCGTTGGACCCTTTATGATGATTGGTTCACCGAGCACGTTTACACCATTATTGTGCATCATAAGCACGTGCCCAAGGAGACTCTGGCTATCTTTGACCAAGCTGCGAAAGTTCTTCCGGCCTGGTATCCGGGCGCGAAGGGGATTGATTCGAAATAGGACTACTTCGGAATCAAGTCCAAGCTCCGTAGCCTAAACGAGATCGTTGCGATGAAGCTCTCGTGATTGTCCTTGTTCGTTGGTTTGCCAAATTTTTCCGGTGTCGATGTCGAGAGCGCTGAGCCAGCCCCCGCCATAGGCGCAGGTGTCGAGGCAGATTGCGTAGCCGAGATCGGTTGGGAGGTCGCCTTGAATGGTGTGGCCGCAGACGACAGTCTTGCCGGATTGGTGAGGCTGTTGGCTATGGAAGCGCTGGTAGTAGTAGGTTTCCTGATCTTGTGAATCGAGCGGGATGTTCTCTTCGATTCCGGCGTGCACGAGGATGTGCTTCTCCAGTTCGTGGTAGAGTTCGGCCGAATGGATGAAGTCCCAGTGATCCTCCGGGACGTCTTCGAAGCCTCCGCCGTATGAATCGAGAGTGTCCTGTCCACCACAGAGCCCGCTGAGAAACCGGCTACGATCCTGACTTGTTTCCAGAGCGCGGATCATTTGGATTTCATGATTTCCCATGAGGTGAATGAAGTTGTGGGTTTTCTTGAGGGAGAGGAGCTCATCGATCACCCCTTTGGCATTGGGCCCGCGGTCGACGTAGTCTCCCAGAGTGACGATAAGATCATCGGGAGTTGGCTGGACGACATCGAGCAGGGTTCTGAGGGAAGTGAGGCATCCGTGAATATCTCCAATGGCGATTCGCATGATGCTAATGCTCGGAGTTGGAATGGGATCTGGAAAGAGCAATATTTTAAGGCTATGATTCAGATGAAAATGGGGGCATGGTCCATTGGTGAATGTGTATTTGACTCAACAGGGAAACTGGCAGACCAAGGATGACGGGAGATAGGAGCTCAAAATGAATTGTTTTCCAGAGGTTCAAGACTCCACCGTTGAGAGGAACGAAAACCGAAGAGATAGACCAATCCCTCATAGTAATGAATTCTAGAATTAACCATTTAGCAAAGTTGCTTCAAGCGGGAATTGTTTGGCTATTGCTTCCTTGCTGTTCTTCGGAATTGACCCTGGGGGATCCGGTGCAGCCTCCTCCCAAGGGTGATCCGGGGATATTTAAAGTTTACCGTCGTGATGGTGACTCGGTGATGGCGGGGGGCTGGTCGAGCGGGATGGACCTGTCGGGTGTTTCATTTGATCAACGGCAAACGGCGACTTTGGTGAGTCGGCGACATGTTGTCATGGCGAATCACTTTCAACGAGGGGTAGGGAGTAAGCTTGTATTTCATGATCGTCGGGGGAAATTTCTAGAGCGAACTTTGGTAAAGACTCGGACAGTGTATGGTGATGTCGCGGTGGGACTTTTGAACGAGGCGGTCCCTGCGAATTATCGAGTGTATCCTCTGCCGGCAGCGAGAGAGGACCCTTCTTTTTTGATCGGCCGTCCGGTTATGGTGAGCGATCAAAACCGACGGCTCTTTTTTCATAAAGTGCGGACAGTGAACCGCTTTATGATCGCCTTTGAATATGATGTGGCTGACACCCATGGTTGGGGGAAGAAGCTCATCAAGGGGGATAGTGGAAATCCCTCTTTCCTGATCGATGGGCAGGAGCTTGTTTTAGTTGAAACTCACACCAGCGGAGGTCCGGGAGCGGGACCGTTTTATGGGAGCGCTATTGTGCAGGAGAAATTGAGAAAGGTGATGGCGGAGATGGATCCTCGCTACACTTTTCGGACCGTCAATGTGCGATGAGTCAGATGGAGTCCTT
>JAQWZU010000001.1 GCA_029253285.1 Akkermansiaceae bacterium | reverse complement strand
GCCAACCCTGCCCACAGCTCAGGAAATTTAGTTCCCAGATGGACTGTTCCACCACCACCCATGGAATGCCCCATCAAATACATTCGGCTCTCATCGATACTGAAATCATCACGAACAATCTTGATGACATTCAGCACATCTTTTTCACTCAACTCGCCAAGATTTTCGGGATCACTGGGATTTGGCCGAATGAAACCTCTTCCTTTCCCAGACGCGCCATACCAACCGCGGCTGTTGTATCCGTATGGAGCCACCACGATGTATCCGCGCTTCTCAGCCTCAGGAATAATTCCAGCATATTGAATCACTTCCTGTGGTTTACTTCCCAGTCCGTGGAGCAGGACAATCAGTGGAGTTTTGGCCGCTTTCTTATAGCTCCGGGGAACATAAAGCGCATACTCAACTTCCTCATTTGCGGCCTTAAAATCGTAGGTCCGTTCTTGATACCCTTTCTTGACCGATTCTTCTCCTTGGAGCGGGGACAGCGCCCCCAGAGCCAACACACCCAGAATCGATAAAAGGCTGCCCAAAAATCGCTTTTGGCAGGAAAATGGTCTTTGCGAGGGCTCGACATTATTCATAGGGAAGAAAGGCTCAAATTTTGGCTGCGTGTTGTAAAATCTACTCGGTTGCGTCGGTGCCGTCTGGGGAGCTGGTGGCCACTATTGAGAAAGGTTTGACGAACAATCGTTGGAGTCTAGAAAAAGCGAATACGGATTTGGAGGAAAAAGTGGTGACTATTTGACATGGCTGCTGTGGGTTTGCTTTTGGCGGGAAGGTCGCGGACCGGCCGGGTGGCAGCACCTTTGAGCAAGACAGGATGATTTACCAGAAGGCCCCGAAGACCGAGTTCTGCTTCGCAAGGATAAGGACGAGTAGCCAGCCTAGTCACTTGAAGCTTGAGGCACGATTCGGAAGAACATTGATGCTCCGCCGACCGTATCGAGCCACGTCATTTCGCCATTCACTCCTTCCGCAGTTTCCACAAGAGTCCAAGATCCGGGACCGAAGTCAGGCGAGCGTTCAATTTGATAACGATTGTCTGATGTTCCTGTCCACGAGAGGGTGATTTGTGTTCTGGTGGTATTGAAGGAGGCTCGAACGAGGAGAGGAGGTTCGGGTGGGAGGAGTCCTTCGTTGTAGGGCATGACGATTTGTCCTACCTCGGAAGCAAAGGAATTCAGATCGACTTCAGGGAGATTGCTCACCCGGACCGGATCCAGCTCTGCAGGATCAACTCCGTAGAGCGTGTTGGCCCAGATCAAGGTGTTGAGAGTGACCACTAGTTCGTTGGCATGTCCGGTGGCGTCCCGAAACAAGTATTCATCTCCGCTATTTGATGAAGGTGCCGCGCTGAGATACTCCACGCCGTCCAACTCACCATCAAAGAAGCTTTCAATAAGTTCGTATGCTCCGAGCCCATACGGGCAAAAGATCACCGCATTGTTTGGGTAGCGTTGTCGCAGGGGAGTAATCAACGAATCAAAAAGCGAGAGAGTTGCTGCCCTTAATCCCTCGAGGTCTCCCGGAGTGATGCGGTGGGGGCCGAGGGTCCATGGAATTGTGATGAGAAATTTGATTTCAGGGTTACTTGCCAAAGCCAAGTCAAACCACTGTTGGTAGTCCTCGATCCGGCTGTTTTCCGCTGAGTAATACGTGAGGGCCAGGACCTCGATTTGGCCGCCTGAGAGCAGATCAGTCGCCTCTTGAAGGACCTCAGAATCTTCCCACAGCTTCAGAGGCGAGCCATTCGAGCCTCCTCGAAAGATGGTGTTTCCGACATGCCCATCGATTCCCCATTCCGCCGAACGTTGGTTGAGCTGATCCGCACTTGGGCGAAAGAAGCTATGCCCCATGAACAAGCCCCGGTACCCTTGAACCGCGGCATCGGCGGAAAAAGCAACGAGGGTGAAAAAGAGAGTGAACGTCAGCAATCTGATCGAAATCATTACGGGTTGGAACCCCCCAAGTTTCAAAAAGTTGTATTGAAATTTCCCCTACTACGAAATTGCTTTTGGCGGGAAAGGGTTGAAGCCGCATTGGACCGGGGCGGAGGGGGAGGAAAGGGGGTTGTAGCTCCTGGCGATCCATGAGAAGTAATCTCTGCATACGGTATGGACGGCATTAACATTTTTCGGCTCATTGGAGTTTGCGGCTTATTAGTTGCGGCTTGGTGCGTTGAGGTCGTCGGTTTCGCTACCTTTCGGAGCGAAGTGAGCAATGGTCCACCAAAAATGAATGTTGTGGATTTTGATAAGGATTTTTCCAGAGAAGGGAGCGGTAAACTGCTGATTGGATCTGGTCATGACCTTAATTTGCCGTTCGTCTCTCCCAATGAGGCTCAGAAGCGAATAGACGGGCACCAAAGAAAGAAATGGCTGGGCTTGCTGGCCGGTCTCGCGGGAGCGTTCGGAGTTTTTTCTTTTGCTAATAAGATTTGGGACGATTGGGTAATCTCAATCACTTGTGTGATTTTTGGGCCTCTCGGAGTAGCCTGGGGATTGAGAAGATCATATGGGAACGGTTAATCTTTGAGGGATTTTCTTTAAACGGGGCCGAGGAAGAGGGCGAGGAGTTCAAAAAGGCTGGTGATGCAAAGCGGATGCGCCGGCTCCGAAAAATCACTTCATCAGTCACCTCTACCGAGAAACGACTTGGGATTTCCTCCCATCGCCTATTCTCGATTCAGAACACCGAGTGTCTCCAAAAAAAAGCCAAGCTGGACGGGACGATAATCATAAAAGGAAAAAAATCAGGGACAGATCCTCTGCATCTGCCATAATGGGAAAGAAGTGCTCGTAACGCTCAATGGGATTTGGTTAAGAAAAGCCTGATCGGCCGTGGCCAACTTCTGCTGTCTCTTTACAAAAAAATTAAGGTAACTAAACCAAGCTTTCTACTATGAAAAAGTCCCAAACCTCACGCATGGCATTTCCATTTTCAATTTTATGCCTCATCCCAATCACCGCGCTCAACACCTGGGCCGCTGATGCCACCTACCAGTATTACCGCTTCACCACTACTCAGACCGCGGGAGAAACCCTCATCCAAGTGTCGGAATTCGACCTCATCGACGGCGGCAACAAGGTCGATTACACCAACCTTACCGTGACCAACCCCGGCGGAAACAGTCCTGCAAATGAGGACCCACCCAAAATCATCGACGGAGACACCAACACCAAATGGCTCGACTTCAACATCGCTCCGCTCGTTTTCACCTTCAACGGCCCGGTGACTATTGACAGCTACAACTTTGCCACCGCCAACGATGCCCTCGGACGCACTCCCATCTCCTGGACATTTGAGGGAAGCTCCGACGGAGCCGTTTGGGTCGAGATTGATTCACGCAGCTTAGTCACCCCTCCGGGAAGTTTTTTCACCTTCTTCGACAACGCGTTCGAGCTCCCCGATCTCTCCGCCCCCGCCATCACCCAGTTCTCTTCGGACAACACCATCCTTCCAGCGACCGAGGGATTCGACCTGACCTGGACTTCGCTCAATGGCATTTCAGCTGACCTCGCACCTTCACCCGGTGCCGTTGCGGCCAGTGGCAATACCGTGGTCAATCCACCCGCCGACACGGACACCTCCTACACCCTCACCGTCAACAATGGCGCAGCATCCGCCGCCAAGGACCTCACCCTGCGGGCGGTGACTCAATCGGCATCTACTCACCGCTACTTCCGCTTTACCTCGCTCAAGCTCCGCGGCGGAGCCGCTGCGAATAGTATCCAGCTCTCGGAATTCCGATTCTCAAACGGTGGAACCTTAGTTGTTCCCAGTGCAGTGGCCAACCCCGGCGGAGACTCCCCCGCTGGCGAGGGCACTGCGAACCTAATTGATGGCAACGACCTCTCCAAGTGGCTCGACTTCAATCGCCAGCCTCTCGTCTTCGACTTCGGCAGCCCGACCGACATCGACGCCTACAGCCTTACTACCGGAAACGACGCCCCTGAACGCGACCCCGTCCGCTGGATCATCGAAGGAAGTGACGACGGCTCTTCTTGGTCACTCGTCGACAATGTCAGCTCCTTTGACTTTCCCGTCACTGAAGTTCGGAATGCCTCCTTTCAAGCGACCTCATTTCCCGTCCCCGCAAACGCCGGAGTTCTCCCCACCGGAAATTTCCCCATCGTCGGCAGCTTTCGTGCCGACCCCAGCATCCAGCTCAATGGCAACGATTCCAATCTCATCTGGGACGTCCTTTTGACTGATGGCGTCTCCATTACACCGGGTGGCGGCAATAACCTTCTCCCTACCGGAATGCAGAGCATTTCCCCCGCCTCCAACACCGATTCTCCCTACGTCCTCACAAGTAACGGGAGCACCGACACCACTACCGCCACCGTCCGAAGCGTGGCCCAAGGCACCGCCGAATTCCGCTACCTCCGTTTTACTCCCACCAAGGTCCGCTCATACGAAACCGCAGTCGGAGTCCAGCTCTCCGAGTTTACCTTCGCCAACACCGTCGGCGCCATCACCCCGGCCTCGGTCGTCAACCCGGATGGCGACAACCCCGCCGGACAAGGCGCCTCAAACCTCATCGACGGAAACACCACCACCAAGTGGAACGACTTGAACGAAGGCCGCCTCATCTTCGACCTCGGCAGCTCAACTGCAATCACCTCATACGCTCTTATTACCGCGGACAATTCACCTGGACTCGATCCCGTTCGCTGGATTCTCGAAGGCAGTAACAATCAGTCCAGCTGGGCTCTCATCGACAATGTCACCGCCTTCGACTTCGGCACCAATTCTGCTCGCGAGAGTGCCGCGCAGAGTAGCGCCATCCCCGTGCCAGCCCAGGTCGACCCAGTCCTCTTCTACGACTTCGAAAGCGGCCTCCAAGGTTGGACCAATGTCCTCACCTCCACTATCGTAGGAAGCTCCACAGAATTCGCCAGCGGCGGTAGCCCCTTCGCTGGCGCCCCAGGGCCGGTCGGCGGCACCAACTCCATCGGCCCCGATCCCTTCGGCATCGGTGGTGGCGACACCGAGCGCGATCGGAGCAACGAAACCATGCTTTTCCGCTCTCCTGAGTTTAACATCGTAGGCGGCGGAAGTCTCATTGCCTACCTCATCGGCGGCCAGCGACTCAACGATGCCAATCCAACTTCTGCGGTTTTCCTCCCCGCAGCCAGTAATTCCGGACTCGGCCAGTTCCTTGGCCTCGGCCTCCGTCGTGTCAGCGATGACTCCTACGTCCTGACCAAGGAACGCTCCGCAAATGGTGGCGTCTGGGAAGAAATCACCATCACCGCTGACGAACTCGCCGCCACCACCACACCAGGCGAAGCCTACACTCTCGACCTCATCGACTACGCCGAAGGTGGCTGGGGTTGGGTTGGCATGGATAGCGTCAGTATCCCCGGCATCAAAGTCCCCACCACTCCCTTGCAGATCGTTGATGTGGTGCATACCGACACGGGGAATAATATCCTGGTCGATCTCACCTTTACTTCGAAAGAAGGGCGCTCGTATTCCGTCTTTTCCACTAGCGATTTGTCTCTGCCTCTCACGAGCTGGACCGAATTGAATGATGACGTCCCCGCCGCGGAGGGAGAATCTACCACCGTCTTTACGGTCAACTTTAATACTGAGCTTCTGCCGCTGGATGAGCACCAGTTCTTTGTGGTGGCTGAAAATCCTTAGCGGATCTCTTCGGTGACTTGCGAGACCACTGGGATTTCTTGGTGTGGAGTATGTTTGCCTTCTGGGCGACGCGGCCACCGAGGAGGCCACTATCAAGCTGAAGCGGTATGCTCAATTCGATTGGCTTCCGAAGCCTTGCAAGAAGCTGATCAGGTTGGCGAGGTCTTGATGGGACATTGCGGATCCGAGGCCTTCGGGCATGAGGGAGCGGCCTGATTTTTTGAGTGACTTGAGGGTCTTGCGGGAGAGTTGGCGGTCGGAGCCGTCGAGTTGGCGTAGGGTGAGGTGGGTTTGGTTCTCGGAAAGGATGCGGCCGAAGAGGGTGGTGTCGTCGGGGAGGGTGATGGTGTGGCTTTCGTAGGTGGGATCAATGGATTGATTGGGATCGAGGATGGAGATGAAAAGCCCTTCCTTGCTGCGATCGGTGATGGAACGAAGGTCGGGGCCGTTCACGGGGAGGCCTTTTGGCGGGAGATGGCAGACGGCGCAGAGTTGGGCGAAGACTTTGCGGCCAGCGGCTTTGTCGCCCTTGAGTTTCAGGGCGGGTCGGAATGAGGCGGGTTGTTTGGAAGGGTCCTTGAGGAGTTGTGTGGCTTGTCTTTGGATCGCGGGATCGGAATGGGTGAGGAGGAGTTGTCGCCGGGAGGCATCGAGAGCGGTGAGGGAGATGGTTCCACTTTTGAATGCCTCAAGGCAGGCTTGAGTCCAAGCAGGGCGACGAAGAAGAATGTCGAGGATACGGGTGCGTTCCTGAATCGAATGAGTGGCCCAGTTTTGGAGAAGGCTTTTTGAGAGGTTCGAGGGGGCAAGTCGGGCGAGGGCGTCGATGGAAGCGCACTTCAGAGGAGAGGGTGTTTTTGAGGTGAGCAGGTTTTCCAGAAGAGCTTGGTCTGAGGGATGACGACCGAGGAGAGAAACGGCAGCGACGCGGAGTGGGATGGAAGACGTTTGATCGGGTGCGACTTTGCGGGCCGCGGTGAGGGCTTGGTCCAATTTGGAGACTGCTTTTGGATGATGATCGAGCCAGCTGCCGAGAGCTTTGAATTGGTTTGAGGTGAAGCCATTTTCTCCGGGAGTGGCGAGGCGGGTGATGAGGGGGTCCAATGATTTTTGTTTTCCTCCAAGTTTGAGGAGCTCTTCGATGAGAACGCCGTTTTCGAGAGCGGCTTCGGCAAGGTGATCGAAGTGGAGATGGGTTGAGGAAAAGACGGCGGCGCGGATGAAGGGAAGGGTGTGATCCCGGACGACGAGTCGGGCGAGAGCTTTGCCGGCGGCCGGGGAGTTTGAGAGGCCGAGTGAGCAGGCGGCCTGGAGACGGACGGCGGGGTCGGAGTCATTGGTTAGTTTGAGGGAAGTGGTGAGGAGTCCGGGATGTTTTTTCCAGCGGGATTCGGCGAGGCGAAGGGCGTTTCGTTTGATTTGGGGGTGGGGATCGGAGAGGGCGGATTTGAGTAGTGTTGGAGAGAGGCGATCGATGCCATCGAGGATGCAGAGAGCGTGGAGGCGGGTTTTTGGTGAGGAGTGTTTTTGCGCGAGTTCGATGAGGGAGTCGGTAACAAAGACCGCTTGTTTTTCCACGAGGAGGCGGTGGGCAAGGTCGCGGATGACTCCGTTGGAATGAGCGAGTTGGGCCACGAGTTGGGCCGGGCTTGCTCGATCGAGGCGGGGAAATGGTTGAAGTTTTTTGTTCTTGGGAAAGACGCGGTAGATCCGGCCATGGGCGGAGCCTTTTCGCTCATGCTCTTGCATTTCAGATCGGCCTTCTTTGGGGAGCCATTCGGGGTGTTCGATCATGTAGCGATACATGTCGACGACCCAGAGGGCGCCGTCGGGTCCGGTGCGAGCCATGACCGGGCGTGACCACCGGTCTTTGGAGGCGAAAAAGTCGAGTGGGCCGTCAGTCTCTGCTCGTTTGGCGGTGAAGCTATAGCCGTCGCGTTTCAAAATCATGTGTTGGACGAGGTTGTGGAAAGGTTCACAGGTGAAGGCGTGGATCTCCTTGTTTGGAAAGAGGAGATCATCCCGATAAATCATGGGAGAACAGGCGCTGGTGAAGTGACCGGAGTTGTTAAAACTGTGATAGCGTTTTTGGGCGGGAGTGGCTTGGAAGACGGGTGGATTTCGGGGTCGGAGCTGGCGTCGGGGATCGGGCGCGGCGAAGTCGGGATTACGGGCGAGGTAACGTTGTTCGAGGACGTAGTGCCAGAGGGGGAAACTATTCTGAACGCCGAACGAGTTGCCCCAGTCGTCGCGGGTGCGACCGAATTGCGAGGGGCCGGAGAGGGGTTCGAGGAGTCCTTCGTCGGGCTGCATGCGGAAATCGAAGCTGCCGAGACTGAAGGTTTTTTGGGAGACGGGCGAGGTGATTTTTATTCCGGCGGCGTAACCGGAATGATGGCTGCCGTTGGCCCCGTGAACATGGTTGTCGAGTCCCCAGCTCAGGCCGTTGACACGGAGTTGTTGGTTGCCTTGCTTGAAGCCGGTGAAGAGAACTTTTTTGATGTCTGCCTTACCGTCGCCGGTGCTGTCTTCGGCATAAATGATATCGGGGGCGGCGGCGATGAGGACGCCTTTCCGCCAGCTCATGATGCCGGCTGGGAAGTTGAGATCTTTGAGGAAGAGGGAGGACTTGTCGAAAACGCCATCGCCATCGGAATCGGTGAGCAGCCGCACGCGTCCTCCGGGTTTACCGTCGATGCCGGAAGGGTAGTCGGCCATTTCGGCGACCCAGAGTTGCCCGTTGGATGACCAGTCAATGGCAACAGGGTCTTGCACCAAGGGTTCGGATGCCACGAGTTGGACCTCGTAGCCATCGGGAACGTGAATGGCCTTGAGGGAATCGGCAGGAGAGAGAGGTTTGGAGATCTCAGTTTTGGTGGGAAGCGGTGCGGGGGTGAGTTTTACCGTTCGGTAGTGAGTGGAAATTTCCCCGGGAGTGAGAGCGCGGTTGAAAAGAGCGGCGTGGTCGAGGTGGCCTTGAAGATTGGCGAAGTTGTCGGAGCGACCGCCGAAGAAGAATTGGGGGTGGGTGTTGGGGTAAGTGCGGGGGAGGGATGCATCGATTTCAGGTTTGGGGTGGCCGTTGAGGAAGACGCGGATGCGTTGGCCCTGGCGGATCATGGTGAGGTGGTGCCAGCTACCAGGTTCGAGGACGGTTTTGCCGGTGAGGAGTTTTTGTTGGGTGTTCCCGTTGTAGACAATGAGGTGGCCGGCGGCGGCGTGGGTGCCGCCGATGCCGAGGTGGTCGCCGTCGGCGGACTTCAGGCCATCGATGCCTCTGGAGAAGAGGTAGGCGGTGACGGGGCGTTTGGAGTTGGGCAGGCTATTGCGAAACCAGAAGGAGACGGAGTAGGTGTCACCGATGTTTGGGACGTTGGTGGGGAAGCGTTTACCGGTGAAGTTGTTCGTGGGTGGTTTGAGGGGCCGGTAGGCGGTGGGTTTGCTGGCGAGAATGGTCTGGGAGTAATTTTTGGTTGAGCCGCGGTCTTGTTTTGGGCGGGGTGGCAGGGGCTTGGGAGGAGGGGTAAGTTTGGAGAAGGTGTAGAGTTGCTTGGCGTCATTTATGGTGAGGGGAGTGGGAAGCCAGGCGACTTCGTCGAGGCGGCCTTCGATGGGAAGGGGGCCGCCGAGGGTCCAATTGGTGGAGAGGATTTTGGGGCGGGGGAGTTTGAGTTCGAGTTGGCCGTCAAGGAAGAGGTGGAGGTGGGATTTATCGATGGAGAGTGAGAGGTGGTGCCAGTGGCGAAGGGTGAGATTGGTTCCGCCGTGGGTAATTTTGTCTCCAGATTTGAGGATGAGGTGGCCGGCATGTTTGCCATCGGCTTTGCCACCGATGCGGAGGTGGAAAGTGTCGTCCAAGAGGACGAGGTCGCCGGTGTTGTCCCGGACGCTTTGGTCCATGCCGTTCCAAAAGAAAAAGGAGAGGCTGCGGGCGTTTGGGACGGTGGCGGAAACATTTCCGCCGGCGAGTTGAAGGGCGTGGTTGGAGAGATCGCCGGAGAAGGCGGGGGAGTCGGGTCCGTCGAGATAGTATGCGACGGTACCGGTGATTTTACCGGGAAGATTGTGGGGGGAGGAGTCACGGAGGGACCCGTCGAGGTCGTCGCAGCGCCAGTAGGCGAGGGGCTTTTTGGTGAGGATGGCTTTTGGGTAGTCGCCGTGGTGGAGGGCGGCTTGGCGGCGGGGCTTTTCGGAGAGGGATTCGAGGGAGGAGAGGAGGGCTTCGACGATCTTGGGTTCGGCCTGAACTTCGAGTCCGGCGGTGCGGGCGGGCCAAGTGTTGTAGCCGCCGAGGGCGTGTTGTTCGGGTGGGGGGATGTAGCCGGAAGCGCCGTTCGAGAGTTCGAGGTTGATGGTGGTTTCGAAGGGGCTGCGGGCTTTGAGCTTCAGTCCGGTGATGGCGTAGACCTCGTTAGGGAGGGCGGTGAGGGCGAGGTCGCCGATGCGGAGGGTTTGGAGGAGGATTTCTTCGCTGGGATTTTCGTGAAGGTAGCGGGCCTGTTCGGCGTAAACTTCGGGGCGGGTTTTGGGTCGGCGACCTTTCATTTCGGTGAGGAGTTGGTCGGCCCATGCGAGGCGTTTTTGATCGGGAAGGCGGCGTTTGAGAGTTAGGGATTTTTGATCCATTGCAAGGGGCGGGCTGTCGTGATGGGGGAGATTCTTGAGGGCGGTTTGGGTGAGGGCGATGAGGTCATTGGTATATTTGGAGGCGTCGCGGATGTTACGGGGAATTTTGTAGTTCATCCAGTGGAGGTCGCCGCTGGTGCCTTGGGTCATGGCGCAGACGGGAGCCTGGCCGTCGCGGGTGAGTTTTTCGGCGAGGCGGTCGGAATACATACCGAAGTAGTCGGCGGGTCCGCAACCGCCGTAGTAGTGCATGGAGTAATTGGCGAGGACAGCGAGGGGTTTGCCGTCGAGGGATTCGATGGAGATGAGAGAGAGGTCGTCGTCGATGGGGCCGGAGGGGCCGATGTAGTTTGGATTTTGATAACCGGGATGCATCATGGCACGGACGGTGGTTTCGCCGAAGGGATCGGTTTGCATCTTGTCGGGGCGGGTGATCCAGCGGCGGTTGTGGGTGAGGCCTTTGGCTGGAATTTGGAACCAGCCGATGCGGGCGGGTTGGATTTTTTTGAAGGCATTGGTGATCCCTTCGGAGATTTTTGGAGGAAGGAAATTGGTGTAAGCCGGGTCGGCCATGGTGCCGAGGCAGTAGTCCATGGTGCTGGGCGCGGTGTGGGTGTGGGTGGAGGTGATGAGGATGTTTTCGGTGGGAATTCCGGTGGCCTTGAAAGTAAGTTGCTTGGCCCGGTCGCAGACGTCGCGGGGGATCATGCAGCTATCGACGACGGCGATCGCGATGAGAGTTTGATCGCGACGGAGGACGAAGCAGCGGGCCTTGAGATCGCCGGGGTTCATCTTGCCGCGGCGACGTTCGGTGAAGCCACCATTGATGAGGAGGGAGTCGAAGGGAGGGGTGACGTCCTGAATGTGAGCTCCGGCTTCGAGGGCCGGTTGAGTCGGCGCGGAGTCATCGGCAGGGAGCCTGAGCCAAAGGGCAAGAAGGCAGCAGAGGGTGCCTGCGAGGAGAGTGGTGGCTGAAGGGGAGATCTTCATAACTTTATACCATTCCATCCCGTGTTGGAAATCAATCTGAATATTCTGCCAGTGAACAAGGACTAACGATACGTATGAAATGTAAATCCATCACCACAGCCTTCAGCTTTATCATCAGTGCAACCGTATTGATGGCAGACAATTCCATCCTCACCGAAAAGGAAGACCAGAACGGTAGGAAGAAGTCAGTCATTAAAAATTGCAGCGGCCACAAAACAGGGGAGATCATTAGCGAGAAGCCTGATTATTACGGCAGGAAAAAAAGCGTATACAAAGACAGCCGAGGAAGAACCACAGGTACGGCTGAAACAAGCAAACCTGATTACTACGGTAGGAAGAAAAGCGTCTACAAAGACAGCCGAGGAAGAACCATAGGCACGGCAGAAATCAGCAAACCCGATTACTACGGCAGGGTGAGGACAGTATATAAGGACAGCCGTGGCAGAGTGATCGGCTCATCGGAAACCCGGAAGCCAGATTATTACGGCAGGCAGACTACCACGTTCAAGGACAAGAGCGGACGCACCACAGGCAAGGCCCAGACAAGCAAACCCGACTACTACGGCAGAAAGAAAACCAAGGTGCAGGGTAAGACCCCGTTGGATGGAGTGAGATAGGGGTCGCCTAGCATGCTGCCAATGCTTAGGCAATACGCTTGGTCTTTGGGTTTATAGATGCCTTCGATCAGCGGATGTAGCTGGCGCACACTATCTAGTGACTGACCGCTAGGAAATTGCTTTTGGCGGAGAGAGAGTTTTGAGTCTTTCCCATTGGTCGCGCTTGGTGTCTGGGACAAGGGAGCGAATTCTAGTGTCCAGCCGAGCACTTGATGGAGAGGTTTTTTCGGGAGAAGGTTCGGATTGCCGGATAAGGGAAATAGCAAGAGCGGCGAGTGATAAGTTAAAAAAAGGGCCCTGCCGAGTAAGGCAGGGCCAGATAAGGTGTCGTCTTATTTTTCTTTGTCCGGCCAGAGGCGCTTTTTGAATTGCATGAGGCGATTTTTGGCAGCTTCTTCACTGAGTTCCCCGGCCTCGACAGCTTTCATTAGCTTGTTTTCGGCATCAGCATATTTTTTCCGGCGCATACGTTGGTCGTTAGCTTTTCCGGACTCTGCGACACGGCCCCGGAGGGCCTCTTGTTTTTCTCGAGCTTCCTCAGCGGTAATTTTTCCGGCTTTTCGGGCTTCCTCAATTTGCTCAGCAATAGCGCGCATTTTGTCGGTAGCGGGCTTTTTTTCGGACGCCGCTTTGAGTTGCTTGGCGAGTCGGGCGAGCCGTTCTTCGGCCTGGGCCCGGGTCATTTTTCCAGCTTCAACAGCAGCTTTCATTTTAGCCTCAGCTTCCGCGTATTTGGCTCGTGGCCCGTGATCGCGTTGTGCCTGTTTCTTGATGGCCTCTATTTTTTTTGCGGCCTCTTCTTTTGTGAGGTCTCCGGCCGCGACAGCTTCCCGAATTTTTTGGAAGGCCGCCTTTGCGCGCTCTTTGTTGGCTTGCTCAAGGTTTGTTTTTTTCTTTGGCTTTTTTTCCTCTGCCTGAGCAATGCCGAGAGGAAGGAAAGCGGTTGAGGCAAGCAGAACGCATATCTGAAGAAAGCGGGGCTTGCGGGATGGGGTTTGGTTTAGGATGTGTTTCATTCGTTTTTCTAGATTTCCGCCACTGTTTATTTCGCTTGCCATGGCCGGTGGACGGAAAGCCGGAGGAGCAAGGGCTTCGAGAGTGTTGAGAATCGATTGGGCGTAGGAGCGCGCATTGGTTTGAAAGGTATCCAGGACAAGGGAATCAGTACAGATTTCTTCGGCAGCACGCAGTTTTTTTCGGGCGAGCCACATCAAAGGATTCCACCAAAAAGCGAGTCCGGAAGCCCACTCGATCCAGCGGACTAAATGGTCGCGACGTTTAATATGAGCAAGCTCGTGTGCGAGGCACCATTGCCATTCATGAGGAGGCATTTTTTGAAGGATGTTCTGAGGGAGAACGAGGTGAATGCGCCCTCCAAGCCACCAAACAAGGGGGGTGAGAGAAGCGGAAGTGGTGTGAATCGTGGGAAGTTTTTTGAGCTTGAGAGCGGAAGCAAGTTGGCGGGCTTTATTTTTAACCTCGGCTGGAGCAGGTTGGCAGGAAGCAAGGAGTTGGCGGTGGAAAAAGAAGGCTTTTGTAAGGGTGAAGATGAGGAGAACGATGGTGCCGGTGAACCACAGTCCAGTGAGTAGAATTTTGGAGGAGAGTAATTTTTGATTGAGATCATTGGTTGTTGAATCAAGCGAGAGGGTTGTGGAGCTTGCGATGCTTGGGTCAAGTGGGAGGGGGTTGAGGATTGGAGAAGGCGCGCCTGGGATGATGAGATGGAAGAAGGGCGGAGTGATCAGTTTGACGAGAACGAGAAGCCAAAGGAGATGGCTAATATGAGGGTTTTTATTTTTTGAGCCGATGAGGAGAGCAAGAATGGCAAGCGGAATAACGATGACAGCGTTCGTGATGCCTATCTGGACGAGGGAGTTGAACATGGTTTTTACTGGTCAGAGTGTGCGTCGAGAAGAGCGCGAAGCTTGTTAATTTCGGTAGTTGAAATCCTTTTATTTTCGACGAGGTGAGTGATGAGCGGGGTGAAAGAGCCGGCGGTAAGGGTGTCGGCGAGGGACTCCAGTTCACGACCGGCGTAGTCCTGCCGAGTCATGGTGGCTGCAAAAAAGTGAATAGAGCGGGAACGATCGCGAGATAGATATCCTTTTTCCTCGAGACGTTGGAGAAGGCGTTGAACGGTGCCGTGTTGAGGCTTTTGGGCATCCGGGTAAATTTGCTCGCGGATTTCACGAGCAGTAAGGTGGCCGTGTTCCCAGAGCAGGTTTAAGATAGCGAGTTCAGCTTTAGCGATCATATAAGGGTGTTGAGGAGAAGGTTACGACAACTAGTCGTATTATCAACGATAATTGTAATTTTCTGTTTTGAGTTGAACAAATTTAGCCTTTCCCAAGTTCTAAGCGAGGCCACGGTCACGCTCTTGAAATCACTCAGTGAAGGATCAAAAAATCTTTTTTGGGAACGGCTTTTTGCGCTGGGAGGATCCGAGTGGGCTTTTCGAATCCGCAAGGGAGACGCTAAGTCGTTTTTCGGTCAGCAGGATGAAAGCCTATCGGAGCTTCGAATAAGAACTACTTGTTGAGAAAGAGATCGCTTTTGACGACAAGGTGAACGAGGTCGCGCAGACGATTTTCTTTTTTACCAAGTTCTTTGATAATGTGATCTACCTTCCCACGGTCGGTTGCTTCGAGTCTTCGGCCAGTCCCGTAGGTAAGCATTTTTTCAGTGAGGCAATGGACAATTTGAGATTCGCGTTCCTTGAGCATGTTCTTGAACTCAATGATATCAGCAATCTCTCTCCCGCTGGTGGTCGTTGATTTGGTATCAATGGGTTCGTTGACACCCCGATAGCGGTCACGCCAGCGACCTACCACATCGAAGTTTTCAAAGGAAAAGCCCATGGGGTCGATCTTTTCATGGCAAGAAGAGCAGGACTCGTTTTTACGATGTAAATCCAAACGTTCGCGAATCGTGACAGCACCCCGGGTGTCGGTCGGGAGAGGTTCGATATCCGGCGGGGGAGGTGAGGGAGGAGTTCCAAGGATATTTTCGAGAACCCAAGTGCCTCGGATGACAGGTGAGGTGTCAACTCCATTGGCAGTCGCGGTCATAATTCCTGGTTGGGTAAAGATTCCGCCACGGCGACGATCATTGAGTTTGATCTTTTTAAGACGCGCGCCCCGGATATCCTCCCGTCGGTAGATCCACTTGCCCAGAACTTGGTTCATGTAGGTATAGTCGGAATCGATAAATTCCGAAATACGACCATTGGTGTTGAGGATTTCTTCGAAATAAGTGGTGACTTGTTTGAAGAGCATGGGCTCAACTTTAAGGTTCTTGTAAAATTGGAAGTCGCCTCCGGATGGTGGCATTTTTCCAAGCTTGTCGAGCCGTAGCCAGGCGGAGGTGAAATGGCGTGTGAAGGCGGCGGCTTTGGCGTCTTTAAGCATGCGCTCGACCTGCCGGTCGAGTTCCGCAGGATTCTGAAGTTTCCCCGCTTTGGCTAGTTCAAGGAGTCTCGCGTCTGGCATCGACGACCAGAGAAAGTAACTCAGTCGTGATGCGATCGCGAAGTCATCGAGGGGCCCTGGTTTTTCTTTTAAGTAGAGAAATTGCGGTGAGCAAAGAATCGCGGCATAGCCATCTTGCATCGCCCTAATGAGGGTAGGAAAAGTTTCTTTTTTAGGCTTCCGATTATCCTTTTGGCGAAGGCTTTCGACTGAAAGATTGGCGTGGTTAGATCCTGGTTCGGTCCAGCCGGCCCGGAATCCGTTGGGGGCGCCATAGGCGAGATACTCGACACGGATATCGTGAGGGCCTTCCTTGAGCTCCACTTTTCCTTTTCGTAATTCCTGTCCGTGAAGGCCGTCGTGTTCGACGACTTTCTTTCCATCAATGAGGATTCGGGCGCCATCATCAGAAGCCATTTCGAAGGTGTATTCACCGGCTTTTGGAGCATCAATCTTACCCTCGAAGACAATACCATAATACTCGTTGCGTTTGGCAGCTTTGATGTCGAGGTGGCCTTTGGGAAGTTTGCCTTGGGCGACCGGTTCGAGAGTGTCGAATTCAGGAAGCTTACTCCATTTCCCCTCGTAGACCCGATAAGTGAGATCCTGAATGCCTCCTGCCATTTCCACAAGAGGATCGACTTGCTGGCGCAGGACGAGTTGGACAAAGCGCTCAATCTCGGAGTCAGTCACCGGACGCCGGAAGGCGCGCGTAGCGAAGGCTTTCATGAGATTGCGAATTTCGACCTCCTTGCCTGAGCCCCTTCCATAAAGTGTGGTGTGACTTTGGGGTGGCCAGCTCTCGATGATGGGTTCCAGAGTGAGGCTGTGGATGCGCAGGTGGGGGCCGGGGTAGCCGTTGCGGTGGAGGATTCTGGCGAGCTCGATAGGCCAGCGGTCGTGGGCTTCCTTGTCGGTTTTTTTGTCAGGACGCGGGGTGAACTCGTTCGGGAAATGTTCTTCGACAAGTCTTTCGGCGCGAAAGGGTCGGGCGGGCGGGCCATTTTCCCATCCGATCCAGGGAGTCCAGGTTTTATCGATCCAGGTGGTGTGAGTGAAGGTGTGTTTTTTACCATCGGGCGGGATGGACCAGAGGGCGAGCGGGGTCGAGGTGATACCAGCGATGCCGCCTTGTTTGGTGTCGGCGATGTTGAGGCAGAGTTGGAAGGGATCTTTTTCGTGGAGAGGGAGGGTTTCGGGCCAGGGGTGGTCGGGGTTGTGGGCAGAGGCGGTGATGCTCAGGCGGTATTTGGCGGAGGTGCCGACACCACCCCGGAGGTCGAGGGGAGAGAGCCGGCCGTGACGTTCGTAGCCGACCGCGAGCATTTCAAAGTCGGGGTTGAGTTCGCGGGAAGTGGTTTCGACGAGGTGTTCGCCATTGCTTCGGCCTTTGTGGAAGTGGCCGGAGATGGTGCGGGCTTCGATGGCGGGTTTCGGTTCGAGACGAGTGGCTTCGGCGAGTGTTTCCTCGACCGCGGCGAGGGTGAGTTTGAGGAGGAAGTCGGACATCACCAACTTGTCACCGATGTTGAAGAAGCCATCCTCGGCTTCGTCTTCGGGGAAGAAGCGAAGGGGATCATGACCGGTGCGCTCGACGCTTCCGTTCCCATTGTTATCGGTCAGTCGCGAGCCCGCGGAATCGGGCCGGTAGTGGGCTCCGTTGAGATGAAGGAGATCGCGCAAGGTGTTGCGGAGTTCGTGTCGGTTCAGACGACGGAGTACTGTTTGTCCACCGGTGCTGCGGGCTTTTTGGTAGGCGGCGTTGAGTTCTGCGCTCAGGAGTTCCACGACAGGTTTGACGTCGTTCGCCTCGGGTTGCGGTGCCTTGCGGGGAGGCATTTCGCCCAGGTTGAGCTGATCAAGAATCCCCTGCCAGATTTCTAGATTTTCAATCTTTGTAAGATCGTCTCCAAGGGTATCAAATCGAACATCTCCTTTTTGTTTTTTGACGCCGTGGCAGTCATAACAATGAGTTTCAAGAAAGGGTTTCACCTTTTCAAGTGGACCGCCAAAAAGCCCCCACGGAGTGCAGAGTAAGCCCAGTGAAAAGAAGCGTATTTTCACAGAAAAGAAGGATCAGGCTTTGGACTCGAGATCGCTGAGGGCGCCTGTGCTAGATCCGAATCGATCAATTTCCAGTCCTGAATTTTGAAGGATGGAGAGGAGGAGATTTGCAGCGGGAACCCGATTAGAGTCGTGATCAGGATAGACTTTGTGCTCTCCATGTTTGAATCCGCCACCTGCGAGAACAAGAGGAAGATTTTTCGTCTGATGGGTGCCTGCGGCCATTCCACAGCCGTAAAGGATGGAGGTGTGATCGAAGAGGGTGCCACCATTGATCGGGTCTTCCTGCGCTTTGAGGAGATCGATCAAATAAGACATCATTTGAATTTGGTAGCCTTCGATCTTTTTCAAAGCAGCGACGGGGTCGGGTCGTTCCCCGTGATGGGAAAATCCATGATAACCTCCGTTGAGCCCAAAGTCTCCGTTGGCAAAGCCAGATGACAGGGTGATGGCGCGCGTTGAGTCGGTTTGTAAAGCAAGCGCGATTATTTCGATGGTGGCTTTGAGTTGCTCCGCGGTGCCGTTGCCGGGATTGGGTTCCGGAACATCGGTTTTTGGCTTGGGCCGATTGATCCAGGGTTCCTGTTGCACGATTTTCTTTTCAAGGGTGCGGACGGAGTCGAAGTATTCTTCTAACTTTTCTTGGTCTTGTTTCCCTAGCTCTTTGTTGAGTGACTTGGCCTGATCTTTTACGACATCAAGGATGCTGCTGTGGCGTTTGAAATTTTCGGCCGAGCTTGCTTTCTTTTCGGCGGAGTCCTCGAGAAACATCGCGCGGTAGGCGGCGCGGAGATCAATAGAGGGAACTTGGACGCCGGTTCGGGTGAAGCTGAGAAGATTGCGTTCGCGGCATCCCAAGGTCAGTGATGAGAACCGGGTCGCGGCACCATGATGCTCTGCGAGTTTTTGATCGAGGCTTATGTTTCCCTCGGCATAATTATGAGCGAGGACAGGACGAACGCCACTGAGCAGGACGGGGACACCTTGGTGGCCACCGGTGAAACCGTGATCAAGATTTTGGAAAACTGTGAAGTCCTCACGATGTTTCCCCAGAGCCTTGAGGGTTTCCGGAACATCGTAGTTTTTACCGGCTTGAGTGGGATCTGGGAAAAAGGCTTTTTGGTAGACCCCATAGTTGTTGGAGAGACAGACAAAGCGCTTGATCGGCTTTCTCTTTCGGGTGGCAGCACGTCC